>NZ_MRZU01000003.1:322500-460000 GCF_002153915.1 Methanonatronarchaeum thermophilum
CGATGTCTCTTGTTAGGTCTCCGTCCCATATGCTTGGGATTCTGTATTCTTGTGCTTGTAGTGGGTTTGGTAGGTGTCTTATTACCATGTTTAGTACGACGCGGTGTAGTGGTGCTTTTTTGTGTAGTTCGACGTGTTCTTGTTTTTTAGCGTGTTGTATTAGGTCGTTGAATGTTATTCCTGTTTGTTCCATGTATGGTAGGCTGAGTGCCCAGTTGTATAGTGCTGAGCCGAATGCGACGCTTCCGTCGTTTACGTTTACTTTCCATTCTTTTGCTCTTTCTTCGTCTTCGATCATTCCGGTTATGTGGTCGTTTACTTCTTTTATTACGGAGACGAATTTTTTCTGCATTTCGTCGGCGGATAGTTCGAGTTCGTTTATTAGTCTGTCTATTTTGTTTATGAAGAGTGTTGGTTTTACGTTTTCTTTTATTGATTGTCTTAGGACGGTTTCTGTTTGTGGCATGCATCCTTCTACTGCGTCTACGACTACGACTGCTCCGTCGACTGCTCTCATTGCTCTTGTTACGTCTCCTCCGAAGTCTACGTGGCCTGGTGTGTCGATTAGGTTTATTAGGTATTCTCCGTCATCGAAGTCGTGGACCATGGATACGTTTGCTGCGTCTATTGTGATTCCTCTTTCTTGTTCTTCTTCGTCGAAGTCCATGAAGAGTTGTTCGCCGGCGAGTTCTTCTGATATCATACCTGCTCCAGCGAGTAGGTTGTCTGTTAGTGTTGTTTTTCCGTGGTCTATGTGGGCTACTATTCCTATGTTTCGTATTCTTTCTCTGTTGTCCATTAATCGCTTTACTTTCTGTACCATTTTTTCTTTTCTTCCCATTGTTTTCACCGTTTTTTTGTTTTTATCTGGCTGCTTTTGCGACTCTTTCTTTTTCTTCTTTTTTCTTGACTGCGTAGCTTGACATGTCTTGGTTGGATGCTTTGATTATTTCGTCTGCCAGGGATGCTACTATTCCTTGGTCTTTTTTGAATGAGGATTTTTTTGCGCCGTCTGCTATTAGTGTTAGTGATACGTTTACTCTTCTTTGGGAGGATACGTCTATTGGTTTTTGTATTGATATTCCTCCTTGTTTTAGTCGTACTGTTTCTTCTCTTGGTCCTGCGTTTTCTATTGCGTGTACGAGTAGTTGAACTGGGTTTTCTCCTGTTTCGCTGTGTATTTTTTCGAATGCTTCTTTGACTATTTTGAATGCTTTGTTTTTCTTTCCTGTGTTTTCGTGGCTTCTCATCATTTTGTTTATTAGTTGTTCTACTATTGGTATGTCTGATTTGAATTTGTCGTTTGCTTTTCTACCGCCTGAGTGTGGGAGAACTACTTCGTCGAGGTTTATGTATCTCTCTAGTCCTTCGTCTGTTACTTCTACCTCTGTGAGGTCGTACTTTCCAAATAGCTTTGTCATGTGGTTTACCTCATTGGTTTTTCTTTGTTTCCTCTAACGAGTTCTTCGAGTGAGACGCCGTTTACTTTTATTACTTTGAATCGTACGCCGGGGATGTCTCCCATTGAACGGCCCATTCGACCGCCTATTCCTTCTATCAGTACTTCGTCGTGTTCATCTATGAATGAGATTGCGTTGTCTCCTGGACAGAAGGCTGTTAGTTGTCTTCCGTTTTTTACGAGTTGTACTCTTACACATTTTCTTATTGCTGAGTTTGGTTGTTTGGCTTCGATTCCTACTTTTTCGATTACGATTCCTGTTCCTTGTGGTGCTCCTTCTAGAGGATCTGCTTTTTCGTCTAGGTTTAATACTCTTCTTTGGTAATCTTTATCGCTCCATCTATGTTTCTGTCGGTCTTTTTTTAGTTTTCTAGCTGCATACATTCCTTTACCCATTTTATCACGTTAGTTTAGTTTTGTCTTTAAGGCTCAATCTTAATGTACTGTAGAATCAAGATAGCTTTTCAGTTTATTGTGATTAGAACCTAAAATATCTTTTGACTCTTAGGTGTTTTGGTTCTTTTTTCCTTTTGTTAGGTTGTTTGAACCAATTTTATTTCCAAACGGTTTTTTGTGGTTGTTTGCTTGTTTTTGTTGTGTTTTTTGTTTGGTTTTTGAGTCTTGTTTTTTTATAGTAATATTATGTCGTTTATGTTGTAGTGTCTGTCTGCTAGTAGTTTGGCTTTTTCGATGTTTCTACCGTTTTTGCCGATTACTAGTCCTTTTTTGCTTTCTTTGACTTCGATTTCTGCTTTTTTGCCTTCTTCTCCGTTTACTATCTCTATTTCTTCGACTTCGGCTGGTGATAAAGCGTTTTCGATGAATGGTGCGGGGTTTTCTGCGTATTCTACTACTTCTACTCTTTTTCCTACTGTTTCTCTGAATCTTTTTATGTTTCTTCCGCCTTTACCTATTGCTAGTCCCATTTCGCCTTGGTTTACTACGAATATTACTCTATCGTTTTCTTCGTCTACGTAGCAATCTCTTGCTCCTGCTCCTGTTAGGCTTTCAAACAATGCTATGTATCTTATTTCGTCTGATGATAGTTTTACTTCACTCATTTATCTCACCAGTGAGTTCTTGGACTCCTAGTATTCTTGATTTTCCGGGGTCTATTATTGATAATGCGGCTACAGAGTGTGGTCTGCCGCATAATGCCCCTAATTCATAATTAGATGTGTTTAATTCGATTATTTTAATTCCTTTTTCTTTCGCGAGCTGGGTTATCTCTATGTCTATGTTTTTTGGGCAGTTGTTTGCCGTTATTATCAGCTCTGCTGTTTCTTCTTCTAGTGTTTTTATTGTTTCATTTGACCCTATTTTCACTTTTCCTGTGTGTATAGCGTCTTCAATAGCTTTTTCAAAATCCAAAATTTAACCCTCCATTGATTCCATTTCTAAGTCTACTACGCCAGTTCCAAGTTCTATTGGCTGGCCAACTATTACATTTTCAGGTATTCCCTTAAGTTCATCTGACTGTCCTTTTTTGCCGGCGTTTAAAAGGTGTTTTACTGTTACTTCGAATGCTGCTCTTGCGAGTACGCTTTCTTTGTCTCCGCTTACTCCGTGTCTTCCGATCTGTTTGAGTCTTCCGGTGGTTGTCATTACGTCGGCTACTAACATTATATGTCTTACGTTTACTTCTAGTCCTTGTTCTCTCAATGTATCCATTGCTTCGTTTATTAGGGCTTGTCTTGCTGCTTCTATCCCTAATGCGTTGTTTATTTCGTGTACGTCGTTTGTTTTTGTTTTTTGTGAGTCTACTCCATCGAGTTTTAGTACTTGTTTGAATGCGGATCCTTCTGTGTATACTGTGTATTCGTCGTCTTCTTTTCTTATTATTGCTCGTTTTATGCCGTCTATTCCTGCTACTTTGATTTCTTTGAGTTGTTCTACTGCTCTGAGTAGTTCTCTGTATGATGATTTTTTGGTTCTTATGACGATTTTTTTGTTTTCTTTTGTTACGTCTAGGTTTATTTCTGATTCTATTATTTCTACTACTTGGTCTTCTGTGAGGTCTCTTCGGTCTAGCATTGTTTCGTCTAGTTTGAGTGTGATTTTCATTTGTGATGGGTTTGGCTCGATTTCGGCGATGTTTTTGATTTTTGTTTCTTCTATTTTCCATCCGATTTTTCGGGCTTTGTTTCTGTCTTTGGCGTATTCTTCCTCTAGTTTAACGGTCATCATTGGGCTGGATGGTGTTTTTCTTGCATCGACGATCTCTATCAGTCTTGGTAGTCCGAGTGTTACGTTGATTTCTGCGACACCTGCGTAGTGGAATGTTCGCATTGTCATCTGTGTTCCTGGTTCTCCGATTGATTGTGCTGCGACTGTTCCGACGGGTTCTCCATAGTCTACTTGTTTTTCTTGGTATTGTTGTAATGCTTTTTCTAGTACTTTTTCGAGTTCGCTGTCTGTTAAGTTGTTTTCTATGGCTTTTTCGTTTATTTCGTGGAGTATTTTGGGGGGGAGTTTTCCGTCGTATTTTTTTATTGGTTCTTTGGTCATTTCTCTGCCTCCATTTTTACTTCATCTATTATTCCTTCTATGTCTACTGGGTCGCCTCTAAAGCTTTTGCTTGGGTCTACTCCGTCTTCTCCGTATTCGAATTGTATTATGTCGTCTGAGGTGTTTCTCACTGTTCCGTCTTCGCTGATTTTTAGGTCTTGTAGTGAGTTTATTAGTCTTCTTTGCATGTATCCTGATTGGGCTGTTCTTACAGCTGTGTCTACGAGTCCTTCTCTTCCACCCATTGCGTGCATGAAGAATTCTGTTGGGGATAAACCGTCTTTGTAGCTTGAGTATACGAATCCACGTGCTGTTGCTCCAAGGTCGTCTCTTTCGAATGCGGATAGTGTTCTTTTTTCGTATCCTCTGTTTATTCGTTCTCCACGCACTGATTGTTGTCCTACGGAAGCTGTCATTTGTGTGAGGTTAAGCATACTTCCTCTAGCTCCTGATACGGCCATCACAACGCCTGCGTTATCCATTCCGAGGTGTTGTTCTGCGACTTTCCCTGTTTTGTCTCTTGCGTTTCCTAGTGTTTGCATGATTTTCATTTCGAGTGTTTCTTCTATTGATCGGCCTGGTATTGGTTCTAGTTCTCCTCTTTCGTATGTGTCGACTAGTTTATCAACTTCTTCTTCGGCTTTTTCTACGATTCTTTCTATCTGGTCTTCTGCTTCTTTTGGTAGGTCTTCATCGTCTATTCCGATCGAGAAACCGAATTTTGTTATCGATCGTATTGCTAGTCTTGTTACGTCGTTTAGGAATTTTAGGGCTCTATCGCTGCCGTAGTCTCTTACTACTCTGTCTAGTATTACTCCGCTGAATGCTCCGAATGCTTTTTCGTCTATTACTCCTGATTTTAGTTCGCCGTTTTCTATTTTGATGTATGCTTCGTTTTCGCATTCTATTTGTTTGCATTCATTGCAGTTTTCGCATAACTCGCCTCGGTATTTTAGGCTGAGGTCGTTGGGTAGTACTTGGCTGAATATCTGTTTTCCTGTCCAGTATTCTTCTCCGTTTTCTTTTGTCTGTGGTTCTGGGAGGCTGTATATGTCTGCCATTCTGAGTAGTTCTATTGCGTCGTCTTTGTCGAGGTGTGTTCCTTTTCTTGTAAGCATGAATGACCCTGTTATGTGGTCGTGGATTCCTCCTATGATTGGTGCTCCGAATCTGGGTGATATTAGGTGTTCTTGCACTTCCATTAGGACTTCTGCTTCGGCTCTTGCTTCTTCTCCTTGAAGTACGTGTAGGTTCATTTCGTCTCCGTCGAAGTCTGCGTTGTATGGTGGGCAGACGCATAGGTTTATTCTGAATGTTTTCCCTGGCATTACTCGTACTCGATGTCCCATTATACTCATTCTGTGTAGTGATGGCTGTCTGTTGAACAATACGATGTCACCGTTTTTTAGGTGTCGGTCTACTTTCCAACCTACCTCTACTTTTTCGGCGACCATCTCTTTGTTTTCTTCTGTGATTTTTTGTTTTCGTCCGTCGAGTCTTTTTACGTAGTTTGCTCCTGGGTGTGTTTGGGATCCACGGAGTATGGTTTCTCTCATTTTTTCGATGTTTCTCTCTGTCACTTCTATAGGTATTGTCATTTCTTTTGCTATCTGTGTTGGTACTCCGAGTTCGTTTACCGATATGTTCGGGTCGGGTGATATTACTGTTCGTGCGCTGAAGTTGACTCGTTTTCCTGAGAGGTTGTTTCGGAATCTTCCTTCTTTTCCTTTTAGTCTCTGGCTGAGTGTTTTTAGTGGTCTTCCTGATCTGTGTCTTGCTGGTGGTATTCCTGAGACCTCGTTGTCGATGAATGTTGTTACGTGGTATTGTATTAACTCCCATAGGTCTTCTATTACGAGTTGTGGTGCTCCTGCTTCTCGGTTTTCTTGGAATCTCTGGTTTATTCTGAGTATGTCCACCAGTTTGTGTGTTATGTCGTCTTCGGATCTCTGTCCTGATTCGAGTGTTATTGATGGTCTTATTGTTACGGGTGGTACTGGCAGTACTTCTAGAACCATCCATTCTGGTCTGGCGCTTTCAGGGTCTATGTCCAGTACTTTTACGTCTTCGTCAGGTATTTTTTCGAGCCATTCTCTTATGTCTGAGGGGGTTAGTTTTTCTCCGTCTTCGTAGAATGTTGTTGGTTTTTCGAATTTTATTTTGTTTTGTTCTCGACCACATTTCTGGCATTCTTTTGTTTTTCTTGCTTCTCGTATTGCTTTTCGAACGATTTTTTTTACCGGCTCGTTCATCTCCTTCATTTGTTTAAGTTCTTTGACTATGGTTTGTTTTTCTTTATCTGTTAGTAGGAGTGTTCCGCATTCACGGCATGTTACTCTTAATAGTCTCCTTAGGTCTCTTGCATAACCACTGTGGATTACGGGTGCTGCGAGTTCAATTCGACCGAAATGGCCTGGACATTCACCTGGCCGTCCTCCACATGTTTTGCATTCTAATCCGGGGTCTATAACTCCTAACCGCCGGTCCATCAATCCCATTTCGATGGGATATCCATCATCATCGTATGTATCGGGGGTGATGATTTTGGTGACGCTCATTTTTCTTATTTCTTCTGGGGATAGTATGCCAAAATTAACACTTCTAATACGTTTAAGCGGGGTGTGCATTTCTAAAAACTCCTTTATATTTTGTCTTCCAGTGTTAGCCGGGGCATTATGCCCATGCTTTTTATTTCGTCTAGTAGGACTTTGAATCCGTAACTTAGTTCTACTTTTGACATTGTGACGTCTTCACCGCATACTGGACAGTATGACATGTTTCTTTTTTTGTCGAAAACGGCTATGTGTCCACATTCTTCGCATACCAACTCTATTACTCGGTCTGATTCGTCTAGTAATCTGTCTTTTAGGGCCATTGATGCTCCATGCGCTATTAAGCAGTCTCTCTCCATCTCTCCGAACCTGAGTCCTCCTTCTCTTGCCCTTCCTTCTGTTGGTTGTCGTGTTAGGACTTGTACTGGTCCTCTTGACCTTGCGTGGATTTTTCCTGAAACCATGTGGTATAGTTTTTCGTAGAAGATTGCTCCGGTGAATATGTTTGCTTTTATTCTTTTTCCTGTTCGTCCGTCGTATAATGCTTCTTTTCCTGTGTGGCTGAATCCGTTTTCCATTAGTTGTTCTCGTAGTTCGTCTTCTGTTTCACCGCTGAATGCGGTTCCATCTACTTTTTCTCCTCTTAGAGAGGCTACTTTACCTCCTATCATCTCGAGAACGTGTCCTACTGTCATTCTGCTTGGTATTGCGTGTGGATTTACTATTAGGTCTGGAACGATTCCTTGTTCTGTGAATGGCATGTCTTTTTGTGGGACTATTTTCCCTATGACTCCTTTCTGTCCGTGTCTTGATGCGAATTTGTCACCTAGTTCAGGTATTCTTTCGTCTCTTACTCTTACTTTTGCTAGTCTGAGTCCTTCTTCTGTTTCTGTTAGTATTACTGTGTCGACAACTCCTTTCTCGTTGGATCTCATTGTTTCGCTGGTTTCTTTTCGTTTTTGTGGTGACAAACCGAGTTCTGTTGGTTCTTCAAGGAATCTTGGTGGTGATGTCATTCCTATTAGGACGTCGTTTGGCCCTACTTCTGTTTCAGGGTTCACTAATCCGTCTTCGTCTAGGTGTTTGTATGCTTCTTCTCCCCGGGCACCCCTTACTTCTGGGTCTGGTATTTCGAACCTGTTTCTTTGTCCTCCGGGATATCTTCTTTCTTCACCTTCGTACATTCTATAGAAATGGCTTCTTCCAAGGCCTCTCTCTACTGAATTCCTATTAAATATGATTGAGTCTTCTATGTTGTATCCACCGTATGAGAGTACGGCTACTATGAAGTTTTCTCCTGCCGGCCTTCTGTCGTAATCGATGTGCTCCATGACTCGTGTTTTCACCAATGGCATTTGTGGGTAGCTTAGTAGGTGGGCTCTTGTGTCTGATCTTAGTCTGAAGTTTGATTGGGGTAGTCCTAAAACCTGTTTTACCATACCTGCACCCATTGTGTTTCTTGGTGATGCGTTGTATTCGGGGTATGGTAGCATCGATGCGGATATTCCGAGTATGAGTGCGGGGTCTATCTCTAGGTGGGTGTGTTTTTCTGTTATCTCTTCAGGTTCTATTGCTACTAAACAGTCTTCTTCCTCTTCAGCATCTATGTATTCGATTACTCCTTCTTTTAGTAGGTCTTCCCACTCGTAATCTTCGTTTTTAATTCCTTTTATGTGTTCTTCGGTTATTGCGGGCTCTCCATCGTTTACAACTATCAATGGACGTCGTGCCCGACCTGAATCTGATCTTATTATTATTTCGTTTGTTTCTTCTTGATATGAAACATTAACATCTTCTGGAACCTCGTTGTTACGTCTTTTCTGCCTGAAGTTCTCAACGAACTTCTGGGGTTCATCGTGTGTGCCTACGAGGCTTCCGTTTAGAAATACTTTTGCGCCTTCCATTTAGATCCTCTCTTTAGCTTCTCTCTATTCTGTTTAGTCCTAGGTCTGACAGGGCGTTTTGTATTCTGTCTTCTGGTGCCCCGCTTGTTAGTTCTACGGACATTGCGTAGTTGTTTACCAATCCACAGTTAGGTCCTTCTGGTGTTTCGTTTGGACATATACGTCCCCAGTGTGTTGGATGTAGGTCTCTTGCTTCGAAGTGGGGTTGTGACCTTGATAGTGGTGATACCACTCTTCTTAGGTGTGCAAGTGTTGACATGTGGTCTGTTCTGTCGAGTAGTTGGGAAACACCTGTTCTACCTCCTACCCACTCCCCTGTCGCCATTGCGCTCTGTAGTCTTTGGGAGAGGACATCTGGACGTACCGATGTTTTTACTCTTAGTTCTCGGTTTCTGGTGTTTGCCCGCTCTAATTGATACTTAACGTCTTTTACAAGCCGGTTTAAACTGACTCTGAATAGGTCTTCCATTAAGTCTCCGGCGAGTTTTAGTTTTTTATTACTGTGGTGGTCCTTGTCGTCTTCATCTCTTCTTCCCAAAGCGAGTTCATAACAGGATTCAGCCATACGACCAAGGTAATGTGCTTTCATTATTCGGTCTTCCGGTTCTTTACCAATGTGTGGCAGTAGGTAGTGTTCCAATACATAGTTCGCTCTACGTATCCTGTACTCCTTCGCTTGGCCTGCTGCAACTCTCTTACCTATAACCGATATTGCTTCATCTTTATCCTCAACATCGGCTTCCTCGAGGTTTTCAAACATATACTTAACTATTTCAGAGTCTTGTGAAACAGCTTTAGATATCTGTTGATCTGTTTCCATTCCAAGCGCTTTCATTAAAGTTATGAAGTTTATTCTACCTGAAAGTCCTGGGAAAGATACTTCGAGTAATCCCTCTCGGTTTCTCTCAACTATTATAAGAGCTCTATATCCTTCTTTTTTAGAAAAAGTCTTAGCAACCTCTATTTCATCGCCATACCTATCGTTTTTCTCAACGATAATCCTGTTAGGAGCAAGGTCTTCAAGTGTAACGAGAACTCTTTCAGACCCATTAATTATAAAGTAACCTCCAGGGTCAAGCGAATCTTCACCTTTCTCTATCAACTCTTCTTCATCTAAACCATGTAGGTTGCATTTTTTAGACCTCAACATGATGGGGAGCGCCCCTACCTCAACCCACTCAGCCTTTTTCTCCTCTTCGTTTTCAACAGGAATCATCTCAAGCTTAATCGGTGCCGAGTAAGTTATGTTCCGTATTCTCGCTTCAGTCGGGAACAACTTACTAGTTGAGCCATCCGCCTCCCGAACAATAGGGTTTTCAACCTTTATCTGACCAAGCCTAACATTGAAACAACTGATTTCTTCATCTTCAATATCAGTCTCAATAACTGCTTGTTCATCAATAATTCTCTGAAGTCTGTTTTCTAGAAAATCATTAAAAGACTCTATATGATGGCTAGCAATGCTTTTCTCATCTAAATACGCTTCAGTTAGTTCTGTAAAGCTCAAAATATATCTCCCCCTATCTCTTCATCTACAACAAGACGGTATAAAATAGCCTTACCCGCAGTAGGACTGTCTCTAGTAATTCTCAAAATATCTCCCGATTTAGCCCCAATCTCCTTAACAACAGGGTCGGATTTCAGGATTTTAGGAAGTTTTTTGGCATCGATATCATGTTTTTCTAAGATTTCCTGGGCTTCCTCTTCAGGAACAATCTCATGCCTAGGAACTAGGTCGTGATCCATAACGTTGTATTTTTTACCCATAGTATCCACTCATCTCAAGTTTATTCAATAATAACAATACAAATAGCAAGTTAAGCGGGCTCGAGGGGATTTGAACCCCTGACCGTCTGGTTAAAAGCCAGACGCTCTGCCGAGCTGAGCTACGAGCCCATCTATAAATTCGGACCAACCTTTCAAAACAAGATGGCTTTCCAAACAATACATTCAACACAAAACTAGGCCTTAGCATGCAACCTCAAACTTTTGTTTTATCCAATATTAAAACTTCCTATATTTGAGTGACCTAGAGCCCTATATAACTATCCCATACCAACCAACCTCACAAACAACCAAAACCACACACAAACAAAGGACATAACCACTAATTCTTTGTATAATATAATAATTACGGTTAAACAACCAAAAAAACCCAAAAACCACCCACCAAATAACTCTTATAAACCAATCTAACCTAAAAACCAAACCAAACATCATTGATATGAAATCCAAACAACCAGACCTGGTGTTTTATAAGACACATTTTCAATACAAAATAAAACTCCTTACGGAAGTGCGAGGAGAAAGCCCCGCCCTTCAGGGCAGGGAGGATGTCAAATTCCATCCAACCCAGTTAGGAATAGATCCGAGAAATACATTTTGACTACATCCATTCATTCTTTTCTGGGGTTGATAGACTAAATGGTGAAGCTTCAACACCGATCCTATATGTGCTTAAACTTATTTACCCACCTTCTATCTATACCTTCAATATTTAGATTTTAGTTAAGTGCTAGAATGAGAAAAAAAGGTATGGACTGAAGAACAAAAACACTTGTTGATGTCGATATGTGTATAGCTGTACCTGGGAAGGTTGTTGAGATTGATGGAAATGAAGCAACGGTTGAGTTCGAAGGTGTAGAGAGGACTGTTAGGATAGATTTCTTGGATGATGTAGAGGTCGGTGACTACGTTCTTAACCATGTAGGGCAAGCTATCCAGGTCTTACCTGAAGAAGAAGCCGAAGAAAGACTAAAACTATTTAGGGAATACCTCGATTCATATGAAGAGGCTGCCGAACAAAAATAATTTCATTTAATTACTATTTATCTGTTATTCGTTAGGTATCTGGGTTTTAGTTTTGTATTTTAAGAACTGGTTTGATAAAAATGGATTCAAAGAAGGAGTTAGCAAAGAGTTTTTCGAATAAAATAGATGATAAATGCCCTAAAGATGGTTTAAAAGCTCTTCATGTATGTGGAACTCATGAACAATCAATATTGAAACATGGTTTGCGTTCAATAATACCAGGGAGGTTGGAGCTTAAAATGGGGCCTGGATGCCCTGTATGTGTAACGCCTGCGAAAGAAATCGATGAAGCAATCTGGCTCGCTGAAAACGATGTGACTATAGCGACTTTTGGAGACATGCTTCGTGTTCCAGGTACCGATAAAAGTCTTTTCGATGCTAGGTCTAAGGGACATGATGTTAGGATGGTATATAGTATTGAAGAAGCAATCAAGATTTCAAATGAAGTAGATGAGGTTGTTTTCTTTGGGATAGGTTTTGAAACAACAGCACCTTCTAATGCAGCAGCCGTTTTAAATGGCCTACCAAACAATTTCTCTATTCTGACTTCACATAGGTTGATACCTCCAGCAATGGAGGCTCTGCTTAATATAGAAGGAGTTGATTTTGATGGGTTTATAGCTCCAGGACACGTATCAACGATAATAGGAACAAAAAGCTACAACGTGTTCTCACAAAAATATGGGATGCCCGTAGTAGTATCTGGTTTTGAAGCCCTTGACATATTATATGCCTTATTGAAATTAACTGAACAGGTTGACGCCAACACCTCTAAAGTTGAAAATGCATATGAACGGGCGGTTAACGAAGAAGGAAATCCAAAAGCACTTGAAATGTTGGATAAAGTCTTTAAAACAATAGATGCAGATTGGAGAGGTATAGGGACAATACCCGGCTCTGGCCTTGAAATTAAAGATGAATATAGTCGATACGATGCTAGAGTGAAGTATGATATTGATATAGAAGATTCAAGAGACATACATCCGGGATGTATGTGCCACCTAATATTGACAGCCAGAGGCAAACCAACCGACTGTAGTCTTTTCGCAAAAGAATGTACACCACAAGACCCACGAGGTCCTTGCATGGTAAGTCGTGAAGGGGAATGCAATATTTGGTATAAATATGGTGGTAAAGATAGGGAATCAAAAGATTGAGGAAAAGAGGTTATTAAATGCATGAATTCAGTGTAGCTGAAGCTATAGTTGAAAAAACACTTGAGATAGCGGATCGGGAGAAAGCAGAATCTGTAGAAAAAATAACTATCCAGAAAGGAGATCTAGCACACATAAACAACGAACAACTGATCTTCTGCATAAATGCAATCAAAGAAAAGATTGAGATGTTGGACAAAGTTGAAGTTGAAATCAAGACAGTAAATGTAACTATAAACTGTAGTTGTGGATATTCAGGTGAAGTAGAACCAAAAGACCACATAACCGACATAATAATGGCTTTAAACTGTCCTGAATGTGGAAAACCAGATCCCGAGATAAAAGAAGGACGCGAGATAACTATAGAGAACATTGAGATAAAAAAATAAATAAACCTAATGTTGAAAGGTGGTCTAAAATGACTGTAAACAAAAAACAAGAGAACAAAATAACAATAGAACATGGGGCTGGAGGCCAAGTAATGGACAGCCTCATCAAAAACATAATATTAAAACACACCGACAAAAAAAATGGAGGTATAGGGCTCCACGACCTAGATGACGGTGCCTCAATACCTCACAACAATGAAAACATAGTTATAACGACCGATAGTCACGTGGTGAGACCTATTTTCTTTCCTGGAGGCGACATAGGGCGGCTAGCAGTTTCAGGAACTATAAACGACCTATCAGTGATGGGTGCGAAACCAATAGCCCTCACCTCTGCATTAATACTAGAAGAAGGACTTGAAATCGAGGTTGTTGAAAAAACAATCAACTCACTATTCAAAACCGCACAAGAAGCCGAAGTAGACATCGTAACCGGTGACACAAAAGTTATGGAAGCAGGGGAACTGGACAAAATAATTATAAACACAACAGGAATCGGCTACACCAACCACCCAATAAGTGATAGCGGATTAAAACCAGGTGATAAAATAATACTAACAGGTTCGGTTGGAAACCACGGATTATCCATATTAAGCCATCGAGAAGGATTCAACTTTAAATCAAACATAAAATCCGACGTCAAACCCATAAACAAAATAATAGACAAAGCACTTGAAATCGGTGGTGTCACAGCAATGAAAGACCCAACCAGAGGTGGACTATCGAAATCTATCAACGAAATGGCCTCCAAAGCCAACGTAAACATCGAATTAAAAGAAAATAAAATACCAATAAAAAAAGAAGTAAAATCAGCATCTGAAATACTCGGTATAGACCCCATGTCCGTAGCCAACGAAGGAATAGCAATAATAGGTGTAAAACCCGAAAAAGCAAATGAAATCCTTGAAAAACTCAAAAAAATAGATGGTGCAAAAGATACAGCAGTAATAGGAACTGTTAAAGAAGGAAAAGGCAAGGTAACACTAGAAACAACGATAGGTGGAAAAAGGTATATCGAACCTCCAGCAGGCGACCCAATACCAAGAGTCTGCTAAAACAAAAACCAGTCTACAGAAAAAATAGATTTACCAATAAAAAATAAAAAAACGTGATGGGATTTATATCTTTTAATAAATCCCTGTCTTCTTTTTAAAGTTCTTGTTTTGTTAACGCCATTACATCCGAGGGTTTTTTACTTACATTACCCATTTTAACGCCAACCAATCTTTTCACTTTTCTATCTGAGCATATGTCAAGTAATCTTTGTGTTATAACTCCATCGAAAATAACTGTTTTTACCGAACCATTTCCTTCTTTTATGCTTTTCGCTAGATCTCTAACTGCAACCTCTGAAATGACCTGCGAGTTCCCATCCAACATCTTTGCTTTAAGGGTACCTTCCACCGATTGTAATGTTTCGTCATAAAGCTCCCGAATTGTCTGAGGTTCTTGTTCAGTTTCAATTGTTTCAGTGGTTTGTTCTGCGTTATCTTCGTAATCAACATCTTCCTGTTTTTTTTCTTGCTCTTTCTGACTTGCCTTAGTTTTCAGTTTATTTTTACTTTTCTTCGCTTTCTGAAGACCTTTTTTAGCTTTCTGAAGTATCTTACTTCTTTTACCGTTGTTTTGTTTCGACAACTTTCTTTGCACTTCAGTTTTCTGTTTTTCTTCAATCTCATTCAGTTCTGGTTCATCCAACTCCGGTTCATCCAACTCCGGTTCATCCTGTTCTGGTGGTTTTTCTTTGGCGCTGTCTTTTGGTGTTTTGGATTTTTTACTGAGTCTGATTTCTTTTTTGATTTGTGAAACAGGTTTTTTCTTTCTTAGCGCTTCGAGAACTTCGCTGTGGTCTAGTTCTTCTACTTGTTTTCCGTCAGGCGCTCTAGCTACATAATCGATTTTAGCTCTCTGTAACAGTTCTTTTAGGATTAGGTCTCCTCCTCGATCTCCATCTAGGAATGCTGTTACTGTTTTGTTTCTGCATATGTCTTCAATTTGATCTGGCATATCGGTGCCTTCGATTGCTATTGAGTTTTTTATGCCAAAATCTAGTAGGTTTAGAACATCAGACCTTCCTTCAACAATCAGTATTGCGTCTGAAGACCTTACATTTGGACCTGAATTTAAGCCTTTGTATGTGGTTATTCCAGTTTCCCCGAAAGACCTTTTCACTGTTTTAGCTATCTCTTCGTCTTCCATCTCGGTCTCTTCGAACATATTGGAAAGTATTTCTTTAGCCCTATCGACGATTCTATCTCTTTTTGTCTCCCTTACATCTTCTACGTCCGTTACACGTATGTTTGCTTTACACGGGCCTATTCTTTCTATTGTTTCTAGTGAGGCTGCTAGTATGGCTGTCTCTATTTTGTTTAGGCTTGAAGGTATCAATACTTCCCCGTTAGACCTTCCATCATTCGAACTGATATCAACCTTTATTCTACCTACTTTACCTCCTTTCTGAAGCTCCCTCAAGTCTGAACTATCACCTATCAAACCCTCCGTTTGGCCAAATATCGCGCCAACAACGTCTGGCTTCTCTACAACTCCATTTGCTTTGATTTGAGCATGAATTAAGTATTTTGCTTCTCCAAAATTTTGCATAAGAATTCCTCCTGATAGTGGGAATTAAAGATAGAATTGATCTATTTCGGTATCTATTTCGGTTCTTATTAACCGATTCACAACCTATAAATGAATAATTAAAACATTTTTTGATTTGAAACATAACTCCCACAACTGGTTATAGATAACTTCTATAAAAATATAAAATATTTGTAGTTTAATATGAAACCCAGTATTTAAAAATTAGATGAATAGGAGGTCTTTGAAATATAAAAAACAAAAAATAAAGAAGAAAATTTAAAAATCTCATATATCACAAAGTTTTTGATTAGGCTTAAAACCTACTAAACCATAGATAATTACCTAAACACTGTGGATATCTAATTCCTGTATATCTAAAACCTAATATCTAAAACGCGGTGTTATTGGAGTTTAGTTTTCAATCGGTTATGGTTTTATGTATAGGTCGTATGGATATTTTTTGGTTTAGTTTTTGTGTTTTTCTATTTCTTGGTGGATGAGGTCTATAACTTTATCTATTGATTTTTCAACCTCTGGTGATAGGTCCATTGTTACTTCTGTTCTATCGACATATCCTACCTCTATTCCGAATATAGTTATTTCGGGTACGCTTCCTAGTTCGTCTGCGACCTTTAGGGCGTCTATGAAATCTAGGTCGTGAGCTGAGATATTGATTTTGCCTATGTCTTTCACTTCATCGACGTTTAGTTTACTGACCTCTCCTTTTTCTCCACCGAAATTTAATGCATCTATCACGATCAGCCTTTCATATCTATCCAGTATGTTGAGTAGACCGAAACCTGCAGTGCCTCCGTCGATAACATCTACATTTTCTGGTACTTTATTATCCAGTCGCTGTACAACTCTTATTCCGACGCCATCGTCGCCTAAAATTAAGTTACCTAAACCCAGTATTGCTATGTCCACCATTTTAACGAACCTAAACCTATTAATTGTAATAAACACTAATCATCTGGATTTAACAAATAGTTTTTTTATTTTTTTCATGTCAAGAAGACCCTTTCCTCACTAACGAAGTGAGTTAGGGAGGGGTAGTTGACTTATTTTAGAGTGTATCTGGAGTTATTTAGTTGGTGTGGTTTATTTGTATGTAACCAACCAGGGGTCGGGTGGCCTGTGGAACTCTCGCTGTTCCCTTTTAGAAAAATAATGTTGGTTAAAAAAGTGGTTTAAAAAGTGTGTTGTGGGTTATCTCCGTTTGGAGATAACCTTTTTTTGTTTATTTTTTTATTTCGGTGTATGATTTTTTGTTTGGGTCTTCGGTTCCACGGTAGAACATTGCTTTTACGTATTCCCAGGCTCTTGGGTCTGCAAGGTTTATCCATGCGTGGTATATTACTTCGAAGACGAAGTACCATGCTGCTAGTACGTGGAGTGTTCGGGCTACTCCTAATGCTGATTGGGTTGGTGCTAGAGTTCCTATTACTGCCAGTGTTAGAGCGTCGAGCCATTCTACAATTGGTGTTAGTATTCCGAATTCTTGTATTGTTGGGGCCCACATTGAAATTCCTGTTAGGAATACTATCAAGATGAAGATTGCTTCTATCATGATGAATGGTTTCCAGAATGGGGCGTGCATTGTTTCGTGTTTTTTTTCTTTTTCGTTGTATACGCTGAATGGTTCGTAATCTGATTTTCCGACATAGTTTAGAAGTGTTTTCTTCATTCTACGTAGGTCATCTCGATTTATTAGGTATGCACCGATTTTTCCTTCAAATAAGTGAAGTAGTATGTTGTACACCAACAATACCCAAGCGAATAATAGTACTACTGCAAGCCATAGGTGGAATTCTCTGAACCATGCGATACCGAAATCACCGATTAATGGGTCTAGCCATCGGGAGCCATAATAGATTACGAATCCTGTTATGATTAACAGGACTACAGATAGCATGTGGAGCCAGTGTTGGATGATCTCGTTTACACCGTATCGGTGTATTAAATCTCCTTTTTCATCAGACATTTAGGTCCTCCATACATCAAACTTATTATTGTTTCCATCTGGACCTATTGTGTGGACGGCGCATGCTATACATGGGTCGAATGACCTTATGGTGTGCATCATTTGAACTGGGTTTTCTGGTATCTCTGGGAGTCCTCCCCATTTGTCTGGCCCTATGCTTTGTATTGCTTTTTCGTATGGGCCTTGTAATCCATCTTGGCATCTTGGGGTCATGTTCCATGTTGTTGGGACGACTGCTTGATAGTGTTCGACTTTGCCGTTGCTGTCGGTTCGTATGTAATGTGTTAATGCGCCTCTTGGTGGTTCGAATAGGCCTAATCCTTCGCTGTCTTTGCCGTTGCTCCAATCTGGTTCTTCGTAGAAGTTTCCGTCTAGGTCTACTGATGTGACCCATTCTAGTAGTTTAGGTACGAATAGTACTAGGTTGTGTATTCGTGCGACCATTCTTGTGAATGTGTTTACTGGGAATGCATCGATTTCTTCCCATTCGTCGCTTGTTGCTATTGATGTGATCAGTCCTGTAGGGTCTCCTATAACCATTCTTGCTAGGGGTCCTACTTCAACTGTTCTCATTTCACCGTTTAGTTCATATCGTGGTGCTTTGGACCAAGAGTATTTTTCGTCTGGGTCCCATACTCCGAAGTCTTCATCTTCAAGGTCTGTTAGTGGTTCGGTTAATCCTTCTGATGGATGGCCTCCGGTGTCGTCTTCGTAGAATGCACGGCTTACGTCTTCTGTTATCTGGTCTGTGTCTACTTCTTGTATCCCTGCATCCATGTCTTGTAGGTCGAATATTCCACTTTCAATCCAGCTTTCGTCGTATTCTTCATATCCTTCAAAGCTCATTAGTAGGTCGTCGGTTACTCCATATCTATGCATCTGGAGGTTTGTACCGCCTTGTAGGTCGTTTAAAGCTCCGTATTTTAGGAACAATGGTACGTCTCCCAGTCCTTCTGTTCCTTTTTGATCTTCTAGTTCGTTTATCCATTCTAGGATATCTGCGAGGGGTGTGTCACTTTCTCCCCATTCTTGTACTAGATCGTACCATGTTTCCCAGCTTACTGGGTCTCGTGGTCTTCCTAATGCGTATTGTTCTACGAAATCTACTACCTGTCCCCATGATGCGGCTATTTTTGATATATCGTTGCTGTCAGGTTTTGAGGCTATTCCTCCAGGAACGAATGTTCTTGGGTGTGGTGCTATTCCGTTTATGATTCCTACTACTTGTGCGATGTGTTTTCTTGTTTCAACTGCTTTTAGGTATGATTCTCCTGGTCCGAGTGGGTCGTTTATTGCTGGGAATCTTTTTTTCAATTCGTTTTTAAGTGTGTTGTCAGGGATTAATCCGTTGTCTCCAACGTATCTTGGGTTTGCTAGGTCTGGTAGTTGCAGCGCGTACACGATTTCGGCATGGTCTTCGACGTTTTGTGCCCCGTTTGAGATATCTCTCATCAATGCTCCTTGTTCTGGTGGCTGAACTTCATATATTTCTTCTAGTGCTCGTGTAGCTGCTTCGGCGTGTGCAAGATGGCATACTCCGCAGATGCGGCTCATTATATGTATTGCGTCCACTGGGTCGTGGCCTTTTATTATGTTTTCAAAACCTCTGAATAATGTTCCTGAGCTGTATGCAGAGTCGTCTAATACATTTCCATCATCATCTACTTCTGCTCGAATTTTAAGGTGGCCTTCTATTCTTGTGAATGGATCAATTACAACTTCTTTTGACATGTTTTAAACCTCTTTTCTGTTTATTCTTGTTCTTTTTCTCCCATCGCAACTCTTCTTATAGCGTGGGCAGCTATACCAACCGCTGTAACTGCTCCGGCAACTTTAACGAAGTCATTTAAATCGAATCCAAGCAATGATGGTAGTCTCTGAACAGGTTCACGGAAGGGTTGGAATGCTTCTGGGAAATCTGGTTCTGTACAGGCTACACATGGCCCCAGAGCCTGCATACAGTAGGTTGTTCCTCTATGCCATTTCTCTTTAGGACAGTTAGCATATGTTACAGGTGCTTTACAACCAATCTTCCATAAACATCCTTCTTCACCGTATGTTTCGGCGAAAACACCGTTTCCATAGAAACCTCGGAGTGTACAGTAATCGTGTTCAATTGTTCCATAGATATCAAGTGGCCTATGGTAGTCATCCACCCAACCTCCAATGTCTTCAGGTGCTGGAAGTTTATCTAACAATGCTGCTACAACAACGGTCATAAGCCAATGTGGGTGTACTGGACAGCCTGGTACATTGACAACTGGATATCCTAGTTGGGATTCGTAGTCTTCTCCTAAAAAACCACCCAGTTTTTTTCCATCGAACTGTAACCCAACTGCTCCTGTGTTTCCTCCTTCAGCTCCAGGTATTCCACCCCAACAGGCACACGCACCCAAAGCTATTGATATCTGTGCATTTTCCGCAACTTTTTCTAGTTTGTCTATAAATGCTTCACCATCTGACCTACAGTAGTTGCCGTTCATTGCTTCTTGAACAGAACCTTCCAGTATCAAGATATACTCTTCTTCTTCCTCTAAAATCTGATCAAGAGCATAGTTAGCGTTGTATTCCTCTTCAACCGGCTCACCATCTACAGTAATACCAAATTGATATCCAATCGTTTCGTGATATCCTAAATCTACATTATAATCTCCTATACCCATTATTGCTTGAGCAACTGTTGGTTCTTCCGAGTTTAGGAATGAGATTGTACATCCTGTACAGTCTGCCCCTTGTAGCCAAACTACTTTAGGTGTTGCTTCATCATTTATAGCTTCAACGATATCCGTACTGTAGTGCCCTATAAAAGTGGCAGCTCCTGTTAAAGCAGCTAGTTTTAAAAACGAACGCCTACTTATATCCATTAAATCTATGTTTTCAAGGTTAATACCATCTTCATCTTCGACTTTGTGATTCACTAACTGAGAATCAATGTCCTCTTTCATTTTTAGAAATACCTCCCTAAATAATTATACATAGTTTCCCCATACAAAATATCTGAAAAGATATTAAATACCTTACGGTTATTATAGAAAGAATTTTATTAAAAATAAGGGTTAGCATAGTTTAATTGAACAAATTAAAAACTACAATAACTTTAAAAACGAATCTTAAGTTTATAAAAAAAATTATTTAAAACAATTAGATATAAATAAAAAATAAGTTGAGGAAGGTGTTTTCTGATTCCTCCATTTAAAGAACTGGCCGGTATTCACCGAAATAGTTGATTGGCGTCAATAGGTTTTGGCTATTAGTATTTTGTTTTCACCTGCTTCACCACATTTTATGCAACTATCGGTTGCTTCGCTGTCGACTACAGAACCTAGTATATCTGCAGATAGTTCTTCTTCAAGTTCCTTTCCGCAGGTTTTTTTGCCACACCAATCAGCAATGACCGCTCCACCATCCGAAAGTGATTTAACTCCTTCGTTAGTTGTTTCTATCTCCCTCACGTTTTCGTTGAAGTTATCTTGTGCTTTCTTAGCAATCTCCCTATCTATCTTTTTAAATTCGTCTTCGACATTTTCAACAGGGTTTTCAAGGCTTTTTTGTTTTTTATCTCCACTGTTTCTTCTAACAAGTGTCATCACTTCGTTTTCAAGGTCTCTTGGACCTATTTCAATCCTAAGTGGTGTTCCTTTCAACTCCCATTTATAGAATTTCTTTCCAGGCCTATCCTCTGATTCATCTATCTCAACCCGTATGCCCGCGCTATCCAGCTCTCTCTTCACATCTCTACAGGTTTGAAGGATCTCTTCTTCATCTTCATCACTGAATATTATTGGGATAACCACTACTTGGGTTGGAGCGTATTTTGGAGGGAATATTAAACCTGTATTGTCTCCATGAACACCTATTACTGCAGCCACACATCGCGCACTGATTCCAAAACAGGTTTGATGAACATACTGTTGTTCTCCCTCTTCATCTTCATACTGGACATCAAATGTTTTAGAGAAGTTTGTTCCAAGGTTATGTATCGTTCCTATCTGAAGGGCTTTACCATCAGGCATCAACGTATCGAAAGCTATAGTGTATTCAGAACCAGGGAATTTATCCCAAGAAGGTCTTTTACTCACAAAATACGGTATGCCTAAACTATCAAAAAAACTACTATATATCTCTATCGACTCTTCTATCTGCTTTCTAGCTTCCTCCGGTCCTTTATGAGCTGTATGAGCTTCTTTAAAACTACTGATCTCTCTTTCCCTTATCAAAGGTCTTGTGTGTTTTGTTTCATACCTAAACGTATTAACTATCTGATATATCTTAAACGGGAGGTCTGTATGCGACCGTATCCATTCAGCAAACAATGGATACATAGCGGTTTCAGAAGTAGGTCTCAACGCCAACGGTTCATCAAGCTCGTTTTTACCAGCCCGATCTATCCAAAAAACCTCTTCTTCAAAACTAGCTACGTGTTCAGATTCTTTTTGAAGATTAGCCTCCGGAATCAACAAGGGAAACCTAACTTCATCATGACCCGTCCCCTCATGTAACCTTTTAAGTTCATCATACACAAGGTTTCTAAGCTTAAAGCCAAAGGGATGCCAAGTATAAAGCCCTTTAACCGGATACCTAACATCTACAATATTCGCTTTCTTTAAAATCTCGTTATACCAATTGCTGAAACTTGATTTTTTATCGATTTCACCAGCCATTTTCTCACTCGATAGGTATTATAGTCAATTATTAAAAAAAGATTTGCAAAACAAATAAAAAAAACATCTAAAAAAACCTTAACCCCGAAAACAAAAATTGTATATTTTCTAAACAAAAAAAGAAATCAAAAAAAAAGAAATAAAATATTACTGGATCATGCCAGAAAAAAACCAGTTCTTAACACAAATCACCAACTCAAATTAAAAAGTTAATTCAATAACTATTTGTACATTCCAATTTCAGGTTTTGAAGTTAAATTATTTATTTGTCTACTAAACAAAAAGCATCGCGAGTTCCCCCTACTGTGGGAGGGTGGTATGTCCAGGTCGGGGAGCGTACCCCACCCAACCTCATCCCGCTCGCTCGCCAATCAGGGAGCGCTAACGCACGGCTTAGGGGAACATAAAAGGCTCCAGACCACCGCACCCGAAGCTGTTTACTTTCTTAAACACCCAACGTCAATCTTAATGTATTTCTTATAGCTGGTGCTAATCCAAGAACGAGTATAGCAAGCAATACTAATGTTTTTAGTTCAACATCCTCTTCTTTACCTTCTTTAAAAACTGAGTCAACCAACCAGATAACCGTTAATATCACAAGTATTTTAAGAGGAAACATTACTCCGGCTGTCCCTGTTAATTCAATCAGGTAGGCGGGCAACACATGTTTTTCTGTTGCCCCTAACCTTTCAATTCCAACAAAGGTTGATGAAGCATCGAATATATGTGACCCGAAAATCAGTAGGTACATGTTGTCGAGCAGTATTTTATAGTTAGCCCATCTTGCGATTATATACGCTAATCCAGTTATTGTTAAAGTAACTACAATAATCTCAAAAGGTATCGAAAGCCTAGTGTGTTGTGAGCCGACCGCTATATACGATAGATATATAGTTAAAAATAAAGCTAAAATACAGCCAACAATGAAGACCGTTTTGTTTTGTGAACCTTCTATAAACTCTTTTTTACGAGAAAAAGAAACAACAACCAACACTAAAAGTGTTATAAAAGCAACTAAAAAATAAATCAATGGAGTTATCAATAGATAGTTCAAAGGTTCATGTACGACACCTGCATCTTCAACCACCCTCAATCCAGAGCCAATGAAAATAAAAGGAACCAAAGAATAAATAAAACCCCTATCAAGCTTAATTTCAAGTTTCTGCAGTATTTTTAAGGATATGAAGAGAAATATTACTAACAAAATAGCCCAAGTGATGGTGTTTACAGGGTTATACCCTGCATCCTGAACTATCGGCTGGATATAATAGTTATCAATGAATTCAAGTATTCTATCTATCATTAGTACACCTATCGTATATTGTTGATTCGCCTATATTGTAATTGTGTTGAGTGATATTGGATGTTATCTGAGAAATCAAAGTCAATGAAATTACCTCGGAATGTTCTTATCGGACATAAAGTTATAGAGCGCTCCGGGGAGTTATGTCAAGGTTTAGGGTTGAAAGGAAGAGTTATAGTAGCCACAGGCCCTAAAACACGTAAAGTGGCTGGACAATGGACTGCCGACACACTAGAAGAAAATGGTTATGAACCAAGCATCATTGAAATTCAGAAAGCCAGCCATTCAGAAGTTGATGAAGTTGTTAAGATAGGGAAAAATCTTGAAGTAGATTTTATCATAGGTGTAGGAGGGGGTAAAGTAATAGATGTAGCTAAAGTAGCTTCATCAAAAATAGGAACCCCATTTATAAGTGTTCCAACAGCTGCCTCCCACGATGGAATTGCATCAGGCCGAGCAAGCATTATTGATGGTGAGGACAAAGTTTCAGTAGAATCTACACCACCAAACGGAATAATCGCCGACACATACATACTCGCAGAAGCCCCCTGGAAACTAACTTGCGCAGGATGTGCAGACATCATATCCAATTACACCGCAATTAAAGACTGGGAGCTTGCAAGAAAACTTAGAAACGACGAATACAGTAGTTACGCAGCAGCATTATCTAAAATGACTGCCGAAGAACTCGCTGCAAACAGAGATTCAATAAAAAAAGGCCTTGAAGAGTCCGCTTGGATAGTTGTAAAAAGCTTAATATCTTCAGGAGTAGCTATGAGCATAGCCGGTTCATCACGACCAGCTTCAGGAGCTGAACACAAATTCAGCCACATGCTCGATAGGATCGCACCAAACCCAGCGTTACATGGAGAACAATGTGGTGTAGGCTCAATAATGATGATGTACCTTCATGGAGGCGACTGGAAAGACCTTAAATACATCCTAAAAGAAATCGGTGCTCCTGTAAATGCTAAAGAACTCAACATAAAACCTGAAACCATAATAAAAGCATTAACAAAAGCACATAAAATACGTCCAGAAAGATACACCATACTGGGCAATGAAGGCTTAACAGAAGAAGCCGCAAAAAAACTAGCAGAAGAAACTGAGGTGATTTAAATTACAGACAAAGTTAAAAGAAAAGTCACATTATCCGGAGCAAGGACATCAAAAATAGGAAACGAATTCGTTTTTCTAGGTCCAACCCCTGAATGTGAAAACTGTGACCTAAAAAACACTTGCATGAATCTTAAAGAAGGAAGAAAATACAGAGTAGTAAACATAAAAGGAGAAAAAACAAGAGAATGCCCACTACACGATCAAGGAGTAAAAGTCGTAGAAGTAATCGAATCCCCAATAATAATGGCAATACAAAGCGACAAAGCATTCAAAAGTTCAAACCTAAAATACAAACCAATAAACTGCGATAGACTCGAATGCAAAATGTACAAAGTATGCAACCCCGAAGGAATCGAAGAAGGAGAAAAATTCAAAATCAAAGAAATAATCGGCGACCTACCAGGAAACTGCGAACAAGAAATAGACCTAAAACTCATAGAAGCCAAAGTACAAACAAACCAGAAATAAAAAAAACAAACATAAAAAAACAAAATAGAAAATAGTTACCACTTATTTTTAAAAAAAAACGTTGGAGATAGAAAATATGGAAGAAGGAGATTTTGTAAAAATAAACTACACAGGAAAGATCGAGGACAACATTGTATTTGACACTACATCTGAAGAAGTAGCAGAAGAAAACAACCTAGACCTAGATGTAAGTTATGGCGCCAAAACCATCATACTAGGAGCCGGCCACATGGTCGATGGATTAGAACAAGCATTATTCGATGCAGAAATCGGAGAAGAAAACAAAGTCGAAGTACCACCAGAACTAGGTTTTGGAGAAAGAAAAGACGAGTTAGTCCGAAGCTTCCCAAAAAGAGAATTCGAAAAAAAATACCAACAAAACCCACAAAAGGGAATGCAGGTTGAAATCGAAGGAAGAAAAGGAGTAGTAATCAGTGTAGTTGGAGGAAAAGTAAGAGTAGACTTCAATCACCCACTAGCCGGAGAAACACTAAACTACGAATACACAGTAGAAGAAATAATCGAAGAAGACGAAGAAAAAATAAAAGCACTAATCTCACTGTTTGTAGACAACCTAACCGCCGACGAATTCGACCTAACACTCGATGAAGAAGTAGAAATAAAGGTACCAAGACACGCCAACTACAACATGATGTGGATATACTCAAAACCAAGAATAGTCGAAAACATCATCGAATACATGGATTACGACAAAGTGCGACTTATAGAAGAATACACCGACGAACAAGAAAACCTAGAAAACATAATGGACACCGAAGAACCAACAGAAATAAAAGAAGAAATAAAAGAAGAACAACAGAAATAAAAAAACAAAAAAAGGGGTTAACCCCCCTTTTCACTAAAAAACCTAAACCACATAAATCCAAAAATACTCTCCAAACCTATTTCATAATTGATTCTAAATGCCCAACAAAAACAAAAACATAGAAGTAGAGATAAAAGCAGAAATCAAAACCCCCATAAAAAATCTAGAAGAAAAAATACTAGAACACGGAAGTTATGTCAACACCCAAACACAGAAAGACATATACTTCAACCATCCATCACGAGACTTCGCACAAACAGATGAAGCCCTAAGAATAAGAAAAACCAACAACAAAACATACCTCACCTACAAAGGAACCAAACTAGATAAAGTAAGCAAAAGCCGAGAAGAAATAGAAACTCCAATATCAAACTACAGTAAACACAAAAAAATACTAACCAAACTGGGTTTCAAACCAGTAGAAGAAATCAAAAAAACCAGAAAAAAATACAAAATAAACCAATACAAAATACTAATAGACAAAATCGACGAACTAGGAACCTACATCGAAATAGAAACAGAAACAACACCAAACCAATACAAAAAATCACTAGAAGGCGCAAAAAAACATATAAAAAAACTAGGATTCACCGAAAAAGACTACATCCAAAAATCATACCTAGAGATGAAACTAGAGAAAACAGAACAGTGAACTACCTCTACCTTACCAATTTGCGTTCGTGAGGAAGGGGTTTCAACGAAGTTAGAATTACAGCTTCTCAAGTTGAGGAAACTGAATTTATTGGTATAAGCTTCATTCTGTAACTCGAATTCTATCCTTTTTCCCTCCAGAAAGACACAAAAACATGTTCAAGTGTAATAAGACTGGTGACATACTCCCCTCCCTAAAGGAAGAGGGTCTTAGCCCTGTTTTAAGATAAATTAGAACAGCGAAGGAAAAACCAAAGAAAAACTGGAAGACCCGCCTTCAGGTCAAGGAGGATGTCACTTAATCACTAATAAAATCGACATTTATTTCATCGTTTATTTCAACTATAGCTGCATTTCCATCTCTAATGGCTCCAGGATTAACAACCATTGTTTCACCCACATATGCTGTTCCTCTGGCTTCATGTATATGGCCTGATAGAACCAGCCTTGGTTTAAATTTCTCAACAATCTTTCTAACACCCTCGCTTCCTGCATGAACTCCAGAAGTTAAGTCTACGGTTTTTTGTGGGGGTGAATGACTTATCAAAACCGTTTCACCTTCTTCAAGTTTACTGAATATGTTGTTGAGAACTTCATAGATTTCATCTTCTTCTAACTCTCGTGGTGTATCAAAAGGAGTAGGGTTTGAACCACCTATTCCTACAAAAAACAAACCATTTTTTTTAACCCAGTCTTGGTCAACAGATTCAACCTGACTGTCTAAAACAATTTTTATTTCATCTGGATCACAGTTACCAGGAACTCCGATTACTACTTCAAAACGAGTTTTAAGTAGTTTTAAAATCTCTACCGCTTTTTGAGACGGTCCAAAATCAGTTATATCTCCTAAAACTGTAACTAAGTCAACTTCATCTACTTTATCGACAACTTTCTCAAGTTTACTTATTTTGCCGTGAATATCAGAGATTACAAGCATCTTCATAATAAAAACACTCCTAAACTTCTAGTTTATATTGTCAAGTTTAATTATTAGATACAAACCTAAATACCTATTTTATTAAACAAATCAAGTATTCAAACTTAAATGGTTTATCTATAATTTGTTTTTTATTGTTTTTTTCTTTAAACTATATGAGCGTGTTTATCTGAAATTTTTTTATACAATTAGGGCGAAGACATTTCCTCTTTAAGAAGAGAACACAGCCCAATATTTTTTTTAAACAACTATACACATACCTCATCAAATGTCGAGTTCACGACAAACCCTAAATAAAGATAGTTTCAAACCTTCAAAACCTCCAAATACAAGCCAATTGCCAACAAAAAACCAATAACCATCAACAACATGCCTACTATTCACATACTCCCCGCTCTGAAGGACAGGGCTTCCAGAGAAGGTTGTTGATTTAACCTAAACCTTATTCTCTATGGTGTTGACACAACACCACTACTCTCCACCCCCAATTTGGTTTCAAGCATACCCATACCTGCCTTTTTTAGTCCATACTTGTTGTTTTGTGGACACGTTTTGATCAAGCAATAGTCTACTGCTACTTAAAAATTTATTTTTGGCTATTATATCTATAGGGCTTGTATCCCCTCCCTAGGAAAAGGGGTCTTAGCCCTGTTTTAAGATAATTCACTAATCATAGAACAAAAAAGAATGAATGGAATGGAAAGCTTCATACTTTAAATCGAGGCGAAAGTCATTTTGGTATCATTCCATCTAGCCAGCTTTCAATCATTTGTACTAGTACTTTTGAGAAACCTGTTTTCTGGCTCCATATAGCTGATTCATATTCTGGTTGATGAATTTCTTTTTTTTGGTTTATTACGCTGAGTAATGTTGTATCGCCATCTGCGACTACAACTCTTCCTCCGGTGTCTTTTCTTTGGATGTTTTTGGGGGTTTTGACTAGTTTTATGTTTTTGTTTCCGTTGAATTTGGTAGGGGATTCTTGGTTATTGGTTAATATGTTTATTTTTACTCCTTCTTTGCTTTTTTCTTTTGTTTTTTCTATTATTTCTTCGCTAAAAAGGTTTTCTCTAGATATGCTTATTATTATGTATTCTCTGGCGTCTTGTATGATCTCGATTATTCTTCTGGTTACTGTTTCATATCCGTGTATTGTCCAGACGTCTTCTTTTTCTTCAGTTTCGTCAAAAAGGTCCGACTGGACATTTTCTACGTATGATAGGGCTGTTTGTTTTTTATGTTTGAATTCTTGGTCTAGTTTTTTTTCGGCTTCATCTATGCCTACTGGCCGGAATTTCATTGGTTTCGATCTCTGTATCTCTATCAATCCTTTTTTTTCAAGTTGTTCAGCTGCTCCGTATATCTGTGACCTTGGTACGTCTGAAACTCGGTATATTTCTCTTGCGGTTCCTCTGCCGAGTCTATGTAGTGCTATGAATGTTTTTGCTTCATAACTCGATAAACCTAGGTCTTCAAGGTTTTTTATGGCTTTATTTTTGTCAATTTTTGTTTTAGGTAGATTAGACATCTTATACACCTTTTTTAACTATTATTTTAAGTTATACATTGTTTTTAGTTTTGTTTTTCGGGTTTTTTGGGTTTTGTATATTTTTTTATTAATTCTTGGGGGTTCTCTGTTTTTACGTATAGACTCCATATTTTTATTAGGCTTGGAAGTACTATCACGCTTGCTAGGAATGCGTAAAATATTGAGAGTGCTGCTACCAATCCGAACTCTCTTAATGGAGGTATGATGGAGAAGATCAATACTCCAAAGCCTGACATTGTGGTTGCAGCGCTACCTAATAACGCGCCTCCTGTTCCTAAGACTGTTTCGTTAATGGCATCATCGACTTCTCTATCTCTCTCTTTTGTTTCTATATTGAATCTCTCTGTTATGTGGATACTGTACGCTACTCCTAGACCGATTGTTAGGCTTGTTATTGTGCCGGTTATTACATTGAATGGTATGTCAAGTAGGTACATCGTTCCTAATATCCATGCAACCGCTAGTAGGACCGGTAGTGTTGTAATTAATCCTAATATAGCGCTTCCTGAGGTATATCGGTAGAATGTCATGAGGAAAATTATCACTCCGATCAATGCTATTGCTAGTCCTTCAAAAACTGTTCCTAATACTTCATCCTGTATTGTGTACATTACGATTGGTGTTCCAGTTGCTGTTACTTCAACATCGTCTATGTAGTTGAATGATGCTATTTCTCTCATTTCTTCAGTGATTTTTTTATCTGTGGCTTCGCCTAAAACTGAAACTGTGATTAACGCGGCTTTATAGTCGTCTCCTACTTTATGGATTACCTCTGATGCTAAGTCGTCTTCAACTTCAAATAGCTTGTCGTAAACGGTTGTTACGTTTGTATCTGGAATTCCATCTCCAGTGGTATCTGCTTTATGATAGGTTTGATTGAAAGATTCATTTGTATCTTTGACATCCTGCATTACGGTTAGAGGGCTTTTGATTTCTGGTTCACCATCTGGCCTGATAAAAGTTACTTCGGATTCTTCGATTAATTCCTTAGATTCGTTAAGCATCAATAGGAACTGGGGGTGTGTTGTATTTCCCTCATAAAGAATTTCTGCGTTTTGACCTGCACGCATGAAGTTCTGGTTTATATATTCAACGGCTTCTTTTGTGTGATATGAATCTTCATCTAAGAATATAGAAACCAGAGCTGAATCATCATCTGGAAGGAAGTCTTCTTCTTCGAAGGTTGTGTCAACTTGTAAAGCACCTACGACTCCAACTCCGGCTAGAAAGATTGCTAAAACAACTATGGTTGTATATTTCTCTCTTGATAGTTTGGCGCCGTATCCAAGGATTTTTGTTAGAAAGCCTCCCCCTTTACCGAAAGCCTTGAGGTCACGGTTTTTTCCTTTAGATTCAAGATAACTATCTACCTCAACTTTTATTGCGGGAATAAAAGCTCCAAATATGATTAATGCTGAAAAAATTCCGAATGCGTTAACAATTCCGAATTCACGGACCGGTGGTATATCGCTTGTTAGGTTTGCAAGAAAACCTATTGCAGCGGTTATTGTAACAAGAGTTAAAGCAAAAACCACAGCGGATATAGCTGTTTTCATAGATAAACTGATTTCTTCTTCCTCTGAATCAAATAGGTCGCGTAAAATTGGTATTGAAAGTAATATACTGCCTAAAAAACTCACATCTTTACTGCTTTTCTCTCTCTGTTCACGATAACGCATAAAGACATGGATGGCGTAATCGATACCTAAACCTATCATTAATGCAGGTACTGCTACAAACATCTGATTAAACTTGATTCCAGATATCCCTACGAAACCTAATGTCCACACGATTATTAGGCCTATACCAAACATCCCTAACAAAATGTCGATAAAGTCACGATATACCATTATAAGTAAACCAAAAACCAAGAGGATGGCTAATGGCCCTATTATGGATAAAGTGTCCTCCATTGCTCTGTCGATTTCCTCATTAATTAAGGAGCCTGATAATACGAGTACATCTTCATCGGTTTCTTCTTCGGCAATATTTTTTATCTCTAACTGAACATCTTCTATACTTTCAAAACCATATAGGTCTTCGAGATAGCCATTGTCTTTTACCTGTATTATCATCATACGGGATTCGGATTCTAAACTCCCTTCAACATAATCTTTTGGAAGAAGCTCGTTGATTTCTTCAAAATCCCCATCAGCATCTAAAACGGATTCTAAAGCATCGTAGAACTCATCATCACTCATATTTTCAACGATTTCTATCTGGTTTTCTATGGACTTTGTATGTATATCGGCAATACCTTCTTCTAGTAAATCTATCTCTTCTTGAAGTTTGTCGATTTGAGTTCCTGTTTTATTCAGGTTTTCCTGCAGTTGCTCGGCTTCATTGAGTTGATTTGAAAACGTTTCATTTAGTTGTTCAAGCTCCTCGGATTGGTCAACTATTTTTGGTATCTCATCAGATAGATAAAAAATAACTTCACCGTTAAAGAGAGTTATTCTACCCTCTCTAACTTCGTTTTCAAAATCACTAAGCAACCCCTCTTCATCGATATCAACGGTGGTAACAACTTGACCATCTACAAACTCAGTTTCTATTTGAATGTAATCTTCAAGTTCTTCCATCTCTTCTTCTAAGTCCTGAAGTGTTGGATTATGTACTTCAACTACCTTAATTGAATCAAGGTCCTCTTCAAAAGCCGTTTCAAATTCACTCCAAGAATCATCGACATTTTGGCCTGAATCTTTGATGATATCCAGAGAACTTTCGATTGTATCTATAGAATCACTAATATTCGCTGTATGATTTTCTACCGCGGCATCATTCCCATTATTTAAGTCTTGTGTTTCATTGATTTTTGTATTGTTGTCCTCAATTTTATCGAGGTATTCTTGGGTTAGTTGATAGTTTTCGTCTGTACGGTTTTCTGGATCTGTAAATTTCTGTACAACGTCATTCAGTTTTTCTGAAAGGTTTGTGATGTTTTCAGTTGCGTTTACTATGTTATCATCGTTTTCGGGAATTTTTTCTATTTGTGTTGCGTTGTTGTTGATGTTTTGTTGTTTTAGTTCGATTGTATCGATGTTTTGATGGATAGTGGTTTCATTTGTTATTATTGAGTTGATTATGGGTGTTATTTTATTTACAAAATCTTCGATGTAGGGTTCATTGAAGTTTATTTCTGGTTCTTGTGTGGTTTCGTTTATTTTGATTTCTTTTATTTCTTTATATTCTTCTATCGAGTCGATTGTATTGTTTATTTCTTCATTTAGTTCTTTTAGTTCATCGGTTGTGTCATTGAGGTTTTCTGTTTTGTTTTCAAGTTTGGTCATGTTTTCATCTAGTTGGTCGGTCATTGAGGCTAGTTCGTCGTATTTTTTGTCTAGTGTTTCAGTTTTGTTTTCAAGTTCGGTGTGGATTGGTATGAAGTTGGCTATGTCTGTAATCCCATTTTTTTCTATGCTTTGGTTTATTGCGTAGTTTTCTTGTATTTTTTTCTGGAGTTGTAGTGAGTTTTCTAGTGAATCTCTTGTCAGTACGTTATCTCCTTTGAAAACTAGCTGCATTGTTTCTATGTCTTCATCGTTTGTGTTGGCGGTGGTCATGTTTTCAGATATGTATGTCATTTTCTCTGTTTCTTTGTTGTCAACTTCGAACTCGTCTATGTCTGTTGTCATCTCGATGTTTAGTGCTCCTACGGCCATTATGAGGCTGATTATAAGTAGGACTATGATTACGGTTTTTCTCTGGTTTATTATGAAGTCGGTGATGTCGTCTTTTCTGACCATGAGGTTTCAAGAAAAAATTCTTCCTGTTGATATATAATTACTTCCATGTATGTTATTATTTTAATAACAACACAACAATTTGTTTTGTATTGCATTGCAGATTGAGATATTCTATCAGGTTTGATGGAAAGACATTTAAAAATAAAGAGATAAAGGATTTCGGTAATTTATGATAATAATTGTTAATAATCATGGCCAGTTTACTCATTTGATACATAGGTCTCTCAGAGATATTGGTGTAGAAAACAAGTTGGTTCCCAACACGATACCAATTGGCGAACTATTGGATTTAAATCCATCTGGAGTTATCCTAAGTGGTGGACCTGATATAGAGAAAACTGGAAATTGTAAAGAGATTATCAGAGATCTTGATGTGCCTTTATTAGGTATTTGTCTTGGCCACCAGGTTATTGCTGAAGCCTTAGGTGGAGAGGTTGTTTCCGGTAATTCTGGAGGTTACGCCGAAGTTGATGTTGAAATTTTGAAGAAAGATGGTATCTTTAGTGGTTTAGGTGATAAAACGGTGCTTTGGGCCTCACATTCCGATGAGGTTTCTAAGCTTCCTGCCGGTTTTGAGGTTACTGCGAGTTCTGATGTTTGTGATATTGAGGGGATGGCGCATACCAAGAAACCTATTTATGGTGTTCAAGGGCACCCTGAGGTTGCTCACTCTCCCGATGGGATACAGATATTAAAGAATTTTGTTGAATTATGCAGAGATTATTGATTAATACGGTTTTTATCTATGTACTTTCAGTAAAACTTATATATATAACAACGTTAACTTCAATCGTTGGTCAAGAGTTGCTCAATCCAAATACCTAACCAAAAACTTAATAAATAATAATGATGAATCGGTTGTTGTATACATAAATCTTACATAAAGAATTATGATCTAATAAATATTTTTTCTCTTTAACCGGAGAAGGAGAGGGAATCTATTTTCATTCCCCCTTTCACACCTCTCCTTCCTCCAATATCTAAAAAACCAACAAACTTTCTTAATAAACTAAACACAAAACTAAATAACCTATACCTAATTTTTGATTTTGAATAGGAATTAATAAGATTTTCTATTTGGTGTTTATAAGTTTTTACTCTATTTAGGTTCAAGTTTTTTTAGATTGTTCTATTGAATTCTAGTGATTCGATTCCTTTGGTTTGTTCTTCGATTATAATTTCTATAACTAAACCAGCTGTTTTTGATGTAATTTTTTTACAATGCATGATGTGGGCTCTATTGTATGTTTTATAGAACTTTTCTGTGATTTCATAGCACTCAGTGGATCCAAATTGTTTTATAAATCTATCTGGTAGTTGGTTGAATATTTTATAGATTCCTTTATCTCCAATTCGATCGTTTTTAGTGGCATTTATTGGTTGGTCGTAACCGTATAATAAAGAGAGTGCCATTGTTCCACCACTTATGGCTCCACACATAGAGCCATGTTTCCCTACTCCTTCCCCAAACCCAGTTGCTAATTTGACTATACATTTTGGTAGGGCTATCTCATAATTAAATTCCGTTTTTAAGATTTCAATAGTTGTTTCAAAAACAGATTCTGCGCAGTTGTAGCCATGCATGTATTTTTTCATGGCTTTTTTTTCAGCTTTTTTTATTATCTGTTTCTTTTTGTGTTTATCTATATCTTTGATTTTTAAGTTGGGTCTATCCATGTTTACCTACTGGTTTATTAAGAAAAAGTTATGAATTTTTATTTAGATTTTCCATGTAGGGATTGTGTTAAGTGTGGTTTTAGGGGTTTTAACCTGAAAATTTTGTTTTATGTGATTTTTTCAGCTTTGTTTTTGTGAATAATCAGTGTATGTTCAGCTTGAGATACTTTGCTGTTTTCTTTGTCGTATAGGGGTGCGTAGCTTCTTAGAGCTCCTTTTTGTGTTAGTTTTTTTAGAGTGTAATCTAGTTTTTTGTGGTTCTGGTTTTGAAGCCATCTTTTGGCGAACGGTAGTGTTTTATATTGTTTTTTTATTGTTTTGAGTAGTTTTCGAGCTCTTCTGTTTCTTGTTTTTGTTTTTTTGTTTTTTAGGCTGTATATTTCAGAGCTTCCTCGTTCTCTTACTCTTCCAGATCCGTTTGTTGCGAATGGTTCGATTGCGATTACCTGGCCTTCTTTGAGTTTATGATTGTTGTTGGTTTTTACGTTTGGTATTGATGGGTTGACATGTGTGTTCCATTGATTTAGACCATGGCCTGTTAGGTTTACTACGGGCTGGAGGTCTTGCTTTTTTATTTCGTATTCTATTGCACTACTTATCTCGTTTATTGGTGTTCCTGCTCCGTTATCTGCGATTTCGATAGCTTTTTGTAATGCTTGTTCGGTTGCTTTAACTATTTTTTCGTTGTCTCCAAAGTCTAGTGTGAATGCTGAGTCAGCTATGTACCCGTTTATATGTACGCCAATATCTATTTTTACAAGATCCCCTTTTTGTATTTTTGTTTGGTCCTGGTAAGTAGGTGTGTAGTGCGCTGCTAGGTTGTTAATAGATATGTTGCATGGGAATGCGGGTTTACCGCCTTTATCTTTTATTTTGTTTTCTATGGTTTCAGCTATTTCTATTACTGGACTGTTGATTTTGATTGTTGGTTTGATTTCTTTTTTAACTTCTCTGAGTATTTTTCCGGCTTCTCTAGTTTTTTTGTGGTTGTCGTTTGCCATTTTATTTCTTTTTATGGTTTAGTTTTATTCTTCTGTTTCTTGTTCAGATGAGAAGATTTCTGTTAGTTCTTGATCGCCTTTTTCTGTTACTTTCAAGTTTATTTGTGTGATTTCATCGCTTAATTGGTTTCCTCTTACTGTTTTTCTTTTTCTTTGACCGTCTCTTGTTGGATTGAATCCTTGTCCACCGCTTACTAATACTTTTTTCCGTGCTGGACCTTGTATGTCTCTACGCATTGGTATGCCGTCAGAATCACTTCCTCCAGTTATTTTTAGTTTGTATCCAGTTAATCCGAGTTGTTCTCCATTAATCTCTTGCCCTATCTGTTTACCTATAAGAGTGTTGCCTTCGGTTCCACTGATTTCTTTTTGATATGTCTTTCCATTTTCGGGGTTTGATATTACGAGTTTAAATTCTACCATTTTTTCACCTTTTTTTATCAGGTTGCTGTTTCCTGAAATCTTAAATACAAATGCTAAATGAAATATTATTAGATTAAGTTAGATTAGATTAAGTTAGGTTATGTTAGATTAGATTAGTTTGGTTTGGGTTTGGTTTAGATTGCCCAAAATTTGTTTTGTTTTCGTTTTATTTCTGTGATTTCTTGGAATGTTTGTTTTTCTGGTTCGGTTAGTTTGTCTTTTAGTTCTTTTTCTATTATTTTTGCGTGTTTTTCTGGTATGTCAACGTATAGTATGTCTCCTTCTTCTATTTGTCTGCCGACTGTTGGGCCTGATATGGATACTGCTACTTCTTTGCCGGCTTCTGCTTTGTTGGCTTTTTCTCCTCTGTCTTGTATTTCTTTTAGTTCGCCGATTGGTTGTCCGTTTTTTTTCATTAGTCTGTATCCTGGTCGTATGTTGCTGTGTACTTTTACTCCGACGATTGCTGGGTTGTTTTGTCTGAATGTGTGGTCTGGTAGTAGTTCGATTTTTCCGGGGCGTATGATTTTTTCGAGTCTTTGTTTTTCTCTTTTTTGTTTGATTTCTTGGACCCATTCTTCGTATTTTTCTATTAGTCTGTAGATTACTTTGCTTGTGAATATTTCTACGTCTTTGTTTTTTGCGTGTTTTTTTGCTTCTGGTATTGTGTTTACGTCGAATGCTAGTATTACTCGGTCTAGTTTTTCTTCGATTGTTTCTGCTTCTACTACGTCTCTTTTTGAGACGTCGCCTATTGTTGCTTTTCGTATGTTTATGTTTGATTCTTTTAGGTCTTTTACGATTGCTTCTAGGGATCCGATGGTGTCTGCTTTTACGATTACGCCGCTTGTTTCTGTTTCGATTAGTATTTCGTTGACTTGGGATTGCATTTCTTGTTTTATTTTTTGTTCGTTTTGGTTGTTTATTACTTGGAATGGATATCCTGCAAATACGTTGTCTAGGTTTGGGGCGACGATTTTTATTCCGGATGCTGCGTCTACTTTTTGGGCTTTTTGGAATTTTTGTCCGGTTTCTCTGATTTCTTGGGTTGGTTTGGGTTTTAGTAGGCTTCTGATTTTTGTTTTTATTGGGTTTTGGTGGCTTCCGATTAGTATTTGGTCTCCTACGTTGATGACTCCGTCGTAGAGGATTACGTCTATTGTTTTGCCGAGTCCTTTTTCTTCTTTTACTTCGAGTACTGTTCCTTTTCCTGGTTTTTGTGTTTCGACTATTAGGTTTTGTTGGAAGTATTGTTGTGCGACTCCGACTAATACCATTAGTAGGTCTGGTATTCCTTCTCCGGTTTTGGCGCTTATGGGTATTATTCCTACTGTGTTGCTGTAGTCTTTTACTCGGTCGAATCTTTCTGATTGGAATCCTGCTTCGTGTAGGTTTCCTACTATTTCGTAGATTTTTTCTTCGAGTTTGGTTTGGGTTTTGTTTTTTTGTTTGGTTATGGATTTTTGGAATGGGCTGTTTTGTGTTGTTTGCCATCCGGGTATTTTGTCTATTTTGTTTAGTGCGACTACGAATGGGGTTTTGTATCTTTTTAGTATGTCTAGTGCTTCTTCTGTTTGTGGTTGGAATCCGTCTGTTGCGTCAACGACTAGTACTGCTATGTCGGCGAGGGATCCTCCTCTTGATCTTAGTGATGTGAATGCGTGGTGTCCTGGTGTGTCTATAAAAAGTAGTCCTGGGACTTTGAAGTCTTCTTTATTTAGAAGTGGTCCACATAGGTTGTCTATTATGTCTATTGGTATTTCTGTTGCACCTATGTGTTGGGTTATTGCTCCTGATTCTCTTTCAGCAACTGTTGACCCACGTATTTTATCTAGTGTTGTTGTTTTACCGTGGTCGACGTGTCCTAGCATACAGACGATTGGCGTTCTTATGTTTTCCATTATTAGGGCCTCTATTTATGTTTATATTCTGTGTTTGCTGTTTTCACTGTCTTCGTTGGTGTTGTGTTTTGGTTTGATGTTGGGTTCTGTTGTTTTTTGGTGGGTTTTTTAGTGGTAGGGGGCGATTTCGTCTATTAGGTCTTGGTGTGCGATGAATATGCGTCGGCAGCAGTATCGTTCTATGTTGAGGTCGTCGAGTATTTCTCCTGGGTCTTCGTTGTTTTCTCTTCTTTCTTTGAATTCTTCCCATGAGCTTGCTATGACTTTTCCGCAGGTGAAGCATCTGACTGGTATCATCATTTGGTGTTCACCTGTATGATTTTTGTCTTCGGGCTCTTGCTCCTCTTCCACCGGCTTTCTTTCTTTCTTTTTGTCTTGGGTCGTCTATTAGGAAGCTTCTGTCTCTTTCTAGGAATGCTTGTTTTAGTTCGTCGTCTTCTGTGTATTTTACTAGTCCTTTTGCTATTGCTGTTTTTGCTGCGTCTGCTTGGCCGGAGATTCCTCCGCCTTCTACTTTGATTTTTATGTCTATGTTTTCGGCTTTTTCGCCTGCTATTAGTAGTGGTTCTTGTATTCTTAGTCTTCTTAGTTCGGGTTCTATTATTTCGAGTGGTTTGTGGTTTAGGTATACTTTTCCCTCACCTTCTTTGAGGGTTGCTCTAGCTATTGCGTTTTTTCTTTTTCCGCTTGATTGTACAATTTTATCCATTTTAAGACCAACCTAGGTATTTGCTGATGTCTTCTATTCTTAAGTAGTTGTTTCCTCTTAATTCGTTTATGTATTTGATTTCGAGGTTATTGAATTCGGTGTTTTCGTATTCTACTGGTATTCCCATGTTTACTTCGATGTTTTTTAGTGCTTTTTTACCGCTGGGTTTTTTGGGGAGCATGCTTTTTATTGTTCTTTTGACGATTCTGTCTGGTGTTCTTGGGTAGTGTGGTCCCCAGTCTTTGCTTCCTCTGTCGTATCTTTCTTTGTATTTTTGGTAGATTTGTTCTTTGTTTCCTGTTACTGCTATTTTTTCTGCGTTGACTATGATGATTTCTTCTCCGTCTAATGCTCTTTGTGATACTTCTGTTGCGAGTCTTCCTAGTATTGCGCCATCGGCATCTATGATTTTCATTTTGTTCACCTCGTTGTTTATTTTATGATTTTTATTTCTGTTCCGGAGGGGTTTTGTTCCATCAGTTCTGTGATTGTTATCGGTTTGGCTCCGGCTCTTTCGAGTTTTTCTTTTGCTGTTTGGGAGAATTTGATTGCGGCGATTGTTAGTTCTTTGTTTATTTTTCCTGCTCCTAGGACTTTTCCTGGGACTATTATTTGTTCTCCGTTTTCGGCGTGTCTTTCTATTTTGCTTAGGTTGACTTCTGCGTAGCTTTTTTGGGGTTTTTCTAGTCTTTTAGCTATGTCTCTCCAGATTTTGGTTTCGTTTTCTCTTGATTTCTTTTTAAGTTCTTCTATTAGGTTTAAGATACTTGGATTTTTGTTTTTAATCATAATATCATCTTGATAGTGTTTTTTATTCCGGATTTCCCGTTTTTTGGTTCGGGATTGACCCGGGTTTTTGTTTTTAGTATTCTTGGAGTTCTTTTTCGTTGAAATATAGGTTTAGTTCTCTTTCTGCGTTTTCTGGGGAGTCTGCTGCATGCACTATGTTTTCGCTGATTTCTAATCCATAATCGCCTCTTATTGTGCCGGGTTTGGCTTCGCTGGGGTCTGTGGCTCCTATTAGGTTTCTTGTTACTGAGACTGCGTTTTGACCTTCTATTGCCATGGCTACTATGGGTTTTGACGTTATGTATTCTATTAGTTCGTTGAAGAAGTCTTTGTTTTTGTGTTCTTCGTAATGTTTTTCTGCTTTTTCTCTGTCGAGCCATATCATTTTGAGGCCGACTATTTTCAGGTTTTTGTCTTCGATTCTTTTGATTACTTCGCCGACGAGTCCTCTCTTTACTCCATCTGGTTTTACGGCTAGGAATGTTCGCATTTAATCACCGGCTGCCCACTCTGTGTCTTTTGATTTTCTACCTAGCTTTACCATGTTTTTCTCGCATTTTGAGGAGCAGAAGTAGTATACTCGACCTGAGTTCTGTATGTGCATCTTGCCTCGTCCAGGTGGTATTGAGTCGTTACAGAAACTGCATTCTCGGTCTTTTACCAACTTTATCACCTTGCTGATATGTCTTTTGCTTCTCTGGATGTGTCGATTAGCATTAGTATGTCGCCTTCTCGGACTGGTCCCATTACGTTCCGAGTGATTATTCGGCCCTTGTTGTTGTCTCTTAGGATCCGGCATTTTACTTGTACTGCTTCTCCGTGCATGCCGGTTCTTTCAAGGACCTCTATAACCTCTGCGGGTGTTGCTTGGTCATCCGTCATTTTTATCAAATATTTTTTGTGTTTTGTTTTTTATTTATTCGTTACGTCCGGTTTTTTTGCCGGGATGTGGTGTTTTGTTTTATTCCTTGAGTTCGTCTGTTTTTTCTGAAATTTCTTTTATTAGGTCTTTGGCTTCACCACTGTCTACTATTGCTACGGATGCTGAAGCTACGTTGTTTAGACCTGCTGCTGCTCCGAGGTCGTTTTGGCTTGATACGTATACGAATGGTACTTCGTTTTCTTCTGCCAGTATTGGTAGGTGTGCTACTATCTCTTCTGGCTCTACGTCTTCTGCTATTACTGCTAGCTCGGATAAACCGCTTTCTAGCGATTTGGTTACTTCGTTTGTGCCTTTAGAAATCTTTCCTGTGTTCTTTGCTATTTCTACTGCTTCTAACGCTTTGTCGGATATCTCTTGTGGAACATCAAATTTAACATATACCTTGGACATTAGATTACCTCCTTTAGACAAATTGTCATCATAATTCATCGGTTGCTTACATTTTCGTCGCCGTACCGAGATAGATTTGGTATGGCGCCGACAAAAATGCACTTTCAACCTTATTGAACCTTTTGCCTATTAACTTATTTGGGCTATTTTTGTTTTTGCCCAGAGGACCTTAGAATAAGGATCAAGTTAATGGAAAAGGATTTAGGTTGCTTTAACCGATCCACACAACTCATATCTCCAGAAATATATACTTCTTTCGGTGGTGTTGGGTGTTTTTTGTTTTATTGGTTGGTTATCGATGTGCGTAACATGCTTTGTATGGGTTTTTTTGGTCTATTCTTACGAATCCGTATCTTTCAAACTGTATGGTTTGGTTTGGTTTTAGTTTTTTTATTGTTTTTTCTGCAACGCCTTTTTCTGTTTTTCCTTGTTTATCTATTTTGATTGGTATGTTGTCTTGTGTTGTCCATTGTATTATTTGGGCGCCTTCTTGCAGTACTTTTAGGCTGTTTCCAATGTATTTTGCGGTTCCTTGGCCCGTTATTTTTATGTTGTATAGGTCTTTTAGCCGTATTATGTCGTCTTTTTGCATTTTGTCTGCGTCTTTTTGAGGTATTAGTATTTTTGGGTTTTTTGGTACGTTTATCTGTCTGGTTTCTTCTCTGTCTGGATGTATGGGTGGTGTTGCGGTGTATTGTTCTGCGTTTTCTATTTTTATCTCTGTTGGGTTTGGTACGAAGAAATATCTGTCTGCTTTTTTGTCTATTATTTTTCTGTTTTCTGCGTATAGGGTGGTCCAACTGAATTTTGAGTTTACTTCAGATACTCCTAGTGCTTTCATTGATTCTCTGATTGCTTTGGGTTGTATGCCTCTTTTTTTGAGTGCTTTTAATGTGCCTAGTCTTGTGTCGTTCCAGCCTGTGTATTTTCCTTCATCTATTCCTTTTTTTATGTTTCTTGTTGATAGTTCGACTCCTTCTATTGAGAGTGTGCCGTGGTGTATGTATTCTGGTTTTTCCCAGTTGAAGTAATCGAAAATGAATTCTTGTCTTATTTTGTTTGGTATGTGGTCTTTGCCTCTGATTATGTGGGATATGTTCATTAGGTGGTCATCGATGGCGACTGAGAAGTTCATTAGTGGGTATGCATTGTATCTGTCTCCGTATACTGGGTGTTTTTGGTCTACTACTCTGAATGCTGGCCATTCTCTTATTGCTGGGTCTGGATGGTTGAGGTGTGTTTTTATTCGAACTGCGACCTCTCCTTCTTTGTATCTGCCTTCGAGCATTTTGTTCCAGAGTTCAAGGTTTTTTTCTGGGGTTTGGTCTCTGCATTCGCAGGCTATTCCTTTTTTCTTGAGTTTACGGAATTGTTCCGCTGGACATCTGCATACGTATGCTTTGTTCATTTCGATTAGTTGTTCTGCGTATTCGTAGTATGTTTCTATTCTCTCGCCTTGGATGATTTTTTCGTCTACATCGATCTCTAGGTATTGTATGTCTTCTTCTATCATTTCGTATGCTGGTGGGTATACTCTTTTTGGGTCTGTGTCTTCGATTCTTAGTATAAATTTTCCGTTGTATTTTTCTACGTATTCGTCGTTCAGTATCGCTGCTCTTGCGTGCCCTAGGTGTAGGGGTCCGCTTGGGTTTGGTGCGAACCTCATTCTCACTTTGTCTGTGTTACCTGGGAGGTCGGGTAGGGCTTGTTCTTCTTTTATTTCTTCTTCTTGGAGCATTTCTGGAGCGATTTCTTGTAGTTTTTTTCGTTGTTCTTCTATTGACATCTGGTTGATTTCTTTAACGATTTTTTGGACTGTTTTTTTTACTTCTTTTGCCTGGTTTCTGAGGTCTTCACGTTCACCCATGACCTTGCTCATAACGGCTCCAGTGTTTGCTTCCCCGTCATAGTCTAATGCGTTTGCAAGTGTGTATTTTTTGATTTCTTTTTCCATTTCAGTCCACCAGGGTTTTTATCCTAAAACTAGTTCTTGGCCGTTTCTGAGTATGTGTACGTCTTCGCTGAAGCAATATCCCATGCTTTCAGCTAGTTCTGCATATGCACTGTTCAGGTTTAGGTCTCCGTGTGCCGGGATTATGTGGTCGGGTTGAACCATGTCGATTAGGTCGTAGTTGTCTTGTTTTGAGCCGTGACCTGATACGTGTACGTTTTTGAAGAGTCTGGCGCCTTGCATGTTTAGTTTGGTTTCTAGTGAGTATCTGTTTGCTCTTGTTAAGGGGTTTGGTATTACTTTTGCTGAGAATACTATGTGGTCTCTTTCTTTTATTTTGAGCGGTAGTGTGCCGTCTGCCAGTCTTGTTAGAGTTGCTCCTGGCTCTCCTTGGTGGCCTGTGCAGATGATTAGGTAGTTTTCTCGACCTTCTTTTTTGATTTTTCTTAGTATTTGGTCTCTTCCTTGTGGGCTTCCGTATATACCTACGTTGTCGGGTAGTGTTACTATCCCCATCTCTTCGGCGGTTCCTGTGTATCTTTCCATCGACCTTCCTAGTAGGACTGGTCTTCTGTTCATTTCTTCTGCGGCTTCTACTATTGATTTGATTCTTGCTATGTGTGAGGAAAATGTGGTTACGAATACGCCTACGTCTTCGTTTTCTGCTTCGTGTAGGGTGTCCCAAACCATTTCTCGGGCGATTGATTCGGAGGGTGTTTTTCCTTCGTCTTGTATGTTTGTTGAATCTACTATTGCTGCTACTACGTTTTCGTCGCTTAGTTCTTTGAGTCGTTTTACGTCTGTTTCTTCTCCGAGAACTGGCCTTCTGTCGAGTTTGAAGTCTAGTCCGTATAGTATAGCTCCTTTTGGGGTGTGTATCACTGGTAGTACACAATCTGGTATGCTGTGTTGGGTTCTAATGAATTCGAGTTCTATGTCTGGGCTGAGTAGGTAGTGTTGTCCGGATTCTAGTTCGTAGACCGGGTTGTCTACTTTGAATTTTACTTCGGATCGGATTTCTTTTTTTATTATTTCGGCTGTGAATGGGGTTGCTATTATTGGTGCGTCGTATCTGTGTGCTAGTTTTGATATTGCTCCGACGTGGTCTAGATGGCCGTGTGAACATACTATGCCTACTACGTTGCCGTTGAAGCTGTTAAGGATTGTGTCATCTGGGATCGCGCCTATATCTATTAGGTCGAGTGAGTGCATTCTCTCTGTCTGGGTTTCTTCGTGTATCTGAACTCTGTCGAGGTTTAGACCCATGTCAAAGATTACCATTTCGTTTCCTACTCGAACGGCAGTCATGTTTTTTCCAACTTCTTCGTATCCTCCAACTGCTTTAATTCCTATATCCATGTTTTTATCTCCTTTATTGTTTTTTATTTCGTTTTGGTCAATTTTTTTAGAAAACCCTTCATTGCTTTTTATTTCAATTCTGGGTAGTTATCATCACTTCTGACTAATTTTTTATTAAAAATCTATCTAAAAACTTTTATTTCTTTTTAAATCAAATATAAAGGTTTTTTCATATTTATCGTGACTTGTTAAATGTTTTTTAGATAATTAAATCTCTAAGATTGTTTTTATTTCGTATTACTGTTTTACTAAAGTTGTTATTTTATAAACACCTAAAATCTTTTCTAGAGTTTTATAAAGATGTTTAGTGGTGTAATCAACACTACAACTAAAGCAAATCAGATAGTGTTTTCTAGCTGCAATTTGTAACCCAATTAGGGTTTTTTTATTTGCTGTTATAGTGATCTTGATTCCTTCCATTCTCTGGTTTTACCTGTAATCACTATTGGTGTTTCTTTGAGCTCTGAAATGTTTTTAGAGCCTGTTAAGAACATCGCTATTTTTAATTCTTCTTTTAATCTGTTTAGGTAGTTTGTTACTTGATCTATGTTTTCAGTTGCTGGTTTCACTAAAGGCAATGCCACTCCAGCTACATCTGCATCTAAAGCTATACTTTTGGCGATATCTATTCCAGATCTAACTCCACCGCTGGCCATAACCGGTATATCCACATCTAACTCAAGTAAACTTGAAACGGTTGGTATACCCCAGCCACTGAAAGTTTGACCTAAACTTTCTTTGAACCGATTCCCTTCATTTCTAGCTCTTATGCTTTCAATTATTGTCCAATCTGTTCCTCCAAGCCCTGCTACATCTATTGCATCAACACCTGCGTCTTCAAGCAACCTACCTACAGGTCTTGATATACCAGCACCGGTTTCTTTAACCATCACAGGGATATCGAGTTCGTTGGAGAGTTTTTCTATAGAGTTTATAACTCCATCACTATCGGTATCCCCTTCTAACTGAATAGCTTCTTGCAGAAAATTAAGGTGTATACAAAATACATCTGCATCGATCATGTCTATAGCTTGGTTTGCTTCATCAACACCATATCCCTCTACTAGTTGAGGAGCCCCTAAATTAGCTATTTTAAGAGCGTTTGGAGCAGATTCAGCTACAACTTCCAATGAACCTGCTAACGAACCATCCTCTATAGCTGCTCTTTGACTACCAACACCGATTCCTACATTCAATCTCTCAGCAGCCAAAGCAAGTCGACGGTTAACATCCCTCAATTTAGGATGTCCTCCAGTTATCGCTGGTATTACAAATGGAAAATCAAGTTCTTTACCTAAAAAAACTGTAGTTGTATCTACTGAATCCTTATCAACCTCAGGTAACGCTCTATGCAAAAGAGAAACATCTTCAAAACCAGTAGCACTGGACTCAACATCATACTTTTTACTAACATAGAGATGTTCTAGTTTTCTATCTGTTATTTTCATCATTGACCTCTATAGATATCAAGATTTAGGAAGGTGTCTTCTCGATAACTTAGATAATATTTTAAACATTCATAGATTTTTTAGTTGACCCTGTATGGAGTTGATTTAACAGAAATCTAATCCGTGTTTAGGTTAATTGTCTTCAAATATATTTTAATTTTAAGACCTACTAACAAGCTTCCCTGTATATATGACTTTAAACAATAATTTACTTTTGTACAAAAAACATCGAAAACTACTTGATCTCGGTTCCAACTTTCCGGCCTTTAAGGAAATCTAGGATGGCTCCTGGTTTTGTTGCATCGAATATGTATGCTGGTTTTTTCAGTTCTATAAGTTCTTGAACTTTATTCTTCATCCCACCTGTTACATCTATTGAATCGGATTCATTTAGGTATTTTTTATGTTTTTCTCTAAAATACATGATTTTTTCACCTTTATCGTTGATTACAGGTGTGTTTGTCGCCATACCCACTCTATCTACCTCTATTTTACTGTTTTTAGCTATAAAAGATATTATTTTGTCACCAGAGAGGACTGCCCCACCATACTCAGTGTCCATTACCATATCTCCATGCAGTATTGGTACAGATTTTTGTTGATAGGCTAATTCGAGAGTTTCTAACTGAAACTCCTTTATATCACTTTTCTCAGTAATAACAAAAGAAGATGGATGGATCGTTGTGGTTGGAACGCCTTTATCATTTAGAGTGTTTACAAAAAAACTATTAAGCTCTTTGACCGACCTTCTGACCTCTTCAAATGCAATCAATCTTTCATTCCACCCACCTACAAACCTATCCTCACCTATTTTATTTAGGCCATGTTTTTTTACAATTGGATGGCCGTATGAACCTGCTCCATGAACCAAAACAAGCCCGTTGGGAAATTCAGAGATTTCATTTGCGATCCTTTTTACATTCTTTTTATTGATAGATTTATATCGATCTTTATTGGTAATTATGCTTCCACCAATCTTCAACAACTTCATTCTCGAAGAACCCCGTTTTCTGTTATCTTAGTTTTGTATGCTTTAAATCCATTTGCTTCAATGGCGGTTGCAATTTTATCAGGGTCTTCTCCAATAGCTATCACACATCCACCGCCTCCTGCACCTGTTGTTTTCGCTCCCCACGCACCAGCATTACGTGCAACATAAGCGATTTGATTTAAATCCTCAGTACCAACTCCTAAACAATCTAACAACCCATGATTCACATTCATCAACCTACCTAACCCACTATAATCATTATCATCCAGCTTTTGAAGCCCTTGATACGTTATCTCACCTATAGAGTTTATCACGGGCTCTATAACACTTGGGTAATCTTCTTTAAGACGACTAACCTTCTCAACCAAAACACCTGTTGGACCTTCTTTTCCAGTATCTCCTATAACTACTGGAAGGTCTAACGACCTTATTTTCTCCAATTTTTCACCAGTTTCTACCCAAGTTAGCCCACCCATACTCGAAGTAAACGTGTCACAAGGACTGGCTCTTTTCTGAACATTCATCTCAACTTTATATCCAATCTCAGCTATCTCTTCAAGATCAAGATCTAAATCAAGTAAGGTAGAAAGAGTTTTTATTGAAGCGATGGTCACAGCTGCAGAAGACCCTAAACCTCCACCAATAGGTAGGTCAGTTTTTATATCCATATCAAAACCAATCTCACCACTAATATCTCCATCATAAATTGATTGAATCTCACTTATAACCTCGAAAACATAATGTAGTGGTTTTAACGTTCTTTCACCAGGACTTAATTCAACCTCACCATCACCAGCTATCTCAACAGACACATCCTTAAAAAAAAGGTCGTTTGAAGAAATCTTAATTAAACCATCACTTCTTTCAATAACTTCAACAGTTACCCGTTTATCTATAGCACAAGCTAACGCAGGTTCACCATAAACTACCGCATGTTCACCAAATAAATATATTTTTCCTGGAGCAGAACACCTAATCATAAAACCACAGTGTTTAAACCACCCTATTTGTAAAAGATACCTCTATATTATTTTTTTGAAATTATAACAATATCGAACAAAAAATTATACTATAAACGCTTAATCCCTTAAACACTTAATGCTAATTAAAAATAGGTTCTATCCACCACCCAAAAAAATGAGAGAACGATGCAATTCAACATAACTAAAATAAATATAAAAATCGATAAAAATTGATAAAAAACTGTTATTATTTGAATGCTATCGCCGCATACCCTACTACCTGGGTTTCGTCTCCAGTTGTTTCTGCACTGGTGGTGTATTCGATTAGGTTTCCCTGCATTTTTTTAGCTTTTGCAATCTCCATTGCTGTTGCTATAGGTCCATATCCACATATTGATATGTTCTCTTTTCGTATCGTTTTATAGAACTCAGTTGTATCTTGTTTCAATATTTGATCAATGGCTTTTTTATCCTTTTTTTGTGCAGAACTTTTAGATTCATAATGTGTGAAATCACTGCTACAAACCAAAGCTACATCATTGTTTTCCAGTATATCGACTAGTTTATCAGCTATCTCAACAACGGTCTCCTTATCCTGCAAACCCATAGATATTGGAAGTATACTAAAATCTTCATGGTAGTACTGGAGAAATGGAATTTGAACTTCTATTGAATGTTCTTGTTCATGTGCAATCGAGTCGTAAACCGCAATATCCATCAGTTGGTCCCCAATATCGGTATCAACCTCTACATCACCTAAGGGAGTTTTCCAGTTTTCTCTTGAAAGTGATAAAGCAGCTCCACGACCATGATGGTCAGGCCCTATAATTATGTAGGTATCTGCTTCCTTCAAACAAGAAATCGCTTTACCAGCAACCTTACCTGAATATCTAATTCCTGCGTGTGGAGATATAACTATAGATGCATTCTTTAAATCAGGCTTGATAATGCCTTCGATAAAATCGATCAATCCATCCTTAGAAGATGGATAAAAAGTACCGGAAACTGCTGGTTTTCTCATACCGATTAAAAACTATGAACTGCAACAACAAAGATTTTTCCATACACAAAAAAACAAAACTCATTTTAAAGATAGAAACATTTTATGCAATGTTTGTTTGATCATTGGTTGAAAAATAGGAACTTTAAACAATCTACCTTATCTAACTGCCTGTTCAGCTAACTAGCTTTGGGTTCATAGTATTTAGGGGTTTTGATTTCCCACGGGTTTGTGGCCCGTGGTGGTTTTTTTATAAAAACTGTTTTTGTTTTTTTTAGATTTCTGTTTCGAAGTCTGCTGGTTCGTATTTGAATTTGTCTTGTTCGCTTAGTCTTCCTTGGCTTTTTACTGTTTCTCTTGCTAGTAGCCAGTATACCATTGCGAGTGATTTTCGTCCTTTGTTGTTTACAGGTATTACGAGGTCTACGTTTGAGACCATGTTGTTTGTGTCGCATAATGCTATTACTGGTATTCCTGATGTGTTTGCTTCGTTTAGGGCTTGTTGATCCCCTATTGGGTCTGTTGCTACGACTACCTCTGGTTCTGTGTAGACTTCTAGGTTGGGGTTTGTGAGTGTTCCGGGTATCATTCGGTCTACTATTGCTTTTCCACCTACTATTTTTGCAAACATTTCTGCTGGTCTTTTTCCGTATTCTCTTGCTGATACTGCGATTATTTTTTCTGGGTCGAACATCGATAGGAAGTTTGCTGCGGTTTTTATTCTTTGGTCTGTTTTTTCTATATCAAATATGTACAGACCGTCATCTCTGGCTTGGTATATAAAGTCTTCCATGTCTCTTGATTTGTTCTGTGTACCGATGTGCACTCCTGTTTTAAAGTAATCTTCAGTAGGAATCAATGTTTCTGTTTCTTCTAATATGTCTTGGGTTTCCAATTTAACACCTCATGTATTTTTTAGTCTCCAGTTATTGCTACTGGTATGTTTCCATTTTCTTCAATTCTAATCAATTCATTTAGTTTGGCGGTTCTCTCGCCACCTATAGCTCCTGTTTTTATTATTTCGGAGCATGCTACAGCTATGTGGGCTATTGCAGAATCTGTTGTTTCTCCGGATCTATGTGAAACGGCTGTGTAGCAGTTGTTTTTTTCAGCAACTTCTATTGCTTTTAATGTATCTTTTAATGTGCCGATCTGGTTTGGTTTGATTAAAACCGTGTTTGCAGCTCCAATCTCCATTCCTCTTTGTATTCTTTCTTTGTTCGTTGTGAATATATCGTCTCCACAGATCAAGGATTTGTCACCGATTTTCTTGGTTAGCTTACTGAAACCTTCGAAGTCATTTTCATCTAATGGGTCCTCAACATAATAAAGGTCGTAATCATTTATTAATTGGGTTATGAACTCTATTTGGCTTTCGGTATCTCGATCGTTATCTCTTCTATATTTGTATACTGATCCATCCCACATCTCGCTTGCCGCGACATCAAGAGACGTCTTGATTTCAAAACCAACTTTATCGCTGATTTTGCCTATCGCTTTCTGTAGAATTTCTAGAGCTGCTTCAGTAGTTAAAGGAGCCACCCACCCTAACTCATCTCCTTTTCCACCACCAAAACTAGGAATTTCTTTAGATAATATCCTACCAACTTCATGGTGAACTAGTGCATTTGCGAAAACAGCTTGCTGACCTGATGGTGGATTAACTGGAATGGTTAAAAACTCTTGAATCTCAGTTGCTCCTTCACCGGCGTGTTCACCACCCTCGATTATATTGCCCAGTGGTAATGGAATACTTGGATTAGAGCCTGTTAAAACAGATATATATTCATATAAAAACATTCCTTCATTCTTAGCAGCCGCTTTAGCCGTAGCTATAGACACAGCTGTCGAGGCGTTACTGCCTAAACGGCTGAAGTTTTCAGTACCATCGATTTCCTTCAATAACGAATCAATTTCAAATTGCTCGGTAGGGTCTCGACCTAACAACCGGGGTTTAACTTCATTATCGATTAAATCCATCGACTTGTCTACTCCACCTTCTGGTAAAGCAACCGCTTCATGTTCACCGACACTCGCACCACTTGGAGAAGAAAACCTACCTACAACCCCACCTAAATCAACTTCCACCTCAATAGTCTCCTCACCACGACTGTTCAATAGTTTCCGAGTTCGAATGTCTTTTATTTCGCCCTTCATGTTGCTTGATCCTGCTCCTGACTTTTCTCCATAACCATAACGCCTGAAATAAATTAACTCTTTTGTACTAAATCAAAAATACATAAACATACTGCAAAAAACAAATAAAGATGAAATGGAGAGAAAATTAAGCTGAGCCTTTCTGGCCCTCCATATATTCATCTAAACTACCAAAATAATGATTACGTTTCTTAGTCTTATCGCGCACCGTAAGAGGAATCACACCTTCCTCAAGCTCCTTTCTAGCTATATCAATCGACTCCATCTGTTCATCAGCCTCTGTAAGAACTGGCGCTCCCAAAGATATCTGTAGAGCTCTAGCCCCAATAACCCTAGCTTTTTCAAACTTCGTGTATTTCAAAACGATGACACCTCACAAAAAAACAAAACATTCAGCCAAAATAGTTACACCTATAACAATAAAAACCTTTCCATACAGAAACAGCTCCTCCACCAAAAAAACATAAAAGCAGAAGTTAAATTGAAAACCAAATTAATAAAACAAACCCCGATTGAATGGCCTGTTATTGAAACTGAAATCAAAACAAGCATTATAGTTTCACATAAAAGGGTCGATCAAGCTTTCAATGAAGCTACCAAACAAATGGTCAAAGCAATATCAAACGATCTAAATACTAGTTGGGAGGAAGGATAATTTCTCTATAGCCTCAAAATCGATCTGGAAGTGAGTCAGTTTGTGGATCCAAAAAAACAGTTAGGAACATCATACCTAAGAAAAACCTGCCTACAAATAAACTACTGGAAGCGCTAAACCATTAAAAACACCTAAATAAATAATAAACAGAAATAAGTATCTTAATCGTCATTTAAGATGAAAAGGAGTTACAAACATGGTTGAACTAAAAGATTGGTACAAATATTTATGGCTATTAGGCTTCTTAGGAATACTAGGTTTTCTAACAGATAATTTGGCCTACTACGGGTTCTTAGGATTTTTTGGACTCGTTTCATTTAGATACTCTAAACCAGCTCAAGTAGACCTCAATAGGTCAACTAGAAATGCATTTGTAGTCGCATTGATTATATTCGCTACCTTCACACCCTACGTTGTATTAGTTGATGTACCGGAACTCTTAATATCTGGATATGCATTGACCTTTACATTAATGATAATCGTTTTTATACTTTCAACGATGTATTACGATAAAAAAGGATGAAATACTATCTAAAATCTATGACACGGCTAAATCTATACAATTAATCTTTAATCTATGGTGGTAGTGGTTAAAAATGGACTGAACCTTGGAAGTTGATTTAATCGTGAAGAAGATATTGACCTCTCCATTGTAGAAAAATGTTTATAGCGTTTTGCATTAACAAACGAACTGAATTTCTTTCCTTTTAAAACATGGAGCCGTATCTATATGTCTTTAAGGTTGCATAGTGGAAAAAAATTTAACATTAACGGGAAGATGTTTTAAAAGGGATTATATACGCAAACAACCTATACGCAAACAACCACAGGTCGGGTGGCCGGTGGAACTCTCGCTGTTCCCTTTTAGAATACGAATGTTTTTTTTTATTTTCATTTTTTCGAGTATTTTTTGTATAGATATGAAATTAGGGTAATGAATGCGATTATTAGTATTATTCCGGCATATTGGTCGATTATTAACATTTGGAATATTGTGTCAGCGAAATATGCTATCATGAAGCTGCCTATTAACCCACCTAATAGTATTGCTAACCAGACGTTTCTAGGTTTCATTCCTATTATCCTACCGATAATTGATGCACTTACAGCCCCTGAACCTTGGAAAGGTATCATTACAACCACTATTAGGCCTGTGAATGCGAAACGCCGTATCCAATTTCTTTTTTGCAGAATCTTCTCTCCCCTGGATTCAATTAGCCTTATATATCCACCGACCAATGGTATTTTTTTAGCTAAATCGAAGTTCCAGACTATAAATAATCCAACTACTGCTTCTACAAACGCTACCGATCCAGCGACAACTATTGGATGAAGACCTGCAGCAATTCCAGCTGGTATAACAGACTCTTTACCTAAAGGAGGGAATAAATATGCTGCCATAACTGGATAGACCTTCTCCCATTCTAGAAAAACATAAACAAATGCTATGTATACAGTTGCAATGGCGAAGGGAAATGTAAATTTAAACAATAACACCCAAAATTGGGGGTCTTCCAACCTATCCTGAAAACTCCAAAACAAATTAATTAGTTTTTCCAAACGACCCATCTAAAACACTGCTGCATTATATACTTGAATAGGGAGTTAAATAGTGTTATTAATATAAATAGTTTATAAGTAGTTACTTTAATCGGTAGGAACTTAATTTAGGTTTATAGTTGAATTTTTTATGGTTTGTTGTTTAGGTTGGGTGTTTTGGTTGTAGGGGTTTGGTGTGTTGAGTCAAAAAACCTTTGTCTTTATAAATCTAGTTTTATTGGGTCTGTTCTTGGAGATGGATTAAATCACTGGGGAAAAAGATATATCCGATATTGAAAATGATATCATCGAGATATATGGTAAGAGGGGTGAAAAAGCAGTTCAAGGAGTTAGAAAGAACTCTGTTAAAAAATATAGGGATTTCTGGGTTGTTGTAGGTAGTCAAGACCACATCGTCATAAACGAATCCTTTTGCGATTGCGAAGATTATTTATACGAAGTATCTTCAATAAAATCCGACATAGACTATTGTTGGCACGCACTTGCAGTCAAAATAGCAAAAAAAACAGGTATTTACAACGAAATAGACGCTTGGTACCACGAAATCAAAGACCTGCTGTAAAACCCTCCTTTATCTAAATAGGAGATTTTTTATGTCTAAATCAAGATAAAAATACAAAATCTATAGGTTTATGTTTTTAATGTGGAAAATATATGTTTGTTTTTTGTTGGGTTTGTGGGTACATTAATTTGGTAAATCAGGTTAATTATATACTTGATATGGTTGGTAGTTTATGGTTAGGATAATTTCTTTTGATGCTGATGGAACTTTATTCCGGGTTGATATTTTAAAGAGGTTTTGGTTTCAAGAAATCCCAAGGTTGTATGCGGAAAAACATTCTATTGGATTGGATTTAGCTGTTAAGGAGGTTAAGGATAGTTATAGGGAAGTTGGTCCAAGCGATGTTAGGTGGTATCTACCTAAATATTGGTTCGATCGTTTTGGGCTTAAAAAATCTCCTAGAGATGTGATTCAAGATATAAGTCATGAGGTTTCGTTGTATGGTGATGCTAGAGATGCTTTAATCGGTCTTTCGGATGATTTTTATTTGATAGTTGTTTCTAATTCACCTAGAGAAATTCTTGAAACTCAGGTAGGTAGGATACCTAACTACTTTGATTCTGTCTATAGTTCAGTTTCCGATTTTGATAGGGTTAAAGATGATGTTGAGACATATAGGTTGGTTTGTCGGGATTTAGATGTAGATCCAAGTGAAATTCTTCATATTGGAGATAATAGAGAACATGACTTTGAAGTTCCCAGAAAAATAGGAATAAACGCTTTACATCTAGATAGGTATACTGAGAATGAAAAAGAGAACAGAATAGACAACTTAAGAGATTTGACAAAACCATCATACCTAAAAAAATTCAACGTAAAGGGAGTCCCCCAAAAAAATAAATAAAATAAAATAAGGTATAGTTTTTTTACCTACTGATTCTTCTAGCTATTTCTCTTAAAAATGAACCTGAAGCTTGTTTTAAGAAAAGGGATAATGGTGTTTTTATCAACTCTATTTCTGTCTCTCCAGATTTAACTGCTTCAAATATACTCTCTATAGATTTATCACAATCTAATTTAGTGACTCCACGACCTACCATCTCTGGAATATGAGAATCGCTTCCTGCTACAACTGCAATCCCATTCTTCTTTGTATATCTTTTAGCTCTAGCATTAGCTATACCGGTTACATACCTCGAGTTGTAGACTTCAATTGCATCAACTTTATCTTTAAGTTTATCTATTTTCTTACCAATCCCATGTCTATATCTGTGGAATAAATGTGGAACTATAATGAATGCATTTTCTTTTTTAGCTATTTCAATCGTTTTTTCTACGGATAAACCCGGCTCTATAGTTTCATTTATTCCTAAAACAATTAGGTGTCCATCTTTTGTTGTAACTTCAACCCCTGGAATCACTATGAGGTCTTTGTTTTCACATAACTTCTGGCCTTCAAGATTTCCTTCAATCCGATCGTGGTCGGTAATCGCTATCGCATCGAGTTCTTGTTTTTCTGCAGACTCGATAATTTCCTCAATTGTTCCTGCAGCATCCTCTGAATACTCTGAGTGCACATGAAAGTCTATTCTAATATCTCTCACCTAATACATATTGGTATAAAATATCTCGATATCTCTACTAAATTTAAGTTAAAATTGTCTTGAATAGTTCAACAATATACTTTTTTTGAATTGAATACTCTAGAACACTTCACTTTAATTTTTTTGTTAGTTTTTGTGTTTTTTAGTTTAGTTTGTGGGAATAGTTTTTATGTTGTTTATTTATACATATTTATTGATGTTTTTTGAAAGAATAGTTTCTGAGGGTTTGGCGCATTATTCATATGTTGTTGGAGATGGAGGAGAAGCTGTTGTTATAGACCCTAGGCGAGATGTGTCTGTTTATTTTGATTTATGTCTTGAGTATGATTCTAGAATTAAGTTTGTTCTTGAGACTCATCGTAATGAGGATTATGTTGTTGGGTCTAGAGAGATTTTTGATCGTTGTGATGCTACTGTTTTTCATGCAGATAGTCAGTTAAATTATCGATATGGTCGTGATGTGGTTGAAGGTGATGAGTTTTGGGTTGGAGATCTTTTGATTAAGGCAATTAAAACTCCTGGACATACTCCTGGTAGTATTAGTTATTTGTTGTATGATCATGATAGTGAGCCGTGGGTTGTTTTTTCTGGGGATGTTTTATTAGCTGGTGATGTTGGCCGAACCGATTTTTTGGGTTTTGAGATGGTTGAGGAGATGTCTGGGATTCTTTATGATTCGATTTTTGATAAGTTGTTGCCTTTAGGTGATGGGGTTATTGTCTGTCCTGCACATGGAGCGGGTTCTGCATGTGGTGCGTCTATTTCTGAGAGAGATTGGACAACTATAGGTATCGAAAAGCAGAGGAATCCAATGCTTCAGGTTGAAGATAAAGATGAATTTATTGATAAGGCGAGTAGGATGCTTAAAAAGCCACCTTATTTTAGTAGAATGGAGGAAATTAATTTAAATCCACCTGTATTGAAACGACTGCCAACTCCAACTCCCCTTGGGTCAAAAGAGTTTAGGGAGCGTTTAAATGGCTCTCAAATACTCGATACGAGAAGTGAGTTGGAATTTGGATCTGCTCATATAGATGGTTCTCTTTCAATTATGTCCAACAACGTATCTCGTTTTGCAGGTTGGTTTTTAAACTATGAGGAACCTGTTTTATTGGTTACAAAGGATGTTTGTAGTGATGTTGAAAAGCTTGTGAGATTGGGTTTTGATAACATTCAGGGATATCTGGCTGGCGGAGTATTGGATTGGCATACTTCGGGGTTCCTAACTGAATCGATTGATACTTTAACTGTTCATGAGCTATGTAGGTTGATTGATACCGGGGATGTTGAGTATATATTGGATGTTAGAAGTCAAGGAGAGTTGAAGAGTAAAGGTGTGATTGAGGATTCAATCCATACCGAGTTGGAGGAACTTCCTAATAATTTAAATCGAGTTCCAAAGGATGGTGAGGTTTTTATTTTCTGTGGTAGTGGCATTCGGTCGATGACGGCTGCAAGTATTTTAAAAAAGAATGGTTTTAGTAAGTTAAATGTAGTGTTGGGTGGGCTTGCTGGCTGGTCTTCTAGAACTATGGATATTTTATAAACCTATTAAAACTGTGTCGTAGTGATTTTTAGGTTTATAATATGTCTGAAATGGTTTTTAAAATAAAAATGTTGGGGGTTTGAGGATTAACGTTTTTATGCGTTTTTCCTTTCTGCCCTTGCTAGATCTCCATTCCCATCTATATAATAAATATATTTGCTGTAGTCTGGCTCTATATCTGTGTTTTTTATCTCTTCTCTCTCCGGGTTATCCATCTTTCCGCCACCACGATTCATTTTTGACCGAAATACACTAAGCGTACCATCTACATTTTTAGCGTAGTAGAGCCATCCACTTTCCTTCTCTATATCCAGTTCCTCTAATTTTTCTCCCAAAATATACACCTCATTCAACCAGTGGGTAGGTATAACCTAAATATGTTTCGGTGTTTTTTACAAAGATTTATAAGTTTACGGATAATATTCGGTTTGAAATGGTTATTCCGGAGATTTCACCAGAGTATGTGACTGGAAAAATAATAGATTTTATAGAAAAAGAAGTTAAGAAATCTGGATGTACTGGTGTAGTTATTGGTTTAAGTGGTGGCCTTGATTCAACCGTAGTAGCATATCTATGCTCTAGACTAGATGATTTAGATGTCTTAGGAATTTCTTTACCAGTTATATCTAGTAACATTGATGCAAAAAAGATTGCTCGAGATATAGACATTAGGTTTAAAGAGATTGTGTTGCACGAAATCTTGGACTCTATATCCTCTTCTATACCGAAAGATGTCTGGAGACAGGATAAACTCGCCAAAGGCAATTTAGTCGCGCGAACCAGAATGTCCTTGTTATATTACCACTCAAATATAAATAACATGCTTGTTATGGGTACAGGTAACAAAAGCGAGTGGTATATAGGGTATTTCACTAAATATGGTGATGGAGCTGCAGATATAAGGCCAATTGGAGACCTATATAAAACACAGGTAAGGCAGTTGGCCAGGTATTTAGAGGTTCCTGAAAACATAATTAAAAAAGAACCAACCGCTGGTCTATGGAGTGGACAGACAGATAAAAATGAGATAGGTATGGATTATAATACGCTTGATAAAATTATTTATGGAGTCGAAGAAGGTCGTTCAATAAATGATATAGCTATTTCAAGCGATATAAACGTCGATTTAGTTAAAAAAGTGTTGAAGATGCATAAAAATACTGTTCACAAAAGAAATATGCCTCCAATCTGCAGGCTATAGACACTATACTCCATTATTTTTTGTTTTACAGGTCATCACTATAGCGTTATCACCATTTGAATAGTAGTTCTCAACTACCTTTGATTTCTCGAAACCTACTGCTTTGTAGAATCTGATTGCTGTTTTATTGGTTATTCTAACATGACACCATACTTCAGAGAGCTCTTTTTTGACCTTATCTATCAATGTGGATCCAACACCCATTCTTGTGTACTCAGGATGTACGCCGAATATTGAAATATATCCATTCCGTCTAAAAATTATAAAACCTATCACGAAACCATTTAGTTTTGCGACGTATACTTCATTGGCACTGAAATCCGCGGAGAAAGTTAGGAAATCCTGTCTTAACATACCCGATTTTTGATTGCATTTCTCTTTAATTCTCCAAGCCGGAAGTAGTTCCTTTATTCCAGCCCTAACAACCTCTAACTCCGAAACAAATTCCTCTTTACTAACTGAAGTAGATTCAGAATTTCCTATACTTATCCCTTTTCCCATCGCATATCAAACCTAGTGACATTCTCTCCGACCTAAATGGACGGAGTGTTCCAGAGAAGGTTGTTGGTCCAGCCAACCTTATTCTCTATGGTGTTGCCACACCAAAACTACTCTCCATTCCCAATTTGGTTTCAAGCATACCTATACCTGCCTTTTTTAGTCCATACTTGTTGTTTTGTGGACATGTTTTGTGGCATGTTTTGTGGACACGTTTTGGTCAAGCAATAGTCTACTGCTATTTAAACAATCATTATCTATGGCTATTATATCTATCGGGCCTGTATCCCCTCCCTAAAGGAAGAGGGGTCTTAGCCCTGTTTTAAGATGATTTTAAATCTAATCAATCTAAGCTTCAATATATATTGGTTATGTGTATTCCATACTCTATTTTGTAAATTAAATATCTCCTTATAAACATATTTTCCTTAAACTATTTACTATATCCAACATATTCATTTTTCTAATTGCCTTTTAATTCTATTTTTCGGTTTAAAAATTCATGATTAAATTTTTTCAACAAAATGTTTGTTTTAATTAACTAAATGGTTGTTTAACAAGGTTTTTAGAAACAATTTTTAATGTTATATTGTATTTTAGTTTTAACGTTCTTTATTTAGTCAAATATAATCAAGAGTATTGAAATGTTTTATTTTGACATCTTCTTGCCTTAAAGTACGTTGTTTTCTCTTCGTACTTCTGTAATGAAAAAACATAATGAGGTTAAGTGAACTCATTTTTTTGTCTAAAAAAACAGATAAAGGAATTTTTCATAGAATAAAATAAATATTTTCAATCTTAATATTTAGTGTTAAAGGTTTTTAATCAATTATCGATTATTTATTGTTAAGCCTTATATGGAGGATTATGTTGTGAATATAGATGTAGATAAATATTATGGATTGATATCTCCTCGACCTACGGTGTGCATATCAACTGTTGATAGTGATGGGAACAGTAATTTAGCGCCCTACAGTTTTCTAACGCCTTTATCTTTTAACCCACCGTTGATTGTAATTGGTGTTGGTGAAGGTAAAGACACCATAGTCAACGCTAGAGATATCGGTGATTTTGTAGTAACACCATTAACTGAAGACTGGATGGTTGAGGGAATTAAAACTGGTGAGTCATTACCTCATGGTGAAAGTGAGTTTGATTTAGCAGGTTTGAACACAAAAAGTTCAGAGAAAATTAAGTCACCTAGCGTTGCAGAAGCTGCTGTTAACATTGAATGTGAATACTATGGTGAATATGAAATTGGGGATCACCTCTTATTGGTTGGTGAGGTTGTGAACATTACAGCCAATGAAGACGCGGTAAAAAACGATCGTATTGCATTGGAGAAATATGGTGCTGTAGGCCATATATCTGGAGAAGAGTTCGCTGTAGCCAGAGATATAACAGAGATTGAACGTAATTAACTAGTTTAGTTTAACAAAAAATGGTATGAGTTTTTGGAGTGGTTTAAATTGAAGAGATTACAGAAACTGTCTAGAAGAGATTTTATTAAATTGACGGGTGGAGTTGCTGCTGTAGCTGCTGTTGGAGGTTGTATAGATGGAATCATCCCTGAAACCGATGTCCGTTTAGTTACTAGAACCCCATCTGAGATGGTTGAAGAACTAGGGATGGGGAGTATTGATGGTTTTATGGCTTGGGAGCCTTTCAACGCTGAAGCTGCGGTTGCAGGTTATGGAAACATCATTATAGAGAGTGGTGAGATTTGGGAGAATCATCCATGTTGTGTGATGGCTTATGGAAAAGAATGGCTCGATCAAGACGTAGATGATCGGGAAAATATCTTAAAACGGCTTGCTTGGAGTCAAGTTAAAGCTACCCGGTGGATAAACAACGCCCTTGATGAAGATTCTGAAGAACATGAAGAACTTCTTGAGTTAGCTCAAAGTTTCACTGATAGAGATATGGAGGTTGTTGAGAAAGCGTTTGGACCTATCAAGTTCGATTATGATTTGAACAAAGAAGGAACTGAACAGTATATCAATGACCTCGTAGAGTACCAGATCTTTGATCTTTCACGGTGGGATGAAGTTGGCTATGAAGATGCTGAAGAATATGCAGAGGATATTTTAGAAAAAGATTATGTTGAATGGGCAATTGAAAACATCGATCTATCTATTGAAGATGTTGTCGAAGAAACCGGTGGTGCATTGGATTATGAAATAAATGTTGGGTATCTAGAATACGATTTACATCAACTTTCGTATATAGTATCGGCTGAGAAAGGTTGGTTCGACGATCTCGGATTATCTGTGGAGACAAAGGAATATCCAAATGGCGCTGAATTAATGAGAAATGGTTTCGGCGATAACGACATCGATGTTGGATATTTAGGAACAACACCCGCATTGATACATAGAGTTAACACACCAGGCTGTGAAATCGGTATTTTTGCTGGAGTAAACGCTGAAGGCTCCGCTATTGTCGCTAAAGAAGGAATTGACGAGGTCGAAGATTTTGCAGATATAGAAGATGCGGTTTACGCCACACCTGGTGAGGGCACAATGCAAGAATTTATGTCAATCCGGGTTTTCGATGACGCTGGATTAACCCTCTAAAGTATTAAAACAACAATTATAGGGCCGATCTATCCCTCCTTCCTTTTTTATTTATTTAGGTATGTTGTTACTGTGTCTATTATGACTCCGTATGCTACTCCTGCAAACCAACTTGGTACGTCTTTAAATCCTGTTGTGATTGCTATTGCTGAGGTAACAAATATACCGAGTAACAGGCCTCTTAATGCTGCGTTTTTAAGCCAGTTTTGAGCGCCTGGTATCAATGTCCAACCTCCTGCAAACCCTATAATACCTCCCATAATAACTCTGTTGTACCACATTCCAGTTAGGAACCATTCGTTTCCAGCATACCCAATCCGTACTCCAACGCCTAATATACATAAAACTCCTAGTAGTCCGCCTAAGGCTATTGCGGTTAGAATTCTTTTTGAATTTTTATTCAATTTCATTGTTTAATGATATGTTTTTCGTATATTTATTTTGATTTTTTTTATCGATAGATTTTTAGAGTTTAATTTCTAGATAGGTATGTAGGGTTTGATCTTGCCTCTAGGTGATGTAAATGTCTAGGAAAAGAAAGGGAACTAAAAAATCTAAAGAACTCGAGGAGAAATTGCTTGAGGAGCATTTGGATGACATCAAGGAGATTGAGGAGGGAAGAAGATCGGAAAAGTGATTGTTGAGATAGAAGATGAAGAGGTTGAAGTGGAAGTTAGCGAGGGAGCCAAGATATCTAGTTTGGTTGAACAACTTGAGTTAGATGCAGAATCTATGGTCTTTACCAAAAACGATAGGTTTGTACCAATAGATGAAGAAATTGGAGGTTCTAGACGCATAGGAGTTCATAAGGTTGTTTCTGGAGGGTGATCATAAGTAGCCCTCCAACTTTACTTTATTTTATTTTATTTTGTTTTGTTTTGTTTTGTTTCTGGTTCCTTGATGGTTTTTAGTGGTGATGTGGGATTAGGGTTTCCACTCCTAGTATTATTGCTATTCCCAGTATGAACATTGTTAGGATTATCAAGCTTGTTTTTAGGTTTTCTCCGTCGTGTATTTCTGGTATTAGGTCTGCTGCCCCTATATATATGAATCCTCCTGCCGCCAATGGTATTATGTACATTGGGTCTATTATCTCTGCTCCAAGGTATGCTGTTATTCCTCCGGGCACTATTAGTAGAGCTGCTATGAAGTTTACGGATAATGCTTTTATTTTTTCCCATCCACCGTATACTAGTATTCCGAAGTTTCCTAGTTCTTGTGGGATTTCGTGTGCGGCCACTCCAATTGCGGTTACTATGCCTAGGCTGTAGTCGACTAGGAATGCGGCTCCTATTAGTATTCCATCGACGTAGTTGTGGATTCCATTTGCTATTAGGATTAGATAGCTGAATGGAGTTTTTTCGTGTTCTTGAGGTGTTTTATGGCAGTGATGCCAATGGAGGTATTGTTCTAGTATGAAGAAAAATAGGAATCCACCTATTATTAGTAAGGGTGCTGTTAGTTCACCATGTCCAACTCCTAGGTTATCGAATGCTTCAGGTATTAGGTGTATAAATGCTGCTGCGATTAAAGTACCGGCTGCAAATGCTACTAATAGTTTTATAAGTTTTTTAAAGGTTTTTTGTTTTAATGCGAGTGTGAGTATTCCAATCCAAGCCAGTAATGCTATTATTGTGGTGGCGGTTAAAATCCAGATTAGTTCTTGCATTTTTTTCTCCAGGTTTATATCTATTTAAAATTTAATTTCAATACTTATAATAAGTTTTTAGAGTTATTTAAGTAACCTAGAGCAATTAACAGTGTTTTTTAGTTATAGAAATAGTTTTTTAGAGTTATCTTATGGTTTTTCAGGGTTTTTAGTTGGATTAAGTTGGTTTGGGTTGGTATTTGTGTTTTTTTGTGTGTTATTTGATTCTTACTCGGCGTCCTTCTAGCATGTATACTATTCTGGCTCCTATTTTGCATACTAGGTCGCCTGCTCTTTCGAGGTATCTGGCTACGAATAATAGGTCTGTTGCTTCGTCAACTGTTTTTGGGTCTTTGACCATGAAGATGAATAGTTCATTTTGTATTTGTGTGAATGCTTCGTCAACTATGTCGTCATATTCTGAGAGTGATTCTATTTCTCCTATTTTTTTGTTCATTATTGAGTTTTCGACTATTTCTATCATTTCTGATGTTGTTTCGACCATTCTTTTTGTGTCTACTAGTGGTTTGATTGGTGGTTTGTCGCCTCTTTTTTCTGCGATTATGGTTATTCTTTCTCCTAGGTCGCATATTCGTTCTAGGTTGTCGGATATCTTCATCATTGATGCTATGAATCTTAGGTCGCTTGCTACCGGTTGGTGTAGTGTTATGAGGCGCATGCAGTCTTTTTCTACTTTTAGGGTTATTTTGTTGCTTTTTTCTTCTATTTCGTATACTTGTTCTATTTTTGCTGCATCGTAGTTTTCTAGGATTTCGACCGATTTGCATATTGCTTCTCTGGATAGGTGGCATAGTTTTAGTATGTCGTTTCTGGTTTCTTCTATTGCTTCTTCGAAGCTTTTTCTTCTTGGGGGTTCGGATGTGTCTTCTTCTATTTCTTTCATTTTATTCAACTCTGTTTTTGGTTGGGTTTTGGTTTTGTTTTTATCCGAATCTTCCTGTTATGTAGTCTTCGGTTCTTTTTTTCTTGGGGTTTTCGAATAGTCTGTCGGTTTTTGAGAATTCGATTAGGTCTCCCATGTATAGGAATGTGGTGTAGTCGCTTACTCTTGCGGCTTGTTGCATGTTGTGAGTTACGATTACTACGGTGTAGTTGTCTTTTAGTTTAAATATTAGGTCTTCTATTTTGGACATTGCGACTGGGTCTAACGCGGATGCGGGTTCGTCCATTAGGATTATTTCGGGTTCTACTGCTAGTGCTCTTGCTATGCATAGTCTTTGTTGTTGTCCTCCGCTCATGTCTAGTGCTGATTCGTCTAGTCTGTCAGATACTTCGTCCCATAGTGCTGCATCTTTTAGGCTTTTTTCTACTATGTTGTCAAGTTTGTTTTTGTCTTTTATTCCTGCTATTTTTGGTCCGTATGCGATGTTGTCGTATATGGATTTGGGGAATGGATTTGGTTTTTGGAATACCATCCCGATCTCTCGCCGTAGTTTTGCGGTGTCGATTCCTTTTTCGTATATGTTTGTTCCGTTGTATTCGATGCGGCCTTTTATTGTGCAGTTTTCGATCATGTCGTTCATTCGGTTTAGGCAGCGTATGAATGTTGATTTTCCACAGCCACTTGGTCCGATGATTGCTGTTACTTGGTTTCTTGGTATGTCGAGTGTTATTCCGTTTAGTGCTTGTGTTTCTCCGTAGTACACTTCTAGGTCTCTAACGTTCATTGCTGGGTTTTCTATGTATTCTCCATCTATCTCTATGGGTTGGGTTTTTTCTGTTTTTTTGCTTTCTATTGTTTTTGGTTCGTTTAATCCTGTTGTTGATAAGAATTTTTTTAACATATTTTTCTCACCTTTCATATCTATTTCTTATTAATACTGCTATTGAGTTCATGGTGAGGAGTAAGGCTAGTAGCAGTATGATTCCGGCTGCTGCTATTTCGTTTTGGAATGCTTCAACCGGTTCTTGTATCCATCCGTATATCTGTAGTGGTAGGGCGCTGAACTGGCTGAACAATCCATCTGGTGTTGTGAACATGGAGGTTGCTGCACCTATCATTATTAGTGGAGCTGTTTCTCCAACTGCTCTTGATAGTGATAGTATCGTTCCCGTCATTATTCCTGGAAGGGCTTTTGGTAGGACTACGTTTCTGATTGTTTCCCATTTTGTTGCTCCCAATCCGTATGAAGCTCTTCTCAGGCTGTTTGGTACTGATTTTAATGCTTCTTGAGATGAAACTATCACTATTGGTAGTATAAGTAGTGTTAGGGTTAATGCTCCGGCTATTAGGCTGCTTCCCATCTGTAGTGCTCTTACGAATAAAGCGAGTCCTAATAGGCCGTATACTATGGATGGGACTCCTGCAAGGTTTGATATGTTGGTTTCTATTATTCTTTTTAGTTTTCCATCTTTTGCGTATTCTTCGAGGTATATTGCGGTTCCTACTCCTATAGGTAGTGTGAAGAATGCTGTTAATATCATCAGGTATATCGAGCCTATTAGTGCGGGATAGATTCCTGCTTCTTCGGGTAGGATTGATGGTAGGCCTGTTATGAAGTCTATTGATAGCCAGGTCCAACCGCTTTTTAATACGTCTGCTAGTAGTACGATTAATGCTAATATTCCTACCATTGTTGCTAGGAGGCATATTGTGGCGAAGATTCTTCCTCCAAGACTATCCATCTCTTCGCCTTTGATTAGTTTGAAGTTCTTTAGGTCTTGGATGGTGGTTTTTATGTCCATTAGTCGTATACCTCCTGGTATTTTGATTTCATGTACTGGCTAACCATGTTCATAAGTAGTGTTATTATGAATAGGAGGAGGCCGACGGCGAACAGGCTTTGGTATGGTAGTGAGCCTACTGCTACGTCGCTTGAGCCGATTTCTACCATTGCTGAGGTCATTGTTTGTATTGATTCGAATGGGTTTGCTGTTATGTTGGGGGTTCTTCCTGCTGCGATTGTTACTGCCATTGTTTCTCCGATTGCTCTTGATATTCCTAGGATGAATGATGATAGGATTCCTGATAATGCTGCTGGTATTGTTATGTTGGTTGTTACCCGTAGTTTGGTGGCTCCTAAGGCGTAGCCACCTCTTTTAATTTCGTCTGGGACGGCGTTTATTGCGTCTTCGCTGAGGCTTGATATCATTGGTAGTATCATTATTCCTACAACTATGCTTGCGCTGGCTGCGTTGAATATTCCTACGTCTGGGAATATGTTTTGCAGTATTGGTGTTATGAAGGTTAGGGCGAAAAAACCGTATACGATTGTTGGTATTCCGGCTAGTACTTCTAGTATTGGTTTAATTATTTTACGTAGTCTTTTGTCGGCGTATTCGCTTAGGTATACGGCTGTTGCGACTCCTAGAGGTATGGCGACGATTGCTGCTCCTACTGTTATCATTATTGTTCCTGCGAGAAGTGGTAGGACTCCGAACTCTTGTGGCATCATTGTTGGATACCATTCGGTTCCAAGCAGGAACTCGGTTATTGGTATTTCGGAGAAAAAGCTGATTGAATCGCTTACAAGTATGTATATTATTGCTAATGTGGTGATTATGGAGATTATTGCGCAGGTTAGAAATAGTAGTTTGAATCCTTTTTCTTTTAGATTTCTTAGGCGTGTTGAGTCGAGGCTATTGGTCATTTTGTATCCTATTCCATCTTCTTGTAGGAGTGTTTTGGTGGGGGTTTATCGGTCGGTGTGTTCTTCTACACCTATTTCATCTAATATCTGATTTAATTTTTCTAGGTTTTTTTGTTTTAATTCGTCGCCACCAGGTACATATCCTATCTGTTGTATGTCTTGGCTTGCTGATGATTCAATATAGTATTTTAAGAAGTCTCTTATGTGTTTCTTTTTAAGTGACTCGGTGTTGGCGTATGTGTATACCGGTCTTCTTAATGGTTGATATTTTTCTGTTCTTATTGTTTCGAAGTTCGGTTTTATTGGGCCTTCGCCGTGGTCTATTGCAAGTGCTTTCAGGTGTTCTTTGTTGTTGTGGTAGTATCTATATCCGAAGTATGCCATTGAGTATTTTTGTTGTCTTACTGCGGTTATGTTGTAGTTGTGGTTTTCGAAACCGGTGTATCTTCTTGAAGCGCCTGTTTCACCTACTATTTCTTTTGTGAAGTAGTCAAATGTTCCTGAGGCGCTTGTTGGTCCGTATAATTCGAATTTTTTATCTGGCCAGTTTGGGTTTATGTCGATCCATTTTTCTGCGTAGTTATCTGGTCTCCATATCTGTCTTAGTTGTTCAGTGGTTATGTCGTCGATCCAGTCGGCGTTTTTGTTTACGACGACTACTATACCATCGTATGTTAGTTCGAATTCTTCGTATTCTATGTTGTTTTGTTTGCATTTTTGTATTTCTGATTCGGTGATTGGTCTGCTTGCATTGTTGAAATGTGTTTCGCCTTCGGCTAGTTTTGAGAATCCTCCACCTGTTCCTGATGTTCCTAAGGAGATTTCTGCTCGGTTTTCATATTCGTCGTGGAATCTTCTTGCTATGAACATTGCGAGTGGGTATATTGTTCCACTGCCATCTATGTTGATTCTGTATCTTCCTCCTATGTTTATGCAGCCGGGTATTAGTGCTGTAGTTGTTGTTGCTGCTATCAGTTTGAGGAAGTCTCTTCTGTTTATTTTTTCAGTGAACTCTTGTTTCTCTGGCCAGTCCAATTGTTTTTCACCAGTTTATTGCTAAATGGGTTAGACATATATAGTTTACCAATATAATAACTTATACATATATACAGTATATACCTTATATACTATATTTTGGTGTCTATCAATGGAATCAAGAAAAATATACAAAAGCGGTGGCTCAACCTACGTAATGTCACTACCAAAAAAATGGATAAAAGAATTTGAGATAGAGGAAGGCGACACAGTACTACTATCCAAAAGCGAATCAGCAATAAACATATATACCGAAACAGGTGGAACAGCATCAAAACACATAAAAATAGATACAAAAGAGATACCAACACCAAACGGACTGCTTAGAACAGTAATAGCAGCCTACCTAATGGGTGCAGAAACAATCATAATCAAACTAAACGAAAAAACAAAAGTAGAGTTCAAAAAGAAACTAGAAAAAGCAATAAACAACCTAATAGGAATAGAACTCGTAGAAGACATCGGAGACAAAATAACACTAGAAGTATTCATAGACTACAAAAGAATGGGAGCAATAAAAGTACTAAACAGAATCCACAACACAATGGACTCAATGCTCCACGACCTGGAAAAAGGAATAAGCCTAAACGACAAAGAAATGATAAAAGACGCATTAATGAGAGAAGCCGAAGTAGACCGACTATACTTCTTAGTAGTAAGAGAACTAAATTACGCAACAACATACCAAGCAATACACGAAGAAATAGAAATAAAATCACCAAGAGACGTAATAAGCTATTACGCAATAGTAAAAAGCTTCGAACGTGCATCAGACCACATAGAAGACATATGCAGAGTATACCTACAGATAATGAAAGGAGACGACAAAACACAGATATCAGAAAAAATAGTAGAACTATCAAAAATGCTACGAAAACTCCTAAACAAAGCATGGGAAACAAGAACAAACACACAACTAAACAACTACGAAGAAGTATTCAACGAAATAAAACAATTCCAAAAAAGACACAAAGAAATACACACAAAACTATTTACAGACCTAGAAAACCCATCACTAGTAAGAAAATACACAGACATAATGATCTCACTAAGCAGAATCGCCCAATACATCAGCGACATGACAGAAAACGAAATAAACATAAACATAAAAAACTTCGCAACAACAAAAACCAACAACTAAAAACCTAAAAACGATTCAAAATGCAAATAAAAAACGCAAAAAAAGGAAAAACCACAAAAGAAATAAAACAAATCGCAAAACAAGAAAACATAACCACAAAAGAACTAAAAAGAAAAATCGCAAAAGGCCAAGTAGTAATCCCAAAAAACATAAAAAGAGAAATAAAAAAACCAACCGGAATCGGAAAAGGCCTAACCACAAAAGTCAACGCAAACATAGGAACATCACCAGACTACCAAAACATAGAAAACGAAATAAAAAAAGCAGAAACAGCAATAAACGCCGGAGCAGACACAATAATGGACCTAAGCCTCGGAAAAAACATGCAAAAAACACTCAAACAACTAATCAAAAAAACAGAAACCCCAATAGGAACAGTCCCCCTATATAGAGCATTTCACAAAAAACCAATACCAGAAATAACATCCAACCACATACTACAAACAATCGAAAACCACGCAGAAATGGGAGTAGACTTCATAACAATCCACTCAGGAATAACACAAGAAGTACTACAAAAACTAAACAAAACAAACAGAACCATGGACATAGTCAGCAGAGGAGGTTCATTGATATCAGCATGGATCACACACCACCAACAAGAAAACCCATTACACAAAGAATTCGACAAAATACTAGAAATAGCAAGCCAATACGACATGACACTAAGCCTAGGCGACGGAATGAGACCCGGATGCATCAACGACGCAACAGACAAACCACAACTAACAGAACTCCAAACACTATCCAAACAAGTTGAAAAATGCCAAGAAAACAACGTACAAGTAATGGTTGAAGGCCCCGGACACATACCAATGAACGAAATAAAATTCAACATCGAAATCCAGAAAAAACTATGCAACCAAGCACCATTCTACGTACTCGGCCCACTCGTAACCGACATCGCACCAGGATACGACCACATCACAGGAGCAATAGGAGGTGCAATAGCAGCATGGCATGGAGCCGACCACCTATGCTACGTAACACCAGCAGAACACCTATGCCTACCAAACAAACAAGACGTAAAAGAAGGAGTCATAGCTTCAAAAATAGCCGGCCACGCAGCCGACATAGCAAACGGAATCAAAAAACAAAAAGACAAAGAAATGGCAGATGCAAGAAAAAATCTAAACTGGGAAAAACAAATCGAACAAGCAATAGACCCACAAAAACCAACACAACTAAGAAAACAAAGACCAACCGAAGACCCAGAAACATGCAGCATGTGCTCAGACAAATGTGCAATCAAAACAACAGAAAAATACCTCAAAAAAACCAAATAAAACAACAAAAATCCCAAACAAAGATATACCACTAACCCCATTACTTCATTTGAAGCCGATGTCTTTTTTTACAGCCAAGATCAACATCGGTACCAAAAAGAGGTTCTAATATGAGGGATGATGTTCTACACCGAAAATAAAGATAGAAAAATACGGATATTCGATACAACACTACGCGATGGAGAACAAACACCAGGAGTTTCACTCAGTATCGAAGACAAAATAAACATAGCAAACCAACTAGACGCCCTAAACGTCGATGTAATAGAAGTAGGATTCCCCTCCTCATCAAAAGGAGAGATGGATTCCGCTAAAAAAATAATACAACAAAACTTCGACACAAACATCTGTGGCCTAGCAAGAGCAAAAAAAACAGACATAGACGCATGTATAGAAGCCGGAGTCGACACAATACACCTATTCATATCAACATCCGACATACAACTAAAACACACAATCAAAAAAACAAAAAAACAAGTCAAAGAGATCATAGCCGACCAGATAACATACCTAAAAGACCACGACGTAAACTGTCTATTCTCAGCAATGGACGCAACAAGAACCGACTTAGACTACCTCATAGATGTCTACCAAAAAGCAGAACAAGCCGGAGCAGACACAATAAACGTCCCAGACACCGTTGGAATAACCACCCCACACGCAATGGGACAACTAATCAAAAAGATATCAAAAGAAATCTCAATTCCAATAGACATACACTGCCACAACGATTTCGGACTAGCAGTAGCAAACAGCCTACACGGCATCGAATTCGGAGCAAGCCAAGTACAAACCACAATAAACGGAATAGGAGAAAGAGCCGGAAACGCATCACTACAACAAACAGTCATGGGAATAGAATGCCTACTCAACCTCCAAACAAACATAAAAACAGAAAAACTCTACGAAACATCAAAACTAGTAGAAAGACTAACAGGAATCCCAATACTACCCAACACACCCATAATCGGAGAAAACGCATTCTCACACGAATCCGGAATACACGCACAAGGAGTCATATCTGATAGCGAAACCTTCGAACCAGGAATCATGACCCCAGAAATGGTCGGCCATAAAAGACGTCTAGTCCCAGGAAAACACGTAGGCAGGCACGCAGTAAAAACCATGCTTTCAGACGCAGGACTAAACCCCAACGAAGAACAACTAAACGAAATAGTCTCAAGAGTAAAAAACCTAGGAGACAAAGGCAAAAAAGTAACCGACGTAGACCTCTACACAATAGCAGAAGTAGTAATGAACTCAGTCTCCAAAAAAGTCATAGACCTACAAGAACTCGCAGTAATGACAGGAAACCAAATGACCCCCACAGCCTCAATAAAAGCCAAAATAGAAGGCAAAGAAAAAAGAGCCTCCGACATAGGAGTAGGGCCAGTAGACGCAGCAATAAACGCAGCCCAATCACTAGTAGGAGAGTTCCCCAACATAAGCCTAAAAACATTCAAAGTCGAAGCAATAACAGGCGGATCAGACGCAATAGCAGAAATAATAATCGAAGTAGAAGACAGCGAAGGAAGAACCGTAACAGCAAGATCAGAAAGCGAAGACATAGTTATGGCAAGCGTAGACGCATTAATATCAGGAATGAACCGCCTAATGATAGAAAAACAAAAAAACAAAAATAAACAATAAAAAACCGACCCCTAAAAAAAAAGGGGTCTAAAAACCCTTGACATCCTTCCCAAAACCACCCTAACCAACCATACTATCCATTCTATCGATCTAAATTTATTTTTAAATCACTTTCTTTTAAATCCTATCTCCCTTCCGATCGATATCACCAATGTAGTTAACACCACTATAATAAATGTCGATATGATGTTTTGGCCCGGTGTTTCTCCGACATTGACTGTTAAAGTTTCAGTATTGTAACTAACAACTTCATCCCCAGTTTGATATCCATCCGCTTCAACAAGGAGTTCATGTTCTCCTGCCTGAGTGAAATAGATAACAGCCAATCCATCACTATCTGTATTCTCTGATTGATAGTTTGTTGAGATGGTGGCGTTTTCAATTGGTTCACCATCAGATGTAACCTCTATCTCTACAGCTCTATCAACAACTATATGTCCTTTATCAGTCTTTATTTCCACATTCAAATCTTTTTCAACCAGGTCGTACTTAACTTCAGTTTCCATCCAAGCATTGTAATAACTAACTTCATCCCCCTCTTTTTCAGCAAACACATCGACGGTTTCAGTTGAATTAAATGTGAACACAACCTCACCATCTTCATTCGTTACTCCGGTTCTATCGCCTGCAATGACCTCAGCATCTTCAACAGCAGTACCACTTGAACTTACTGTATAAACAATCTCCTCACCTACAACTACTTCTTCAGACCCATCTATCTCCAGTTCTTTATATTCACCTTTATAAACATCTATATAAGCAGTTGGTTCTCCATCAACCAACAACTCAATCGCTTCAGAACCTGTTGCAGTAGGAGTTATTGAAATCCATCCAAACTGTCCGGAGTACCCTTCATTATACTCGGTTGTACTGTACACTCGATACTCAGTTATAGAGCCATCTGCGCTGATTTCGATTCCATCTTCAAGAGGTGCATCACTTAAATTAGCTGTTTTTAACGTAACCATTAACTCATGGGTTTCCCCAAACGGCAACCCCATCGATATGTTATCATCACCGGTGGTCAACGTCTGGTTTAACGTAGGGCTATAAACTTCCATATGTGGAGATTCGGCAATCAACAAAGGAGTATCTACAACTCCAGCTTTCAACTCACTATCTACAGACTCACACCCAACTTTCCAATACACCTCTACAGGCTTATTAGGTGTAAAACCAAAGGTAGCATTACCATCACTATCTAGTTCTAGATATTTTTCATCAGAACAATTCAAACCATTAAAAAAACTTGCATTTAAAACATCATCTGAACAATTCATCCATAAAGTACCGTTTTCAATAGGATTCCCCTCAAAATCCAATGCAGTTATGTTTACCTCATACTCCCTATCAAGCCCAGATGTTGCTATAAACTCCATATCAAAACCATCTATAGTATATTCAATATCTGGTGGATAAACGGTTATCTCGCCTTTAACAACCGTATTATTCTCATCAGTTATGGTAACATTAAAAACACCACTCTCATTAAAAACAAAATCATCATCACTCAAATCTAACTCATCAGACTCTTCCGAATCAAAATCATCGATATCTATGTCATAAAACTCTCTATCCCCATATGAAATAACAACATTTAGATCCCCAGAAATATCTGAATCGATTTCAGATATAACTAAAGAATCATATTTAACGCCGGCCGTTAATTCTTCAGGATCAATATCAAAAGAATCCTCATCATCAAACGACGTAGCACCATAAACCGGGTTTAACAACCCTATAACAAATAAAGCCACAATACATAGTGAAACAAACATTATTTTAATTCGAACATCAATATCCATTTATTCTCCTCCGATAAAGTTAGTTACAACCTAAGTTATATTCTTTATGGACAAGACGACAAACCTTATATGTGCTTCCACATAAAACAGTTTATTATCTAAATTAATCCAACCTAATCCGACCTAACTATCAGTAAATTTAATAATCCTAAGTATAAACAAACTTTATCTTTATAATTGATATTTTTTTATTTAGTTTGGATTTGTTATGAGTTAACCTTATACTGGTTAATTATATAACTCATTTATGAGTTATGTTGTAGATCAACATAATTGATATAAGGAGGTTTTTAGTTATATGAAAAGTTCTTCTAAACGAAATATCTCAGTACTAATCGGAGTGGCGTTATTGGTTTTGGTTTTTACTCTAGGGTCTGTTGCTGCTGTTTCAGCAGAACAAGAGTATATAGATCCACGGATTCAACCCAGCGACGTTGTGAAAGGAGATAATGTTACCTTCACTATGCAGATGTGTACACCTATAGATATCGTTGATGGAGAGTTCGAAGATCCTGATCATTTTAAAGATATAATGGATTCAATGCTTCAGTTTGCTGCTTTAGATGACGAAAGAAATAGTTATATTGGTATTGATGTTAGAGATATCTCCATTGAGATACCGGATAACAAGGTAGAGAACCTTGAGGTCGATGATATCTATGCCATTATGGGTGGGGAAACAGATGAAAATATCTCTGCAGAGCTTGTTAAAACCCAGTTCGACCAGATAACACTTTTTGTGGACACTGAAAACCCAGAATACGGTGCTTTTGAAGTAAGCTTCATAACAGACCCATACCAAGAAATAGATGAGGAAAATGAAGAGGCAAGGCTTTGTTGCGTAGAAATGAAATGGATTACTGGTGAAGAAACAGTTAGTGGGGACTACAGTATACGTGCTTCAGCAACACCACTAGGCTGTGAATCAAAAGTATTTACCGTTGCTGATGGACAGTTATCGATAGATGGGCCTGAAGAAGTAGTTATTGGAGAAGAAGCTGAATATGAAATAACAGATCAACATGGAGAGCCGGTTGAGAATGCAACAGTCACAACTGAAAACCAAGAAGTAACTACAGATGAAGATGGAGTAGCAGTCATCACATTCGAAGATACAGGCACTTTCAATGTCCAAGCTGAAAAAACCAACGAACTGATCTACCTAAGCGATGATATGTACACCCAAGTAACATCAGAATTGCCTGGATTTACATTAATAATAGCATTAATTGCATTGATAGGTGCAGTAGGAGCTTATGCCCTAATAAATAAAAAGAAACAATAAAGAACCTAACTCAGGGTAAAAACCCACCTACATCACATTATTTTTTTATTTTATCTTTATTTTGGTTTGGTTTGGTTTGGCTTTTTTGCTAGTGTTTTGACTATGGCTCTTTTTCCTTGTATGGTTTCTTCTATTCGTTCTATGTATTCGATGATGGTTAGTTTGTTTAGTAGTTTTAGTAGTTGGCCTCTTTTGTATCTTACTTCGTTGTTTTCGGGTCCGATGTCTATGTTTGTGTTTGTTTTTATGTGGCTTTCCCACATGATGTAGCCACCTTTTTTTAGGGAGTTTATTAGTTTGTTTATTTGTTGTTTTTCTTTTATATGGAAGTAACTTAATGTGATTAGGTTGTATTTTTTTGGTTCGGTTTGGAGTTTTAGTATGTCTCCGTGTATCCAGTTGACTTCTACGTTTTTTTTGTTGGCTCTTTCTTTTGCGATTTTTAGGGCTTCGGTTGAGATGTCTATTGCATCTACGTTGTATCCTTGTTCAGCTAGGTATATTGAGTTTCTTCCGGCGCCGCAGGCTATGTCGAGTGCGTTGCCTTTTGGTATTTTCTCGATCCATTTAACTAGGAAGGGGGATGGGTCTTCTCTTCGGTGTCTTCCTTTTTTGTATTTTTCGTTCCAATGTGATTCATCAAATTTGTCTTTTTCCATACTGGTTTCCTCATTTGTCGTTTTTTGGTTTGTAACTTCCTCCAGTTTTTTGGAGGCATTCTGCGGCTATTTTATTTCCTTCTTTTAGACATTTTTCTGGGTTTTTGTTGTTTATATATGCTTTTATGTATCCTGCTGCGAATGCATCTCCAGCACCTGTTGCATCAACTATTTTTATGTCTTTAGCTGGTGCTTTGTAGCTTTTTTGTCTGGTGTGTACTGTTGAGCCTTGGCTTCCAAGTGTTACAACAACTTTTTCAACGCCGATTTTAAGTAGTTTTTGATGTGCTTTGTTGGTTTTATCCCCGGTTAGGTCTTCTAGTTCTTTTTTACTTAAGAAGAGGATGTTTATTTTCTTTAGTATGGGTTTGAGTTTTTCAAGTCCTTGTTCCCTGCATAGGGGTCCTGGGTTGTAGCTGAATTGGTTGTCTGTTTCAAGTATTTTTTTAGTGAATTTGTGGCCTTTTTGGTCTAAGAAAGAGCTTATGTGGATTAATTTTGGTTTTGTTAGGTATTTCTGGTTTATTTTGTTGTAGTCGATGTGTGAACCTACTCCTCCATAGGTGTATAATGTTCTGTCTCCGTCGGAGTCTACTATGCTGTATGCACAGCCGGTTCGACCCGGTTTTTTCTGAATTTGGCTGTGGTCTATGTCGTTTTCTATTAGGTTTTTAAAGATAGATTTGGCTTCGGGGTCTTTACCTACTGCTCCTATAAAACCAAGCTGGAGGTTGTATTTTGATAACCATGATATGGTGTTATAAGCCGATCCACCCGCAGATTCTTCTATTTGGTTTATTGGTGATTCACCGCCACGTTCAGCCAGTTTATCGGTGAATAACAAGCGGTCCCAATTTAGGTTTCCAATACCTACTACATCCATTTTGTTCACCCTAGGTCTGCGGCTTCTCCACGAACGGTTTTTCTATATTTTATGTGTTTTTTTACTATTTCTTCGGTTTCTTCCTCTCTTACTAAACGTATATCTGGTATTGAGGTCTCCAGTTCTATTAAAAGGTCTTTAATTGGTTTTGGAGCCGATTCAGTGTTTTTCTCGATTTTTTCGATATTTTTTTCCCATTGGGTAACCAGTTTTTCAGGTTCGTTTGAATTTAGAATTGGCTCTATGTATCGGATGTTTTCGGAGCCAACTGCGTATTTGGCGTTTGGGATTGCATATTGGTTTCCATTAAAAACTATGCTTTTACCATCATGTTTTTTGATTTCACCTAGCATTTTGTAATCTGTTATGCTGTCGCCAACGACTGAGATGTCTTGTAAAGGTACTTTGTATTTTTTTGAGATCTCTTTAACCGCCTCAAGTTTTTTAGCGCCACCAACAACTTTAACTCTTTCTAAGGGATTGCCATACTCTGTTTTGGGCAGTTCTTTGAAGAAAAAACTATCCAGTTTTTCAACTAAACCATCTATTTCATCTATTTCAACTATTTCATGGCTAACTTCTTTTATCCGGTTTTTAAGGTCTTTAGAAATCAATTTCTGAAGTTCGTTGAAATCTATTTGTGTGCACCATATATCTTCACTCGGAACTCCTATTCTATCTCCAATAGTGTGCGCGTGATAGCTATAGCTGGTTGATATTATCTTAACTATCCATCCATCTTTTTTTAATCTATTGACAAGTTCTTTAGAACCATTTACAACCTTGGCTTTATTAGAAATTTCAAGGACGTTATTTTCATCAATTCCCTCTGCAACAAGGAATGGAGCTATTAGTGAGAGGGTGTCACCAGGCTCATAACCCTCCCTACCTTCAAGCGATATAATATCATCAAACTTACTTATTTTTTCAAAAACCTCTTTACCACCATCTAATAACCCCATTACCTCAAACGCATTATCTTGTGGAGACAAAGGTCCTTCTAAATCAAAACAAACAATCTTACGCATATATATCCTCCATTAAACAATCAAATCGAACTATATTAAACAAACATGAATTAATCTCACAAAAAAATAAAACAATTCACTTGAACAATTCAGTTGAGCAAAAAAATACTGACCTCATAGAAATCATAATAGGTAAAAAAACAAAAATAAAGTTAAGTTTGAGTTAGGTTTATTACTTTTTTTGTTATCTTTTATGGAGAGTAGTTTTGATAAGGTGGTTAGTTTTAATAAAGGTTTAAACCCCTTTATCTTGAAGGTGGAAGGGGTTTTGGTCTTAGATTAGAGCATATTTGAATTAAAATATTTTTTTAGATTTTTTGTTTTTTAGCTAGGAGTTCTGCGTTTAGTATAGATGCTCCTGCTGCACCTCTTATCGTGTTGTGTCCTAGTATTGTCATCTGTATTTCTTCGTCCCCTCTGATTCTACCGGCGGTTACGGCCATTCCTTTTTGTTTGTTTCTATCCAATCGGGATTGTGGGCGGTCGTTTTCTTCTCTAACTATTACTGGTTGTTTTGGTGCTGTTGGGAGGTCCAGTTTTTGTGGTTCTCCTTGGAAGTTGTTCATCGTTTTCTTTATTTCTTCGAGTTCTGGTTTTTCTTCTAACTCTATCCAGAGGTTTTCAAGATGTCCATCTATAACTGGTACTCTGTTGCATGTTGCTTTTATTTTGAAGTCTTTGTGTTTTATCTCTCCATTTTGTAGGTCTCCTAACATTTTCTGTATCTCAGTTTCAACTTTGTCTTCCTCGCCACCTATATATGGAATTACGTTGTCTACTATCGCCATTGATGGTACTCCTGTGTAGCCGGCTCCACTTACGGCTTGAAGTGTTGCTACTCTCAGGTTTTTTATTCCAAACTCTCTTGCTATAGGTGTTACTGGTAATGTTAGAATTATTGATGAACAGTTGGGGTTTGTTATTATTGCTCCGTCCCAACCTCTGTTTTCTCTTTGGATGTCGATTAGATCTATGTGTTCTGGATTGACTTCCGGTATTAGTAATGGGACGTCTTCTGCCATTCGGTATGCAGATGCATTACTTGCTACTGTATATCCTTGTTCTGCGAATTTAGGTTCAACTTCACGGGCTATGTTTGAGGGTAGTGCGCTGAAAATTATGTCTGCTTCGAAGCCTGGTTGGGTTTCAACAACCTCTATGTCTCTGACAGATTCAGGCATCTCGGTATCCAATACCCAGTTTGCGGCTTCGCTATATTTTTTTCCAGCACTTCTCTCGGAAGCTGCTAATGCAGTTAGATTAAACCATGGATGGTCGGTCAGTAGGGAAATGAATCTTTGACCCACCATTCCGGTGGCACCGATGACTCCGACGTCTAAGTTCATTTTATTTTCTCCAGTTAAACGGGTCCAACTGGACACTCAGTTTCGCAGTTTCCACATTCTACACATTTGGAGCTGTCAACATTTACCATATCTTCAACTGTTACAGCATCTACTGGACATACAGTCTCACAGGCTCCACATGAAATACATTCTTCTAAGTCAACTATTGCTGGCATAATAAAAAACCTCCATTAATTTTCGTGATAATTAGATGTTTTTTAGATATATAAAAACTTTCGATAAAAAATAAATAGAAACCACCCCACCCAGACAAACCTACCTAAACTCTCTAAAAACTATTTCGAACCGAATTTAAAAGATCTAATCAACTCCCTTATATTCTTCAGTAATAACCTTGAGAATCCTCTCAGCAGTTTTCTCTCCAACACCCTCAACATCCAGTAAATCTTCCTTATCTGCAGTAAAAACACCACGAACAGATCCAAACCTATCTAACAATGCCTCAGCAGTCTTAGGACCAACCATTGGAATTGAAGAAGCTACATACCGCTGAATCTCACCAACCGACTTAGTAGGTTTTTTTGAATGAGGGTTAGGTGTTCTAGAACTACCATCCTGCTCCCTCTTCGCAATCAACTTAATATATTCCGCCGTCTCAAAACCATTTTTCGTACGAATTATTGGAATCCCATAATCTATAGTTATAGACGATATAGCACCACGAACCGAATTAATATGTATATCACGACCCGCTCTATCATCCAATCCCTCAATGACTAAAACAGGACACTCAAAATTATCACGCAATTCAGACAACTGATCAAAAAGACCACGATTCCGGTCAACCATAGACGAAACAAAATCTACAGTAGACTTACGCTCAACACAAGTTCTATCAGACAAAACATAATCACCAACATCAAGCGCCTCAACAACAACATCGACATCTGAATCTACCAAAGCACTAAAAACATCACAACGCCTCTCCCTATGATCAACAACAATCTTTACAACCAAAAACAAAACCCCCAAATCCAAATCAATTCAAACATAAATCCAAATCCAAATGAAAAATCTATACATTATTCAAACAACTATACAACCAGCTCTAACCTTAATTACTAAAAAAACCCAACCCAACAACTAGAACTTATTTATCTTAACTTGATAATTCGTTAATGATTTCTATTTTAAACCATACTATACTTATTATCTATAAAAGTTAATTATTTTATCTATAAGGAAACTTTGACACTGTTTTATATTTGATTTATTTGGGGTTGAGTTAATTGAAAGTCCTTGCACCAGTTAGGTATCCTATCCTTGAGCAAGGTAGGAGGACATTGATTAAAGCTAAGGAAATAGCTTTAGAAAACGAAGCCGAGTTAGTTATACTTTATGTAAATCTTTTTCAAGATGGAGATGACATCAAAAAGATTGAACTTCGGCGGGAAGTTGAAAGACTTATAGATGGCTATCCAGCACAATATATAATTAAAGAAGGTTTTCTCGTTGAAGAAGTTATTCTAGATGAAATCGTTCGACAGAACCCTGATTTAGTGGTTTTAGGTAAAAACCAAGAGTCAAAGTGGAAAAGACTACTTAAAAGCCTTATTAAAACGGAAGCTAATAGATATTTCCCTAATGTCGAGAAATACATCAAGGATAGAGCAGATACAGAAATCATAGTGGTTGATTAACCTTGGATATAAAATAAGTATTAATTAAACAAACAAGAATTAATACAAGGATTAATTTAATCCTAATTTGGTTATGATTACTTGATAACTTTGTTTAAATTGTTTGGGATGGAAATTGGGAATTGATTGAGAATACTGAGTTATTTTGGAGCCGGATGTCTGAAGCAATCTATAGCGTAGGTCCTCGTTTTATATTAGCTATAGTTATAGTTGTAGTTGGTTATGTAGTCGCTAAATGGTCTATTAAACATTTCACGAGGCCGATAGCGGTATGGTTGAAACGTCCCGCTTTGGTTAAACCAGCGCTTACCGCATTGAAGTATTTGATTTTAATTTTATTCATATTACTTGCCTTAAGAGTTGTTGGTATAGAACTGACCAATATACTGTTAAGTGCAACCATAATCTCTGTTATCGTTGGTGTTGTCGTTGCTCCAATAGCTGCTAACTTTATTTCAGGGGCATTTTTGTTGTCGGACCGTCCATATGACGTTGGAGACCTGATCCACATACCTGATTTAGATCGTACAGGTTTTGTTAGAGAGATAACGATGTCATACACACGTATATTGACTTTAGAAGACACTTCTCTTGTTGTTCCAAACAGAAGGATGCGGGATAGGGACGTTGAAAACTTTACACAAGGAGATTTGAGAATAAAGCGAACATTCGATTTCGAAGTCAGCTACCAAAGCGACTTAGATAAAGCTAGAGAGGTGGCTACAAACGCTGCGGCAGAGGTAGAAGGCGTCATAACAGACCGAGAAAGAGTAACCTTGATGTCAACATACTATCCCATTAAACCTCAAACAAGAGTTAAGGAATTCGGTGAAAGCGGAATAAAACTACAGTTAGTATACTGGCTAGAAACACCCTACTATCTAAAAGGAATGAACTCAAAAGTAGCTTACAATGTATACAAAAAACTAATAGAAAACGATATAAGCATCCCTTATCCACACAGAAAAATAATAATGGATCAAAACCAGCGTGTAGAAAAATAAAAACTATCGGTTCCTAAAACTTAGTTTCGAGTTTATTCTTCTACATGTGGTTCTAGGATAATCCGGTTTTTGTTTTTATCAACATATATATCTGATTTGCAGGTTGATAGGTCTAAACCAAGGTTTCTACCTACTTCCCGAGGTATCGTTATTTTAAGGTAGTTTGTTCCATTGCTTTTATATTTTGAGAATTTTCTTGTGCCTATGAAGACTGGTGAACCTATCATAATAACCAGTATTTAGACTAAAATAGATAAAACTATCTATAGAAATCTAGTTAAAACCACGAAACCTGGTATCTATAGTCTAGGTTTCGGTAAATTCAGTTGGGGATAGCTCCTTTGATTAGGTATGAAAGCCCTGTTAAGAAGAAAGCTGCAGCAACCCAGTAGTACAGTAATGCAGGGTATATTATGACTAAGGTTCCTGCTGCAAACAGAACTATACCCATGAATATGTTCACTATCCGGTTAGTTTTAGGTATTTTATTTTGTGTTTCATCCATTACATCAACAACTCCAACCAAGTTAAATGGGCCGTAGTGAAGTTTTTTATCTACAACCAGGTTTCTGAGTTCGGTTCCAAATGAACGCCAGAATCTTTTGAAGAAAATTATGTTTAAGAGAATTAAAGCTATTATAACTACAGCTGTGTATGTGATTGGGTCCCAGTAATCTTCAAAATGTGTGAGTAGTAGTCCGAGTTCATCGAAGAATATTCCTAACCCAGCTCCATATAACAACGCTGCGATTCTATGGATATCTCTGTCTTTATAGATTATTGCTATCCAACCTGCAATAATCATTAATATAACGCCGTAATAGAAGTGATGTACCATATAATATTCAAATGGAAATACATCTCGGCCAGTAGCTATATCTCCTAAAAAAAACACGTAGGCTCTTGCGACTATAAATGATATTAGGAATGACAGGAATATTAGGAATGGGGCTTCGGTATATATATTACCTGTTTTTTCTTCACAGTTTTTTTCACTACTCATATTGAATATCGATTTTTAATGTTATTATACCCATATCGATTCGTATTATGGTTTGTTTTGGTGTATTTTTTTTCTTTTTGATTTGTTGGTTTTATAGTGTTATGTTTCTTAGTCTTTGGGCGTTTATTGCTACTACTACTGTGCTTGCTGACATTAGTATTGCTCCGATCGCTGGTGTTAGGATTATTCCTATTGGAGCTAGTATTCCTGCTGCTAGTGGTAGTGCGAATACGTTGTATCCTGCTGCGTAAACCAGGTTTTCTTGCATTTTGCGGTAGCTTTTTTTGCTTAGTTTTAATATTCTTATGACGTCGTAGGGGTTGTTTTCTACTAGTATTATGTCTGCTGATTCTATTGCTATGTCTGTTCCACTTCCTATTGCTATTCCTACGTCTGCTCTTGTGAGTGCTGGTGCGTCGTTTACACCGTCTCCAACCATGGCGACTGAGTTTCCTTGTTTCTGTAGTTCTTGTATTTTTTTGTCTTTGTCTTCTGGGAGTACTTCTGAGTATATTTTGGTTATACCTAGTTCGTTTGCTACGGACTGTGCAACGTCTTTTGAATCTCCGGTTAAGATTGCGATGTCTTTGTCCATTATTTTTAGTGCTTCGACTGTGTCTTTGCTTTCTTCTCTAATTTTGTCTGCAAGGGCTGCTGCAGCTATGGTTTTTTGGTTTTGTATTAGGTATACTACTGTGCGTCCTTTTTCACCCATTTTTTCGCTAAAAGATTTTATTTGTGGGTTTGGTTCGATTTCTAGTTCGTTTAATAGGTTTCTTCCCCCCACATATGTTTCAGTGTTTTTGTATACCGCGTAGACCCCTTTGCCTTTTAAAGCTTGGAAGTCTTTTACATCGGTTAAATCTATTTGTTTTTCTTTTGCAGCTTTTCTGATTGCTTGGGATATCATGTGCTCTGAATCTGATTCTACTGAACCCATTATTTTTAGTGCTTCTTTGTCTGTTATCTGTTTTGTAGTTTCGATTTCCATTACGGTTTGTTCGCCTTTTGTTAAAGTACCAGTTTTGTCGAAAACAACTATATCGATATCGCGAGCTTTTTCGGAAGCAATTCTATCCCTTATTATGATTCCATTTTTTGCAGCGATTGTAGTGTTTATAGCTACTACCAGGGGTATTGCTAGTCCTAAAGCATGGGGACAAGCTATTACCAATACTGTTACAACCCGTTCAATTACATCGATTCCGAAGCCTAGGTACAGTGTCCACAAGATTCCGGTTATAAAAGCTATGGATAATGCGGCATAGAACAACCATCCAGCTGCTTTATCAGCTAGTGCTTGGGTTTTTGATTTGGTTTTCTGTGCATCCTCAACCAAACGCATTATTCCGGCCAACGTTGTCTGGTCGCCGGTGGCTGTGACCTGAACCCTTAAACTACCATCTCCATTTAAAGTACCACCGATAACCTGATCGCCATTTTCTTTACTGATCGGTGTAGATTCTCCTGTTATCATTGATTCATCGACTTGGGAACTTCCTTTTACAATTTCTCCATCCACTGGTATGTTTTGGCCGGGTCTAACCAAAACCAGGTCTCCAGTTTTAATACTGTTTAATTTGACTTTTTTCGTCTCTCCAGAGCTAGTTATTTTCTCAACGGTTTCAGGCATCAAGTCTGCGAGTTTGTCTATTGCTCCTGATGCTTTCCTGACACTACGCATCTCGATCCAATGACCTAGTAGGAATATCACGATCAGGGTGACGAGTTCCCAGTACAAAGTCATACCGATGTCAAAGATTGATGCAAAGACACTGTAGGTGTATGCGACCAAGATTGCTAGAGAGATTAACATCATCATTCCGGGTTGTCGGTTACGGGCTTCGACATAACCCATTTTTAAGAATGGGATTCCGCCTACGATGAAAACTATCGTAGCAAACAGAAAAGTGATATATTCGCTGCCAGGGAATGTTGGTGGTGTAAAGCTAAACCAGTTTTGTATTGTTGGGCTGTATACAAGTACAGGAATGCTTAAAAAAAAGGTGATGTAAAATCTTTTTCTGAAGAGTTCTTCATGTCCCGAATGGTCTATCCGTTCGTGTTCGGTTTTTTTCTCTTCTTGGTTTTTACATACTCTACAGCAACTGCATTGTTTTTCTTTTGACATCTCCAACAAAACATATTTTATATTTACTGGTTATTATATTGGTGTTAGTTTTTTGATTTAGGTTTTTCTAGTTGGTTTGTTTGGCTGTAGTTTTTTTTGTTGTTTTTTTGGGTGTTCGGCAAAAAGATAAGGTTTGTTAAGGATAATTTGAAGTTGTTTTGGTTTTGAATATTGGTGAGTGATTATGAAGTTGTTTATACCCGGTCCGGTTGAGGTTCGTAAAGATCTTCTTGAAGTGATGTCGGATCCTATGATTGGTCATAGGAGTCCAGAGTTTTCAGAGTTGTATGATGATGTAGTTAGTGGTTTGCAGAGTGTTATGCAGACTGATAACGATGTTTTTATTTCTACTTCATCTGCTACTGGACTTTTAGAGGCCTCTGTAAGGAATACTGTTGATGAGAAGTGTCTTAATATTTCGAATGGTGCTTTTGGTGATCGTTGGCATGAAATTACTATGAGAAATGGTAAGGATTGTAGGAAGCTTGAGTTTGATTGGGGAGAGCCTGTGGATTCAGATGTTGTTGCTGAAGCTTTTGAAGAGGAGTTTTATGACGTTGTGACTTTAGTTCATAATGAATCTTCTACAGGTTTGATGAATCCTGTTAAGGAGGTTTCAAAGGTATTGCCTGATGATACTTTGCTTCTTGTGGACACCGTTAGTTCGATGGGTGGTGTAGATTTCCCTGTTGATGAGTATGGTGTTGATATCTGTGTTTTTGGTACACAGAAATGTATGGGTTTACCTCCTGGTCTTGCTTTTTGTTCAGTTAGTGAAGATGCTGTGGATAGGTCTGAGGTTGTTGGTGACAAGGGCTATTATTTCAGTTTTGATATATTCCGGAAATATAATGGAAGGCGGCAGACACCTACCACTCCCAACATATCGCTTTTGTATGCTTTAGAGAAACAACTTGATTATATTGTTAATGAAGAAGGGGTTGAATCACGTTGGGAAAGACATTCAGTCATGGCTAATGAGACACGGGAGTGGGCTCGAGAACATTTTGACGTGTTTCCTGCCAGTGGTTATGAATCTGAAAGCCTTACTGCTGTTGAAAACACAAGAGATATCGATGTTGGTAAATTAATATCAAGACTTAAAGATAAAGGGTATGTTATCAGCAATGGATACGGGGATTTAAGGGAAGAGACATTCAGAATAGGGCATCTTGCTGATAGACAGCCAAAAGAGGTTACCGAGCTTCTCAATATAATTGAGGAGATACTTGATTTATAGTCAAGGTGTTTTTAGAGACTTGATATATGTTATATTATGTTAAGTTATGTTGGTGTTTTCATGGGTGTTGGTGGTAAACTTAAGGTTGGAGTTGCGGATACTACATTCGCTAGATATGATATGGCTTCGGATGCTATAGATGAGATTAGGCAGCGAGCTTCTGTTGAGGTAGAGCGGTATACCGTTCCGGGGATTAAAGACCTGCCGGTTGCTAGTAAGAAGCTTATCGATGAAGAGGGTGTTGATTTGGTTTTAGCGTTCGGTATGCCTGGTCCTGAAGAGATCGATAAAATGTGTGCTGATCAAGCTAGTAATGGATTGATTCAGGCTCAGTTGATGACTAACACCCATGTTTTAGAGGTTTTTGTCCACGAAGATGAGTGTAGTAGTGATAAGGAGCTTGCTGGTCTCGCTGAGAGGAGGGCGAGGGAGCATGGTAGGAATGCAGTAAAGTTATTACTTAAACCCGAGCATTTAACAAGAGAAGCTGGTATGGGTGAAAGAGAAGGGGGGCCTGATGTGGGTCCTTTATTTAGGTGATATTTATGTCTGTAAAACTTGGTTTTGTTATATCTGAATTTAATTATGATGTTACAGAGAGCATGCGGGAACTTGCGGTGAGGCACGCTGATTTCTTAGATGCGAATGTTGTTGAAGAAGTTTTTGTACCAGGTGTTTTTGACATGCCTTTAGCGATAAAAAGCCTTCTTGAACGTGATGAGATTGATGCGGTGGTTACTTTGGGTTGTGTGATTGAAGGTCAGACCGATCATGATCAGGTTGTTGCTTCCCAGACCTCTAGGAAGATTACCGATCTCTCACTTGATTATGATAAACCGGTTTCTATGGGTGTTAGCGGTCCTGGTCAGACAAGGCATGAGGCACAGCAGAGAGTTGATTATGCAAAAAGAGCTGTTGAATCAGCTGTAAAGATGGCCGAGAAAGACCTATGAGCCGAAAAATTTCACGTAGGGTTCAGAGGATTGAGTCCTCTGCTACTCTTAAGATGGCGGATTTAGCTAAGGAGCTTCGGAGACAGGGTGAAGATGTTATTTCTTTAGGTGTTGGTGAACCTGATTTTGACACTCCACGTAACATTAAAAAGTGTTCTAAAGAAGCTTTGGATAGTGGTTTTGTCCATTATACTGATTCTAAAGGTATTCCTGAGTTGAGAGAGCTGTTGTCCGAAAAACTTGGTAGGGAAAACAACATCGATATCGAGTCGGATGAGATAATATTAACTCCTGGTGCTAAGTTTGCTATTTTCCTTGCTTGTCAGACTTTGCTTGAGGATGGGGATAAGGCATTGTTGTTCGATCCTTCATGGGTTTCGTATAAAGAAAGCGTTAAAATGACTGGAGCGGGGATAGAGTGGTGTTCGATGAACAATGAACTGAGGCCGTCTGTTGAGGAGTATAAAGATATTTTGGAATCTACAGATATTTCTCTGGTTGTTTTGAACAGTCCCTGTAACCCTACTGGTCAGGTTTATAGTGAAGGTGAGATAAGGGAGTTGGTTGAAATTGCTTTGGATAACGATGCTTATGTCTTGTCTGATGAGATATATGAGAAGATTATTTATGATAGGGAGCATTACAGCCCTTCAGCTGATTACGAAGACGTTATAACTATTAATGGTTTTTCTAAGACCTACTCTATGACTGGATGGCGTTTAGGTTATATTGTGGCTGATGAGGAGTTAATAAATCAGTTTATTAAGATACAGCAACACTCAGTTAGCTGTCCAACCTCTTTTGCTCAAAAAGGTGCTTTATGCGCGCTTAATGACCCTGTATCTGATGAAATCGTTGGTGAAATGGTTGGTAGGTTCAAAGGCCGTAGAGACATGCTTGTAGATGGCTTGAACTCTTTCAGTGATGTTGAGTGTGTAACTCCTGAAGGGGCTTTTTATGCATTTCCAGATGTTGGTAGGGACTCCGATGTGGTTGCTGAACAGCTGCTTAGAGAATGTCATGTGGTTGTCACTCCAGGAAGTGCTTTTGGAGAAGACTGTAAAAACAATATCCGTATTTCCTATGCGAGGTCAGAGGAAAGAATAAAAGAAGCCTTAGAGCGTATGGAAAAAATATTTGATTGATCACAGGCCATGGGTTTTGGAGTTACCCCTTTTTTTCTTTCTTTTTTTGTTTGAGTTTTTGTTTTGATTTTATCTATTTTTAGTTTTTGTTTTTTTTGGTTTTGCGTTTATTAAATTATTTGTGTTACGAATTATATTTTTTTATGAAGTTTTATGGCGTTTTTATTGTTTTTTATTACTTATTTTTAGATATAGAGCTATTAGAAGTGTTTTTAGGGATAGGTTTTAAGTAGTTTTGTGTATAACAGTTTATTTAGGTTGAAAATGTTGGAGGTGATTATTTATGTGTTGTAAAGAACCAACTGACTCGGATTGTTGCCACGATCATAATGAATCCGATTGCTGCCACGATCATAATGAATCCGATTGCTGCCACGATCATTGATTGGTTTGGTTACCTGGGGTTTTTGGGTGAGGTTCCAGGGGGTTTTTATTTTTCTTTTTTTGTTTTTACTTGAACGTCTTCTGGGTTGAATGATTGGTATTTTGCTGTGTATCCTAGTTTTTCTAGTGATGCTTCGGTTAGTTGGTGTTTTTGTAGTATTTCTTTGACTTTTGGTAGTTTTTTGTTTTGTAGTTTGTTTATTTCGTTTTGGATTTCTTGTATTTTGTTTGGCGGTATGTATTTGTTTTCGCAGACTGCTCCGGGTTGTTTTTTTAGTTTCTTTTTGATTGTTTCTGGGGGGACTTCTTTTTCTTTTGCTTTCTTTTTTATATCTGTTATCTCTGTTTTTTGGGTTATGTCTGTTATGTCTATTTTTTGTATGTTTTGTTTTATTGCTTTGTTTTCGAGTTTTTCCATTCTCTTGATTATTTTTTTTAGTGGGATTCTTTTTTTGTAGAAAAATACTTCTTCTGCTTTTTTGAAGTCTTGTTTAGTGCATTTGAGGTTTTTGTTTACTGCGAGAATTACAGGTTTATCTGCTTCCATGTTTTTTACTTTTTTTATTTTCTTTTCTATGTATTCTGGTGTCCAGAATCCGACTACTTCTAAGTAGAATGATTTGTTGTATTTTTCGAAACTGAAGTCTGGTATCATCACGCTGTTTCTCGATTTGATTATTGTTGGCTCTCTCTTGATATTCCAGTTTGGTTTTATTTTTTCTAGTCTTTCTGCAAGGTCTCTTTCCACTTCGCTGTCGAAGCTTTGTTGTTCTTTGGTTTTTAGTGTTGAGAAGTATTTTTGTTTTGTGTTATCGAGGTGGAAGTTGTATATTTTTGGTTCTCCTCCATATTTTTGTTCTATTTTTGCGGATACATTCCATTTGTTTGCTTTCATTATGTATGGAAGTAGTCTTGCGATTTGGTTTCCATATTTTCGTGTTTTTTTGAATATAGATCCGGGGCCGGTGACTGTTATGTTAAGGTTTTTGTCAACTGTGTACATGAGACCTAGGTATTTTAACATCCCGAATATCTGTCTGTAGTTTTCAGAAACTTTGAATTGGATTTCCAGTGCATCGAAAAAAAGTGTTTGTGTTGCTGAAAGGTTGTATTGTTTTATCAGTTTGGTTGGGTTTCGATTCACTTTTGTCTTTAATATCTCGTTGTCTTTTCTGTCAGCCCAAAACCATTTATTTACCTTGTCTTTGTCTATTTTATGTTCTCTGGCTGTTTCTTCGATTGCTTCCTCTCTTTCTGTTGGGTTGGTTACATATCCTTTGTCGTATAGTGTTTTTCTGATTTGGTTTGGCGGTGTTTTTGCTTTGTTTTCGAAGATGCATCTACGTTCGATTAATGCATGTAGGCCTCTTAAAAACTTGTAGTCCTGATGGGTTTCATGGGATTTAACGGCTTTTTCTATTTCGCCCCTTGACCTACCTGGTTTGAATTCGTTTATGACTTTTTTTGCTTTTTCTTTTTGTTTTTCTGGATCTCTATAATGTGGTTTTATTTTGTTTCCTGTTATTTTGGTTTCTAGTAGTTTTTTTGTTAGAATATGTACCACACCTCATTCTCTTTTTCTTCTACTCGATGTACGTAGTTCGGTTGTGTTTTTAGTTACTACTTCGTATAGGATTGTGTCGTTTCCAGAAGGCCTTAATAACCTTCCTAATCTCTGTCTGTATTCCCTTTTGCTTCCAGTTCCACTGAGTATTATGCCTACGTTTGCATCTGGGACATCTACTCCTTCGTCGAGGACTTTTGAGCTAACAATCGCTTGGTAGGTATTGTCTTTAAATTTTCGTAGTATCGATTCTCTTTCAGTTTTATCTGTTTCGTGTGTGATTGCTGGAATCAGGAATTTTCTGGATATTCTATATACCATGTTGTTGTATCTGGTGAATATGATTATTCGGTCTCCAATGTGTTTTTTCAGTAGTTTAGCGAGTTCTTTTATTTTGGCTTCAGAACTGTATGCTATCTGTCGAGCGTTGTTTTTTGCTCTAACTGCTTTCCAAGCCCTTGGGTCGTTACCGCTTCTCATAACGATTTTCTTGAAGTCGCTTGGACCTTTCATCTGTATGTTTGTTGACCTTAGGTAGTTTCTGAATATGGAGGTGTATTCATCATATTTTTCAAATTCCTGGTCTGTTAGTTCGACGCGAATTATCTCGGTTCTATAGTCCGAGAGGTATTCGCCTGTGAGTTCGTCTGTGTCAACCTCGTATACCTTGCCTCCTAGGAGGTCGGATAGGTCTCGATGGAGACTGTCTTCCCTTTCGTATGTGGCTGTTAAACCCATTCGGTGGGGTGATGCGAAGAACTCGGCAATATGTCTGTATCCTTCTGAAGGTAGGTGATGTACTTCATCGAATAAAATCATTTTATATTTATTACCCAGTTTTTCAGCATGTATATACGCTGAATCGTATGTGGAGACAGTTATTGGTTTAGTTTGTTTTTTACGGCCGGTATATTCTCCGGCAGGAAGTTGGTGTTTTTTCAGTACATCAATCCATTGGTCCACGAGGTCTAGTGTGGGTACTACGATGAAACAAGGTGAGTTTACGTTGCATATAGCTGCAATCCCTACATATGTTTTTCCAGAACCTGTTGGTAGAACTATCACACCTCGTGTTAAATCCATCCAACGGGATATAGCTTCTTTTTGGTATGGCCTTAACTCTACGTTGAAATTTAAATCAGATGTTGGTATTGGGTCTAAAACACGGTCTTCATACTCGATACCGGATTTATCTAAGTAGTCTTTGATATCTCTATACCTATATGCCATCGCACGTAGGTTATCTGTTCTTTCATCCCATTTTGTATAAGGAAGGTTGTACTCTCCTTTAATAGATATAGTTCCTTTGTCGTACTTTAATAACATTTACAATCGAAATTTTTTATTTGTAAAAAAACCCATTGGTTTTATCTTAAATCGAATGATCTGTATATTCCTACGGCGCCTGACATCATTACGTCACCTATTGGATGTGCTAGTTCATAGTTTATCGTGTTTGGGATTACATCTCTTCTGGGTCCGGTGACAGTTATTCTATCCGGCTCTAATGATTCAAGTGAATATGCACCGTGTCCACCGTCTCCATATACTTCATCGTCAGTGATCTCTCCGTGAATCAATTTTTCAACCAACTCTGTTATACGGTCGTCATCAAGCATTCTGGTGTGATGTTCAAACAAACCGACTAAACGTCCTTTTTTTATCGATGCCGCCATGAAGTGGCCATTACCAGCATCGATTATAACCTCTTTTCCACCATTGTAACAACCTATTATTGCAGCTATTTTAGAATCAAGGGCAACGGCTTCATAGCTTGATAGTTGTTCTAAAGCACTGTCGATTCTACTGAACCTACCTGTTTTTTCTGTGAAAACAAGGTCTTCCAAACGTCCTTCTCCTTCAATAACCTCTCTATAGAAACTGAATCTATATCTCCTGTCCGACATACCTTCTGGAGCAACTCCATGGTCCTGTACACCAACACCGATTCTCTCTGGAGTTTTAAGCTGCATAGAACTTAAAAAACGGAGTATTTCATCTAACAAGATATCGGTAAACTCGATCTCTGTATAACTCTGATAATCACCTACCTCATCACTGCCGATAACTGTGATTCCCATATCTCTAACAAAATCTAGGTTATCTGAAATAGTGCGGGCAGCAGACTCAACCATTACAACGTCATTAGAACGTACATGGTTTCTAATAACCTTGGAAACGGGGCCACCTCCCATCGTTTTACCGGTGCACAATAAATCACCGTCTACCTGCCGTATCTTATCGGCAACAACCCTGGTTGGAGAAGGTAAAACCATTTTAACGACATTTTCATCGAGTTTATCAGCATACAAAACATCTTGAGTGCCTTTACCAACATCAACAGCCATTGTTAAAGGGTTTAACCCACTATCATTAGAAAACAAAAAAACACCTCAAACAATAATTATTTCCATGGTAACAAATCTTTATTTAGGAATATTTACATTAAAACTCATTTTTTTGTGTCTAATAAAGTAACTCTCTCCAACACAAGGTATGGTGTTTTCATTTTCCCTACAGCCTCCAGCTCTCTATCTGGAATCCCAAATGTCTTACAGATTTTATTAAGTTTATCTTCATTATAATTGATTAGTGAGCTATCCAGCTCTAAACCAATCTCTTCAATTAGTGAGCTCCAACCAACTTCTCCAATGCCGACTAAAACTATTTCTTGACTGCCTTCCGCGACTCCAGCTTTCTCTAATGCTTTGTTTATCTGGCGTTCTCCAACAATATACAATAATATCTCCATGCCTAGGGATTGGGAGATTGGGTTTGTCTTCCACGAGTTGATTGCTTTGAGGGTTGCATGTCTCAAGTGCTCCTCACCCGCTACGATACCCGCATCAACCGCTTGAACCACTCCATCACCACTATGTCTATCCAATACCTCTAAAAAAAGATTTATATCCTCAATATCCACCACGCCAGCTTTAAAAACTACTTCGTTGGAGTTTTCTATTTTTTTAACTGCATCATCATTCATTTCCACCTAACTCCCTTTTGATTTTCTCTATAGTTTTTGCTCCAACACCATCTACCTCACGAACTAGAGATTGGTTATCAATTAATTCGTGTAAATCAGATTTGGTTCTATATCCATTTTTATAAAGTTCTCGGGCACGCACCCTACCAATACCTGAGATGCTAACAAGATCTGATAGTTCTTTTTTAACCCCGTACTGCATCCTTCTCTGAAGATTTCGAAGCCTATTGATATATAGAGACATAGACATTTTCGATAACTCAGCGGCGGAATGCAACAACCATTCAGCAGTGCTGGCCTTACGCCTTATATCACCAGAGCTAACTCCATACCAATCGCAGATATCACCATCATCTTCTTCATCGATCCAATCCTTCAATAACAATGAGGTTTTTACCTCGCTCAAGAACCAGTCATCCATCTCCCCTCGCTCCTTCAACCTAGGGTTCTCCTTCAAGAAAGATTCAACACGGGAGTAATCACTTTTCCTCATATACAAGGTATCCATATCCGGAGTTTCACAAACCATGTGAAGGAACTCGATATCGCTTTCCATCCCACGTCCAGAAAGCCTCTCTAAAATCCTTGAAGCACTTAAAGGATCGATATACAACTCAGAAACCCGCTTACCAATAGCGGTTGCATCAAACCCACTACCACTACCTAAACCGAAACCATCAACCTCGATAAATCCTTCAGACTCAAGAAACCCAAGAACCCTCTTAACAAGTAACTGAATATCTTCAGGCCGATTCTGTACAGCAAAGAAAGTACGGTCTATAAAATCCATCAACTCACTATAACTACCTGCAAACCCTGAAGCAATAGTCGAAAGAACATGTGAACGTAAAGCAGGTTCAGAAGCAAGTTTAGAAGTAATATTCTCCGTATCACCCACAACATACCGATCTATAAGCTGGTCCCTCTCAACCTCATTCTTAGCTATCAAAACAGCCTCACCATAAGGATCCATACCAGGACGACCAGCCCTACCAAACATCTGTTTAACATCAAGAACAGGAATAGGCTTCATACCATAATTAGGGTCATACCTCTTATAATCCCTAACAACCACTCGCCTCGCAGGCAAATTAATACCCCAAGCCAACGTTGGAGTGGAACAAATAGCCTTCAAATCACCACTAGAAAAAAGCTTTTCAATACGCCTCAAATGCGTATTCCTCAAACCAGCATGATGAAACGCTACACCCCGCCTAACATAACGAGCAAGCCGCTCCCCCTCCTCAGTAACACCATCAACATCCAAAATATCGTTCGACAACTCCATCAAACGATCCTCCTCCATCGGTGAAAGAAGATCATCCAAAGAACCAACTATACGGCCAGCAGCACCACGAGAATTACGTCTCGAAGAAGTGAAAACCAATGCCTGACCACCCTCCAAAACAGCATCCCTCACCAATGAAGTAGCAACATCATCCTCATCCGAACAAACCTCCTTACCACCATCAAAAGGAAAATCTATAAAATCATCAAAAACAACACCCTCCTTAAGCTCAATAGGCCTCCAATCACTCTTAACAAGACCTGCATCAAGCCAGTTAGCAATCTCTCTAGCATTACTTATAGTCGCACTCAAAGCAATAACCTGTGCCCCCGGATTCATCATCATCAACTTAGCAAGAGTAACCTCAAGCGTAGGACCCCTCCTATCCGAATCAACAAGATGGACCTCATCACAGACAACAACATCAACATCACCAATCCAATCAGTACCCAAACGCAACATCGAGTCAGCCTTCTCACTAGTAGTCACAACAACATCCATATCACTTAAATAATCAGCACTCCGATCATAATCCCCTGTAGCAACTCCAACATTAAAACCATACCTCTCATACTCCTTAAACAACTCAAACTTCTCATAAGCAAGAGCCTTAAGAGGAACAATATAAAGAGTCCTACCACCACTAAAAACAGACTTAAGAATACCTAACTCAGAAACCAAAGTCTTACCACTAGCAGTAGGAACAGCTAAAACCAAATTACGTCCATCAAGAACACCGGACCGAACACCATCAACCTGAGGAGGATACAACTCCTCAATACCCCTATCACCAAAAATCTCCAAACCCTCTTCAGGCAAACCAAAATCCAATAAATCATCAACCATCATAACAACAAAACCCAACAAAAACCAAAAACACCAATACTCAACCGACAAAAAAAATATGTGAAGAAAACTATTCAATCTTACCCAAAAAAACACAAAAAACACCAACAACCAACAACCCAAAAAACGAATAATACAAAAAATATTAAGTTAAACACAAACCAAAACTATTGAAGTCCTTACCAAACTAATACTAAAAAGATAAATAAATTCAAACTAATTCTATATGACGCGCGGGGGTTGCCGAGCATGGAAAAGGCGCAGGACTTAGGATCCTGTCCCGTAGGGGTTCGCGAGTTCGAATCTCGCCCCCCGCACTAAACACATCAGAATTTTCTCTACGGGGTTTATTTTGGATTGAGGGTTCTAATCTGTTTCTAGCTATAACGAGTTGGTTTTCTAGGAATTTGGAGAGGTTGAAGCCGTATTCTTTTGCCCATTGGTGTATTTCTTCATCTATTCTAATGGTTGTTTTCTTCTTAGGCATTTGCCTTACACATGTCTTAGTTGTATGGCGTTTTCCATATTCCTGTCTTTCTTACACTGTCACCTCTGATGGAGCTAAAACATCTAGAAATAAACGGTTATATTAAATCCAGGACTGATTGTAATTCTCTTATCTTGAATAGAAAGCTCTTAGTAATAAGTCTTAATACTATTTTTACGAAGAAGTTTTAAGGGTTTTTATTGGTCTGGTCTAATGAAGATCTCCTAAAAAAGGTACACCCTTCTGGCCGAATGAAACAGAGAAAAACCTCATTAAACCACATAGGCAATGCTTACCCCATGTATATAACGGCCAGATATTATAACCACCCCCTCCACTCCTAAACAAAACAAACAACAACAAACACAGAAAAGGGGATGCACTGGCCCCTCCAATGCTAAACTATAAAAGTCTATTAAGAATGGCTTAACATTAAAAACAGATATCCACCCTATATTAATCTATATAAAAAGAATACTATCCTCCTTTCCTTATAATATTGTTTTCTGTTCTCCCTTGTTCCTTACATTTACTGGGGTGCCTGGCTTTTTGTTGGTTTACTGTAAACCCACCTTCCATTCAGCTATCTATTTTAAACGCATCAGGATTTTTGTAATTGATTTCTTTCACGTATTTTTTATTAATTTGTTTTGGTGTTTCTGCGCCAGGCGACATATATTTAAAGAATTCATTTTTCTTTTCTAATAGAAAAACATTTTTCAATGTTTCTTTCTCTGTTTTTATATCTACTAAATCCAATGTTATTGATGAAATACGGTATAACATAGCAATATAAACGAATACTGTAAAGTAGATAAAGAAACCGAAGATAAAGGTTATTATTGAGATATCTGTTAGAAGTAATGCCAAAAGTAGAAGATGTAAAGGGATAGATTTCAAAAAAAGCAATACTTTTAGGTATTTAGTTCTACTTAAGCTTAATTTTTTATTTACCCTTAAACTTCTATTTCTATATCGGGTTTTCAATTTTTTATAATTTTTAAACTTTTCAGATTCGTTTGTTAAATAATTATATATCTTAGCTTGATAAAAAAGCAATAAAACAAAGATAAATAAAACAACTAAAAAATTCCCTAATCTAAATTCAATTGTAAATATATCTATAAATCTCAATATATCTAAAGTAATTAATAACAAATACAAAGCGAAAAAAGGTAATATAATAGTTAGATAACTAAATCCTAGCGTGTGAAGAGTTCTATTATTTTTTATCTCTTCTTCTTTTGAATCTGAAGGTGGAAGTATAATACCAAAATATGAGCTTAAACCAACAATTATAGATATTAAAACCAAAGCTCCAGATATTTCTATATAAAAAATATTTTGAAGCTGATCTAACATCCTATCAAGAAGAGTCACCTCAAAAAAACGGATAGACAAAATAATTATTAAAACTGCAGAAATAGAGAGATATAATACGAGTAAGATTTTTGACTTCTCTTCATTCTTACGCATATACGTATCTAAAGAGGTATTCTCCTTCATTTAACAAACACTTATATTTTATTTAAATATACTATTTAATTGATTGAATTTGGTTTTTTTATTGATTTATTTTTTTAGGTGTGGTTTTGGAGAAAACGTTTAGTTTTAGATTCTTTTTTATGGTTGTCTTTATGGCATCATCAACCATAGAAATGCTGCAACTCCAAATATAAATATAATCAAGAAAATTGCCCAACCAACAGCAATCTTGTTTTTTGTTTCATCATCCATATTAAAAACACCTTTTTGTATTGTTTTTTTGTCTATATCCCGGTTTTAATGTAATCTTTTAAAATGATTATTTATTTTGTTTTGGGATTCAAAAGGTCGAGTGTCTATTTTTTAGGATTTTTGTTTGGGGTTTTTTGGTTCAGAAGTAATCTTTTAGTGTGGTTTTTTTAGGGGTTTTTTGTGTTTTTTTATGTTTTTTATCTTTTTTGTGTAGTTTTAGACCTGCTTCCTTTCTAAAGTTGTTCCAACTTCCGAAAATTCTGTATATTGGATCTACAGAAGGAAGTTCCTCCTTTTTTCTCCATTCGTTTTGAGTTAGATTTGGATGTTTTTTAATCAGTTTTAATAATTCTTCTTTAGACCAATTCTTCTGTATTGGTTTTAGACCTGCTTCCCTTCTAAAGTTGTTCCAACTACCAAATTTATTTGTCACAGGTGTTTCAGAGGGAAGGTCATCCCTTTCCACCCATTTATTTCTGGTTAGTTCTGGGTTTTCTTGAATCAGCTCAATCAATTTTTTCCGGGTATATTTGTTTTGTGGCGCTATTTGGGGTTTGATTCCTGCTTCCTTCTTGAATTTGTTCCAACTACCAAACTTATTGATAACTTGGGTTGAGGAGGGTAGGTCATCTCTTTCATTCCATTTATTGATAGATAGGTTGGGTTCTTTTTTGATTTTCTTTAACAATTCTTCTTTAGTCCTTCTTTTGAATCTTGTTTTTAGATTTGCTTCCGTTCTAAAGTTGTTCCAGCTTCCGAAACACCGTGTGATTGTTTTTAATGAAGGTAGATCTTTTCTTTTTCTCCATTCATGGCTGGTTAGTTCTGGGTTTTCTTTGATTAGGTTTATTAATTTTTCTTGATCGAAGAAGTCTCCTTCTCTCCTTACTTTTTCTTTCACTTCAGTATTTTTAACTTCTTTTTTTTCTATTATTTCTTCTAAATTCTGTTGTCTCAAGATGTCTTCAAGTTCTGATAGTTTTTTGAAGGCGAACAGAGGTTTTTCAACAAGTTTTCTTCTTCTTTCTTCGTATTCTTCGATTGTTTCAGGGTTATAATATACTGAATGTGGTTCTAAATAGAATTTGTCTTCGACTAAGAAATCTATCTCGGCTTCTTTTTTGTTTATGTGGGTTTTTATATCTAATCCATAGGTTTTTAGTTTTTCATATACACAGGCTTCTAAAACTGAGGCGAAATAGATTCCATCGTATTCTATGAAGTCTCTCCCATGTCCTCTTTCAGGGAGACCTGCTTTTTTACGTGCTTTGTTCCAGCTTCCAAAGCGTCTGCTGTATGTTGTGGAGGAAGGTAGGTCATCTATTTTTTTGAAGTCTTCTGCATCTAAGTCTGGATGTTTCTTTAGTATTTCTAACAATTTATCATCGCTGTAACTATATGGATGGAAGCCGTAGGGTTTAAAACCTGCTGCTTGACGTGCTTTATCCCAGCTACCGAAATGATTACTTATTGTTTGTGCAGAGGGGAGGTCATCTCTTTCATTCCACTTTGTGTATGTTAAGTCTGGGTTTTCTCCAAGTTCTCTTTTCAGTATATTTAACAATTCTTCTTTTGAATAACTACTCACAACTTCAGGTTCCCTTCCTATCGCTTCTTTAGCTTCACGCCAACTACCAAAATGCCTTAAAATCGTTGAGTATGATGGGAGGTCATCTCTTTCCTGCCATTCCTTCAGCGATATGTCTGGGTTTTCTCTCAATAGTTCTAACAATTTTTCTTTTGAGTATCTTTTACCCCTTACTTCTAATCCTGCAGCCTCTCGAGCTTCGTTCCAACTACCAAAATGTCGTTGTAAAGAACCTAATGATGGTAGATCCTCTCTTTGCCTCCATTCACTCTGAGTTAAATTAGAATTTTCTCGAAGCAGTTCTATAAGCTCTTCTTTAGAATACCTTCCTCCACCCATCCTACTTCATTCCAATAAATATCTTTATCAAACTTCCAATTCTCTTAATGTTCATTTTTAGTCTTTATTTGTTTTGGATTCTCTTCTAAACCTCATATTATAGCTTTTAATAAAAATAAGAAAATCAGTACTAAATTAATTGTTCTCCATACTTTACGCCACTATATTGCTTATGAACAGTATAATTTCAGCATTAAGATAATACAATATAAACAGTAGTGCTAACGATTTCATGAGGGGTAATAAAATATCAAGTATTTTGTATTTAGTTCCTTTGCTTAGCGATTCTTTGACTTCTATATCTTCTTTATTGATGTTTATATCGGGATCAGAAATTAAAAGATTTTTTACTTCTTTTTCGTGATCCTCACCTACTACTACTAAAATGGTTTCATTTTCCTGTTGAATTATATCAGTAATCTTATTTTTGATAGCTTTATCTCTTTTAGAGTTCCTAGCGGGAATTAAAATAAGGAGAATAATTAAAAATAAGGAGAATAATAACAATAAAAAACCAATTGAGAGATTAGTGCCAAATATTGGTAATAATAAAGCTAAGTGAATCAAAAATAAGGATAATAGGATCAAAGATAAGTAGATTATTATTGTTGTTTTTGACATCAATTTAATGAGTTTAAGGTTGTTTTCTCTTGTTTTATATAGTTGGATGTCAAGTGCTTTAGCCATATATTCTACGGGTTTTTTAGAAACCCAAATATTACCAAAAAAATAGGAAAAAACGTTGAATGGTAAAAGGAGTGACTTTTCTACTAAACTTATTTTTCGTTTTTGATTTTCTTCTCCTTCGAGGAGTATAGCATCTGGTTTTATTTCTGAAATTAATTCTAATTCTTCTCTTAAATCCTGTATTGAAGTATGATTTTCCTTTTTAAGAATTATTTTAACCATTTTACCTGAGTTTTTTCAAAAGTTATTTACCTTTTTCATCTTTGATTGAATTTAATTGTTTTATTTCTTCTTTTAGGGCTTTTGAAAGCTTTTCTTTGTCTTCAAGTAAAGCTACGTAGTATAGTGTTTTTAGCTTACTTGAATATGTAGATTTAATTTTTCTTAGTTTTTTGAGGATAGTTTTTTCTCTTCTTCAAGAGCTTTTAAGTGTACACGGGCAGTGTGAAGAGTTTTTAACTCATTTATCCAGTCAATTTTATTTCGTTCTTTTGAATTGTGAAATAATAAAATGATAAATGCAATTAAGAATACTGAAATTGCTATCAAGTTTAGATATGAAGGCTGTTGAAACAATTCTAAAAGTATACTTGCGGCTGTGGCTATTGCAGTAATAATGAGAGCTAGAATTTCAACAATATATAATGTCTTTTTCTTTATGTTAAGTAAGTTATCGAATTCTTTGGAATCCAATTTTGCATCCATATTCACTTTTTATTTTTTAAATAAATATGTAAATTTTTGTCAAGGTTTTAGAGATATTTAGAGAGGGGGGAGAAGAGAGGGGTGAATGGTTTTAGGTGTGGTTTGGTTTGGTTTGTTATTTATAGTTGTGCTTAGGTTTAGAATTGAAAGAAGGAGTTTTGAAGATAAAAGTTTTTATTTTTAAGATTTATTTTTAAGAACCTTTATTATTCATTGTGTATTATGGTTTATCTGTATGTCTGTTTTATTGGTTCGTTGTGTTTTTCTTGGTTTTAAAGATTTGGTTGGTAGGTGAGTATATTGGTTTCTATTTTTCTGAATGAATCAAAGAAGTTGGTGCGTGGCCCAATCGTTTTGACAGGTGTATTTGCCTTTCTTTCTTTTTACCTGTTTGTGGTTTTTCCTAGCATTAAAGAGGAGGCTGAGGCTCTTGAGGGTGCTATGCCTGAGGCGATGATAACTCTTTTCGGTATAGAGGCTCTGCATACAATAGAGGGTTTTCTGGCTTCCTATACATATGAGTTCTTCTGGGTAGTGTTTATTGGTATTTATTTTGCTTATTTAGGTGGAGGTTTGATTGCTAGCGAAATTGAGGATAGAAAGATGGATTTAACGCTTTCAAACCCAGTTTCAAGAGAATCAGTTATATTGCAGAAAGTTGGAGCTCTTTGGGCTCCTTTATTAATTCTAAATCTTGGTTTCCTTGCTATAGTCTTTATAGGTACATTTTTGATTGGTGAAAGCATTGAAATAATCCCTGTATTGATGGTTCATTTACTTTCAATTCCATATTTATTAGCTTGTGCAGGTATAGGTTTGGTTTTCAGTGTTTTTATGCGAGATGTTAGCAGTGCTCAAGCTGGAGCTGTGGGAGTTGTTTTTATTTTATGGTTGATTGAAGGTATCGTTCAGATGGATCCAGATTTTGAGTGGATGGCTTATCTCTCACCAGTGCATTATTATGATGTTGCTGACATACTGATTCGTGGAGAATATGCGTTTGTTGGTGCGGGTATTCTCACATTTTTGTTCATCGCTCTACTTGCGGTATCAATAGTTTGGTTTATTAAAAGAGATATTTAAAACGAGATGTAATATTTCACATTTTATTAAAGTAATGGTTGTATTAAAATGGTTAAAATGAACTCTAAAGCTGCTATAAACCTTGATAACCTGACTAAGGTTTATGGAGATGTTAAAGCTAATAAAGACTTATCTTTTAGCGTTAGAGAAGGGGAGATTTTTGGTTATTTAGGTCCTAACGGTGCTGGTAAGACAACTACTATCCGTCAGTTGCTTGGTTTGATAAAACCTAGTTCTGGAACTGCTGAGGTGTTGGGAGCAGATATTCAGGATAGAAAAGCGTTGACTGAGGTTAAACAGGAGATAGGGTACTTACCTGATGAACTTGGTTTTGATGGAAGTATGACCGGGAATGAAGTTCTTGACTACTTTGCACGTATGCGTGGTGATAACCGGAGGGAGGAACTTCTTGAGATGTTCCATCCACCACTTGATCAAAAGGTTGAGACATATTCTTCTGGTAACAAACGTATGTTGGGTATTGTCCAGGCTTTTATGCACGACCCAAAGCTTGTGATTATGGATGAACCTACCTCTGGATTAGATCCTTTAAAACAAGATAGACTCCATAAGTTTGTTGAAACCGAGAGCGAGAAGGGTAAAACGATTTTCTTTTCCTCTCATTTCTTGAGTGAAGTTCAAAGGGTTTGTGATCGCGTTGGGATTATACGGGAAGGTAGGCTTGTTGACCTAGAGGAAATCGATAAGTTGTTGGCTAGAAGCGGTAAAAAGGTATGGGTTCATTTCGAAGAGCCTGTCGATAAAAACGTTTTTTTAAACGAAAATATGATCGAAACTGAAATTGTCGATAATTCTTATCACTTTACATATACCGGTGATTCTTCAGAACTCATCAAGCATCTATCTAAATATGAAATAAAAGACATTGAAATTGGTGATCCACAGTTGGACGAAATTTTCAAACATTATTATGGAGAGTGAATCCTTTATGAAAAATCCATGTTACCTCTCTTCAGAGCTAACTACACTTAAACGTAGGATTTCTGAAAAAAATGTAAATGATATAGAAGTTCATGATTTATTCTCATCAATAATTCAAGGCCTATCTAAAGTTAAAGTTAAACATAAAGTTAAATTCTATATAGGTGTTTATTGATGACTTCTATTCTCAGGAATGAATCAAGGAAGCTTTTGCGTAGTTCGGTTATTTTAACCAGTGTATTCGCCTTGCTTTCTGTTATGTATCTATCTATATTCCCTGAGTTTAAGGAAGAGGCTGAAGAACTGCTTGCTGCATTTCCTGAATTTTTCTTCGATATGTTTGGGATTGCAGAATTAGATACTATCGAGGGGTTTATTGCAGCCGAAGTATACGCGTTCTTCTGGGTTATACTAGTCGGTATTTACTTTGCATACATAGGTGCAGGGTTTGTTTCAAAGGATATAAAAAACAGAAAGATGGATTTAACGCTTTCAAACCCAGTTTCAAGAGAATCAGTTATATTACAGAAAATTGGGGCATTATGGGTTCCATTATTAATTCTTAATGTTGGTGTTGTGGTGATACTTTATGTAGGTACATCTCTGATCGGAGAGCCTATTGAACTTATCTCCCTGATCATGGTTCATCTACTATCAACACCATACCTACTGGTTTGCGCTGGAATTGGCTTACTCCTATCAATAGTGTTTAAGAAAGTAAAACCTGCTCAAGTAGGTGCAATAGGCATAGTATTTATTTTATGGCTTATAGAATCTGTATCAAAAGTCGTACCCAACTATGAATGGGTAGGATATATATCTCCAAGCCATTATTTCGATCAAACTGAAATACTTGTTTACCAAGAATACAGTTTCTTAGATGCCAGCATCCTATTAATCGCGTTCATAGTTTTACTGGCCCTATCCATCGTTTTGTTTGTTAAAAAAGACATCTAGTGGAGCTTTAAATCGATTGTTCAATTTAAATAGTCTATCATATTTGTAAGAAAATACTGAAGATCATTAAATTCTTTAACGGAAAAACATTTGCAAAGTGGAAAAAACCCAATCCGTTATTAAAACGATGAATTTAAGCACTATAGTGGGCGTATAAAAAACTTAGTAATTCATTTCTCTCTATTTATATGTTGATACATCAAAAGATAATACACTCATCACCAATAACTTTTCAAGAATACCTGCTTGCCTTATTTATTCAAATCTAATTTTAATTCCCAAAAAATTTTTATCGAACATATCAAAACTACCGGGTATAGGTCCACAGGTTCTCTAAATTTTAGGTTATATTTTAAAGTTATTTTTTTTATCTTTTAGGGATTTGATTAAGAACAAATTAATTGTTTCAAGATTAAATTATTTTTATGAGTTTTGAAGAGAAAACTTCGGTTTTTTTCGATGACGATGTTTCTGATAGAGAAAGGGGTTGTTTCGAATTAGGGGTTTCTTTAGGAGCTGTATTTCATCAGTTTGTTGGGACGCCTGTTGGAGATAACTCTGTTGAGGATGTTAAGAGTGCTATAGAAAAATCTATAAAAGAACAGCCATCTGTAAAACAAGTCGATGTTGAAATTAAGCGGGAAGAGGGGGAGGGGTATTCTGCATTGAAACCTGAAGACTTGGAGATAAAGGTTGTAGTTGAATGTGGCGATGCAGTTGTTACAGGAAAACTCGCATATTTAGAGAAAATAGATTATCCTTTGATGTGGATAGTTAATATTGATTAAATAACTTTTATTAAATAACTTCTAAATCTTTTTTTAAACCTACCTAATTTATAGTTTTATTCATGGCCATAGACCATAATATAGGTTTAAAGAGAGTATCAAGACGCCTAGAACTGCGCTGAAAACCATTATTTGTTTTGGACCAATAATTGGTGTGTCTTTTGATTCTTCATCGAAATATCTCATCAGTCCTGCAGATGAGGTTAATCCGTCTCCTTGTTGTTTTACCATTATTTTTCCTCAATTTTTGTTTGTTTTCTGGGTTATTAATAGTTTAGCTATTTGCTAGTGGATATCTTTAAAATCGAAGTTAATGGTTTCTAATCAACGATTAAACTTTCACTCTTATTTAATGGATTGCTTGTTTTTTATTTAGATGTAGTTTGGGTTATGGTTTGTATAAATAGTTTGTAGTAAGTTTTTGTTGTGTTTTTTTGTTTTGTGTTTATTGTTTGAGGGTTTCTTTTATTTCTTTTATTTTTTGTATTTCTTTGTTGTTTTGTTTTGATATTCTGTATTCTCTTTCTACTCTGTTTCCTCTTCTCTGTAGGTATCCTTCTTTTGCCATTCTTGATAGGTATGTTGAGACTGTTGAGAGTCCGATTTCTTGGTATTCTTTGTCGTATTTTCTTTTTACTTCTCTAGAGGTGAACCATTGGTTTTCGAATTTTACTATTAAAAATAGTTTTAATCTTTTTTTGATTGTTAGTTGGTTGTAGTTTGATAGATCGATTTCTTTTTGGCTGTTTTGGTTCGGTTGGAGTGCGCTGGATGAAGATTTGGTTGAAGGTTTCGATGAGAGGTTTAAGGCCTCTATGAATTTGGAGATTCTTTCTAGTATTAACTCTTTGTCGAGGTCTCCTTCAAATTCCATAGAGGTTTTTACGCCATCTTCATCGATGGCCTCCAACTTTATCTTCATCCTGAGTCACCTTTTGGTATCCCATCCCCCCAGATGCAATACGCTTCTAACATACACTGTGAATAAACGTTTTGTGAACATGTGTATGTATTTTTTGTGAACATGTAATTATTAGATATATGACCTTATATAAAGTTTTAGGTTGGTTTTGTTGTTATTAGTTGTGTTGAACTTGTAAGAGGTGTTTTATGTGTTCTTTTTGTTGTTTTAGTGTTTCTTTTTGTTTTGTTTTTTATTTATTTATTTGCGTATTCATCGTTTGTGTGAATAGTTATTCTGATAATTATTGTTTTCCTTTCTTTTTTTGGTTTTTGAATATGTTAGGTGTGTTGTTAGGTTTTTTATTAGGTTATTATGTTGTTTTGTTTTGTTTGGTTGGTTTTTGTTTTGTTTTGTTCTATATTTTTGTTCATTTTGTGATTGCTTTCACTTTTATTTGTGTTGAATTGAAAAGGTTGGTGTATTACTGTTTTTTTGTGGTTTGGTTGGTTTGAGAATTGAAATCTTTAATAGGTTTCTAATCTATTTTGTTTGTGTGGTGTTTTTGAATTAGTTTATGGGGTTTTATGATGGATATTAAAAGATTGTCTTTGTTTGGGTTTGGAATTTCTGTTGTTTCAGCTTTGTTTTTGTTTTTTGGTCAGTTGGTGTTAGGTTTGTTTTTTATTGGGGTTTGGATTTTTTTAGATCTTGTTCATCTGTTTTTTTTGAGAAGGAAGACATTTGTTACTCGTTATGATGATTTTTTGAGCACTACTCTTAATACTGGTTCGAGTTTGGTTTTGTTATTGAGTTTGGTTTTTGGAGGTTTTGTATCGAATGAGTTAGGTTTGTTGGCGGTTGTTGGTGTTTTTTTAGTTCATTATACTGAGGTGCAGTGTGCTGCGATTGGTTTGAAGCGTAGTGGAGTTGAAAGGCCGTTTAAATTAGGTTTTTTAGGTTTGGTTTTGGTTTCTGGTGTTTTAGAGGTTTCTGTTGGTGTTGAACCACTTGGTTTTGGTTTGATTTGGTGGGGGGTTTTGGTTGTAGCAGTTGTTTCGATTTTGATTTCGGTTTTCTTGGCTGTCGCTATGTTTTTAAAGCTTTCGGGTAGAAAAAGTGAATTTGGTTTTTTATAAAGTTGGGAGTTTTATTAGGCTTGGTTTTTTGGTTTTTTTGGTTTTTTTGGTTCCCCACAAACTGGGTTTGTGGGGGTTTTTGTTTATTTTTGTTTTATTATTTTGTTTTTCCCCATTGCGGACATGTATTTTGTTTCGCCGCCTTCTTCTATGTTGTTTAGTATTTCTTGGTCTTCTACGAGGATTTCGAATGTTTCGTAGGTTTCCATATCCATTAGTTGAACGTTGTTTCCTGATATGGATATGATTTGTGCGTCTTTTCTTTCAACTATTGGTACGTCTACTTTTGTGTCTACAGGGTTTAGCATGTTTCTTTTTTTGTCATCGAATATTCCTTTAGCAGATATGTTTGCTTTTGCAGATCCGTGTTTTCCTGGACTTGAGACCTGTAGTTTTGTTATTTTACTTGGCTCTCCGTCAAGTAGTATATAATCTCCTTCATCTAAATTTCTTATTTCAGTTCTTCTTTTTGCCATATTTTTTCCTCGATTATAGGTTACATTAGTTTTACTCTTACTTTTTTATGGGAGTTTTACATTTATTTTTTTAGGTTTTATGTTTTTGCTATTTTTGCTGCCATTGCTCCGGCTGTGAAACCTGCGTCTATGTTTACAACGGTTAGTAGGGAACATGATTGAAGCATTGATAGTAATGCGGCTTCTCCGTTTCCACCTGCACCGTATCCTGTTGATACGGGTAGGCCGATTACGGGGATGTCTGTCATTCCTGCTACTACTGGAGGTAGTGACCCGTCTCTTCCTGCTGCAACCACTAGTACTTGGATGTTTTCTTCATTGTATTTTTTTAGAACTGGGAGTATTCTGTGTATCCCTGCTACTCCTACGTCATATGCGTTATATACCTTGCATCCAAGTAGTTCAGCTGTTACTTTTGCTTCTTCTGCTATGGGGAGATCGGCTGTTCCAGCACAGATTACGCCAACTTTACCTTCTTCTTTTTGTTTTGTTTTTTCTGTTTTAAGTACAGCTATATTGGCTTTTTCATGCCACTCCATTTCTAGTTGACCTTTATTTTTTTGGAGTTGTTGTTTTTGTTCTTTGTTTACCCTAGTTCCTATGCTTCTACCCTTTCTCTTGGCCATTTTTTTCATTATCTTTACAAATGTTTCTGTTTTTTTTCCCTCTCCTAAAATTGCTTCTGGTAATCCTATCCGATCTTCTCTCATTGTATCTATTCTTGCCTCATCCTCTAGTTCTTCAAGCTGTAAAAGGGCAATTCTCTCTTTAGCTTGTTTTTTAGATATCTTGTCATTCTTAAATTGATTCAAAACTTCATCTATTTCCATAAATACCACTACGTAGTTCTTAAAAAATGTTTATTTAGGTTTAAAATGCCTAGGTTTAGTTTAAGTTAGGTTATTTAGTTTAGGTTTTTGTTTTGTTGGTTGTTGGGTTTGTTTATTGGTTTATTGTTTTTTGTATTTCTTTGTGGATTGTTTTGTTTGTTGCTATTGTTTTTATTTGTTTTTTTACGTGTTTTGTTGGGAATTTTTGGGGTATTGGTTGGAATTTTCCTCCTGCTCCTTTGATTATTATTGAGGCTGCTGCGATGTCTGTTGATCCGGCTCCTCGGGTGTCTATGAATGCGTCTAGTTTTCCTGAGGCTACGTAGCACATTTCTAGTGATATGCAGCCTAGTGTTCTTATTCTGTGTACTTTTTCGTTGAGTCGTTCTTTTTGTTGGCGTTGTTTTTTGTTGTATCCATAGTAGCTTATTGAGGCGTTTTTTAGGTTTTGGGTGTTTGATACTGTTATTTTTTGGTTGTTGTGTTTGCTGGTTTTTCCGTCTGATTTGTAGGTGTCTCCGTTGTTGAGGTTTTTGATGTATCCGTATTTTATTTGTTTGAGTTTTTTGTCGGCTATTGCTATGGAGGTTGAGTATAGGGGTATGTTGTTTGTGGCGTTGTAGGTTCCGTCTATTGGGTCTAGTATTATTGTGTGTTGTGGTTTTCCGAATCTGTGTAGTCCGGTTTCTTCTGTTATTAGTTGGATGTTTTTGTTTGATAGGTAGTTTATTGCGGTTTTTTCTGCTATCAAGTCGATTTTTTTGGTTGGTTTTCCGTCTGCGCCGATTTTTATTGTTTTTGATGCTTTTTTTGTTCCGATTAGGTGTTTTGTGTTTTTTTCGATTTGGTTGGCTAGTTTTTTGCATAGTGTTTGGTGTTTCATTGGTGATCTTTTTTGTTTTTTGTTTTTTTAGCGCCAGAATACTGCTACTGCTACTGCTGCTCCGGTTTTTGTGGGGATGATTTGTTCGGATTCTATGTGGATTTTTTTGATTGTTTTGTTTCTATCTTCGGCCATTTGGTTGAGCATTTTTTTGGTTTTGTTTACTGTGGTTTTTTCTATTGTTGGGGCGCTGTGTTCGCATATTAGTCCTATTCCTTTTTCGCATTCTGCTATGGCTATTGCTGCGCTTATTACTTGGTTTTTGTTTGTGGTTTGTTTTGATATGACGCTTGGTGTGAAGGAGCCTGGTGGTATCTGTGGTTTGTTTTTTATTTTGCAGTTTTCTGGGAGTATTGAGCTTACTTTGATTAGGTTCAGGTCTCCGACTCCTGCGTTTTTTAGGGCTCTGTCGTAGGCGTTTAGTTGGTGTTCGCTTTCTCCTGTGCCGGAGGTTATTGATATTTTGTTTGGTTTGAATTTCATTTCTATTTTTTTTGGTTTTTGTTTTTATTTGATTGTTTTTTCGAGGGGTGGTATTACTTGTTTTTTTCTTGATAGAACTCCTTTTAGGAGTGTTGAGTTGTTTTGGATTTTTGTTTGGAATGCTTTTTCGAATTGTTCGGTTTCTCCTGTTATTAGTGCTTCTGTGTCTTTTTTTAGGAGGTCTGTTATTAGTAGTATGAGTGTGTTGTAGTTTTTTTCGTTGGTTATTTTTTTCATTTCTTTTATTAGTTGGGGTTTTTGTTCTAGTACTTCTTTTGGGACTACTGTTTCTACTTGGCCGACTCCTATGAGTTTTTTGTTGAATTCGTATTCTTTGAAGTCTCCTAGTATTATTTCTCTTGGTGGTTTTTCTCCGAGTTTGCTTTTTTCTTTTAACATTTCTTTTCCGTATTTTTCGATATCTATGTTGGTTATTTTGGATAGTTTTTTAGCTATTTTTTCGTCTTTTTTTGTGTTTGTGGGGGATCTATGGACTACTGTGTCGCTTAATATTGCGCTTAATAGTATTCCTGCTGTTTTTTTGGGTATTTCTTTGTTTTTATTTAGGTAGATGTCAGCTATGATTGTGGCGGTTGATCCTACGGGTTCGCAGTGGAAGAATATTGGTTTGCTTGTTACTAGTCCTCCTATTCTGTGGTGGTCTATGACTTCGTTTATTTTTGCTTTTTTTATTCCGTTTGCTGCTTGGCTGTATTCGTTGTGGTCGACTAATATTATGTTTTTGTTTGATATGTCTGTGATTTTTTCTGGGGTTGGTGTGTTGAATTTGTTGAGTACGTATTCGGTTTCTGGGTTTATTGGTCCGCATCTAATTGGTTTTGCTTCTGTTCCTTCTTTGTTTTTGAGTTCTGCGTAGGCTATTGCTGAGCATATTGAGTCTGTATCCGGTTTTTTATGTCCTATTATGTATTTCATTATGTCACCTTTCTGTGGGTTTTTAGGTTGAATAGTTATTTTTTGTTTTGGTTTGGTTTTTTTGGTTGTTTTGTGTGTTTTTACATTAGTTTTTCTTTTATTTTTGAGTAGAAGTCTTGTCCTTCTACTTTGACGAATAGGGCTGGGTTTTCTGCTTCTTTGAATGTTATTATATCTCCTTCTTCCACTTTTTTTGTTTTTTGTCCGTCTACTATGACTTTTGCGTGTTTTCCTTTTCTTATTAGTTCTATTTCTATGTTTGATTTTGATGGTATGACTATCGATCTTGCTGATAGTTTGTATGGGGCTATTGGTACTAATAAGAATGCTTCGACTTTGGGGTCGACTATTGGTCCTCCAGCGCTCATTGAGTAGGCTGTTGAGCCTGTTGGGGTTGCTATTATTATTCCGTCTGCGCCGAATTTCTCTACTTCTTTGCCGTCGACTAGGACTCTGAGTTTAAGCATTTTGGCTGGTTCCGATGTTAGGATTACTACTTCGTTTGTTGCTGGTGGAAGTTTTTCGCCCTGATTTATGTTTACTTCCAGTCTTGTTCTTTTATCGACTTTGAATTCTTTTATGATTTTTTTTAGTTCTTTTTTGTAGTTATCCATTTCTATGTCGGTCAGGAAACCGACTTCTCCTTTGTTTATTCCGACTACAGGGATTTGTTGAGGTAGTTCATGGAATGTTCTGAGTATTGTGCCGTCGCCTCCAACGGTGATTACGAGGTCGCAGTCTGTCATTTGTTTTATTGGTGTTCCTTTTACTCCGATTTTTTCTGCTGTTTCTTTGTTTATGGTTGTTTCAATATTTTCGTTTTCTAGAAATTTTATGAGTTTTTTGGTTTCTTGTATTATTTCTTGAGAGTCGTATCTTGCGATTATACCTATTTTGTTAACGGTTAATTTTGACAACTAAACACCTCGATCCTTAAAAAGGATTTGTCTGTATTTTTGTTTCTATTTAAGTTTCATGTCTTTATAACAAAATATTTATGTCATTTCTTGAATGGATTGTTTTTCTATGTTTTTTTATATGGATAATGGTTGAAGGGTATTACTGTATGGGTGTGGTTTTTGTTTTGTTTGTTTTTGGTTTAGGTTGTTTTAAGGAGAATAGTAATTATGTTTGAAATTGTTATTTAGATGTAGGTTGTGTGTTAGTTTGAATAATCTTGAAAGACAGTATTTTGTTTTTGATACTACGGCGTTGACCGATGTAGAGATGCGGAAGCGGGAGGGTTATGACTCTTTGTGCGAGGGTATTGATGGTGTTCTTGAACTTGTTTCCAAGGCTCGTTTGGAGTTGAATATTAGTTGTTATGTGCCGTATCCGACTGTTTATAGGGAGATGAGGGATTTTATTAATAGGCATGAATGTGATGAAGAGGTTAAGGTTAAGCTTGATACTTGGCTTGTTAAGAAGACTCCTAATCGTTATGAGGTTGAGATTCCGGCTAGTATCTTTTATGAGTATGTGGATTTTATGAGAAGTCGTATTAATAAGGGGATGAATGTTGCTGAGGATGCAATCTGGGATATTTCCGTTAACTGTCTTAATACAGATATTGGGGATATGGATGCTGAGGAGGTTGAAAAGGATATCAAGCGTGAGATGATTGGGCAGACAATAAGTGATTTTAGGGATAAGTATAGGAGTGCTTTGAGGTATGGGATACTTGATAGTGCCCCGGATATAGATGTTTTATTGCTTGCTAAAGAGCTGGATGCAGCTGTTGTTGGTGCTGATGATGGTATTGAGAAGTGGGCTGAACGTCTGGGGCTCCGTTTCGTTAAGGCAAGTTCTTTTCCACGGATGATTCAGGAGTATCTGCGTAGGAAAGATGAGATTCGTTCTAGAGGGCAGGCCGATGATTTCGAGATTTAATTAAGTTGTATGTTTTGTTTATATTGGAGGTTTTATAATTAAAATTCAGAAACCTAAAGGAACCCGTGATTTAGACCCAGAGTCAATGGATGTTAGGCGTAATGTTGAAGAGGCTATGAGAACTCACTGTGAGTTTTGGGGTTTTGAAGAGGTTGAAACGCCTACTTTTGAGCATCTAGAGCTTTTTACATTGAAGTCGGGTGAGGAGATTGTTGATGAGATATATGCGTTTAAAGATAAATCTGAACGTGAATTGGCTTTAAGGCCTGAGATTACTGCTTCGGTTATGCGTTTTTTTGGTGAGGAGTTGAGAGCTAGGTCTAAACCTTTGAAGTTGTATTATTTCAGTAATTGTTTTAGGTATGAACAGCCTCAGAAAGGTAGGTATCGAGAGTTTTGGCAGTTTGGAACTGAGACGATTGGTGGAGATTCGGTTAAAACTAGTGCAGAAACTATTGCACTTGCATGCAGTATTTTAAGTTCTTTGGGCCTTGAATTTGATGTTCATATCGGGCATTTAGGTGTTGTTAGAGGTGTATTGGAGTCCGAGGGTGTTGTTGGTGGTGACCAGGATAGGTTGATGTCTTTGATTGATAAAGGAGATGTTGATGAGATTTCCGGTTTTCTGGATGGTTTGTCTGTTTCATCTGAATGTAAGGAATTGGTTTTCGAGTTGATTGGTTTGGTTGGTGATGGTCGTGAGGTTGTTTCTCAAGCTTCTGGGGTTCTAGAGAGTTATGGTTTCGATGAGGTAGGTGGGGCTGGTCTTGTGGAGTTGGAGAGCACTCTTGGTTATTTAGAGAGTTATGGTAATTTTGATTATACAGTCGATCTTGGTATAGCTCGTGGTCTTGAGTATTATACCGGAACTGTTTTTGAGATTTATATTCCTGGGCTTGGTGCTCAGAATCAGGTTTGTGGTGGGGGGGAATATAGTATTCCTCAGTTGATGGGTAGCGATCAGTTTTCCACTGGTTTTGCATTCGGTTTTGATAGGGTTGTTGAGGCGATTGAACATCAGGGTATTGATCTTGATTTGAAGCCTGGTTTAATGGCTTATGTTGTCCCTGTTTCTGATGAGTTTAGGGATGAGGCAGTTGGTGTTTTAGGTAGGATGCGTGATAGTTTTCCTGCTGATATCGATATGACTGGACGTGGTATTGGGGATCAGCTTTCTTATGTTGATTCGGTTGGAGCTCGTTTTGCCGTTATTATTGGTGAGCGTGAGGTTGAGAATGGTACTTTAAGTCTTAAGGATATGGAGTCTGGTGAGCAGGTTGAGTTGGATGTGGATGAAGCAATTGATAAAATTAGGAGGGAGTATGAAGTCCTTTTAAATTGATTTAGTTTTTTGTTGGGTTGTTTGGTTTTTGTAGTTGAGTTTTATCTTTGGTTGGGGGTGGCAGCCTCCTTTCCTAGATATTAGGCTATATCTTCTCCGTGGAAGAAGGGATTTATATCTCTGAGTCAAGATAAGGCCTTTTTTATTCTATTTTTTTGGTAGGATACGATTTCGATAACTGACCAAAATATATATGTTTGTATATGTGTATATTGTATCGTGTGTGAGAGTGGTTACCTACTCTCCCAAGATAACAGTTATATTTGATGTTTGAAGTTGGGTCTACACGGGTGTGGTGTTTTGTTGGGTTTGGACCTCGAATTCTGTCATATTGTATGTGTTGTTATGCCGGAACTCTGTAGCGATGACCTGTTCTCTACCTCTGTAGGTCAGAACAAGTGTGGGATTTTAGGTAAGGCTTGAAGCTTTGTCTTTAATGTCGGGTAGGATGTAACGGTGGATACGTATAATTTATATTGGTATCTCGATTATTTCATTATTTTTGTATAATCTTAGTATTGAATGGGAGTTGTATTATGTCGAAACGTGAGAAGGTTAATAAGCTGCTTAGTAAGATTCGTTATATGTATTATCAGACTGAGCTTGATGGTTCAGAGGTTAATTTTATTGATTTTATTGAAGGTTTGAAGAGTGGTGGTAGTTTCAGGGGGATTGTTCATACTGAGCGTGAGCTGGATATCAGTCGTGGAAAGGTTATGAAGGAGGATGGTTATCTTCTTATTGATGATGGTGAGACTAAGTTGGCTATTTTGATCAATAGTAATGTTTATCGTGGTGAGAGTGCTTTGGAGAGGATTGAGGATCCTGATAGGATTCGATATACTCGTATTTCTGATAAAAAAGCTGAAGAGATCCTTGAAAAGGGGAGGGCTGCTGGAGTTACGCTTTGATTTTTTTTATTTTAGTTATCTTATTTAATTTGATTTTGTTTTGCTTTGCTTTGTTAAATTTAATTTAATTTAATTTGATTTAATTTGATTTAATTTAACTTAGTTCAATCTGGTTTAGTTTTATTTGGTTTATTTGGTCTTTTGTTTGTTTTTTATGGGTTTATTTGTGGTTTTGTGGTTTTTTATTATTTTTTTTCATTTTGTTGTTTTGGGTTGTTTTTTGGTTTTTTGGGTTTATGATGGTAAACCTTATAAGTGATAAAGCATTTTTGTATTAATTAAATAAAACTTGATGCAATATTTTGTCTGCTTAAAACAATACGGTGAAAGAATGGATAAAAAAATTTCAAGAAGAGATTTTATAAAAATAACAGGCGGAACAGCAGCAACCCTATTAGTAGGAAGCGCAGCAATAACAGCCGGATGCATAGACCCAGAATTCGAAGAAAAAGAGACAAGAGAAATAAAAGACATGTGGGGACGAAACCTTGATATTCCAAAAGACACAGAACGACTCGTAGCGACATCTGCCGGTGCCTTACGTTTAACATCATACCTTAAAGCAGGTGATAAAGTAGTTGGAGTTGAAGAAAACGAACAAGCCGACATCGAAAGGCCTTATCAGATGGCAAATCCACAATACCAGGAAGTGCCTACCATAGGTCCACAACACAGTGGTGATGCAGAAAAAATTTTAGGTGTTAATCCGGACGTTGTACTCACAACCTACAACTCAGACATAGACCCAGAAAACCTACAAGAAAGCATAGGCATACCAGTTGTGGTCGTAGAATATGGAGAGATTTTGACTAAAGAAAAACGCCAAATAATTTACGAAGCACTACGAACCTACGGAAAAGTCTTAAATAAAACAGATAGAGCTGAAGAAGTAATAGATATTTTTAAAGACAGAATCGATGACCTGGAAAGACGGGGTGAAGAGGTTGAAGACGCTCCCAGAATGTATGTTGGAGGTATAGGGAGAAGAGGTCAACAAGGATTGAGGTCAACAGTCCCTGATTACGCTCCCCTTGAACTCCTTGGCTACGAGAATATGGAGGGACAGCTAAAAGGAATAGATGAACTAGGAGAAGTTGTTGAAGTTGACAGAGAAAAACTAATCGAATACGACCCCGAAATCATATTTATAGATGGCGGTGATCCTCACCTATCCCTTGAAGAGTTGGAAAAGCCAGAATATCAAAATTTAACTGCTGTAGAGAACAATGAAATTTACAAACTAACAGCATACAACAGCTATACAACACAATATGAAAACGTATTGATTAATTCGTACATGGTTGGTAAGTATTTCTCTCCTGAACAGTTCAACGATATAGATATCAAAGATATTTCTAACGAAATTTATAAAGATATATATGGAGAACCCGTTTACAGTGATATGGTTGAGAGGCATGGAGAATTTGGAGAAATAGAGGTTTAAGCGATATCCCAATTGTTAAATGTTTTATATCTCATAAAAATTCATTTTATTTTTTTTATTATCTTTTTTCGGTTATTTTTTGTTTTATTCTTTGGTCTTTACAAAAAAATTATATATTACTTTTCTTAATTTTATTATTACATAGTGTTACGAATAATTTGTTTGTAATACCAGGGTTTTTGGTTTGTATTGATTTAATGAGGATAAATACTATGAAAAGAGATAGTTTTACTAGAAGAGGTTTTATTAAGCTGGCCGGTGGGTTAGCAGTTACTTTAAGTGTTGGTGGATGTTTAAATCCGGGTTTTCAGCAAAAAGAGAGTAGAGAGATAGTGGATCAATATGGCCGCGAAATCAGTATACCAAGTAATGTGGAGAAGATTGTGGCGGTTGGTTCGGGGGCGTTACGCCTTGTTTCTTATATGTTGAGTACTGATTTGGTTGTTGGTGTTGAAGAATTTGAAATTAATGATGGTAGGCGGCCGTATGTTATGGCGAATCCGGGTTTACAGGAGCTTCCTAATATTGGTCCTCAACATCGTGGGGATGCTGAAAAGATATTAAGTGTTAACCCGGATGTTGTTATCGCATCTGATGAATTTGATGGGGATGTGGAAGGTCTTTCGGAGAAAACAGGTTTGCCTGTAGTTGAAGTTAAATATGGTGATATTGTTGAAGGTGAACGGGATACTTTTTATAACGCTCTGGATATCATTGGAGAGATAGTTGGTCGTGAAGAAAGAGCTTCTGAGGTTAAAGATGTTTTCAATAGTTATATTTTTGACCTTGAAGAAAGGTTTGGTGAAATAGATTTAGATTCAAGGATTTATATCGGTGGTGTAGGGCGTCGAGGAGAACAGGGTTTAACTGCTACTATCGCAGAATATCCTTCTTTGAGTTTGATTGGTCTTGAAAATATGGATGGTCGGTTAGGGGATAAAGTTCCTGGTGAACATGTTTCTGTGGATAGGGAGAAGTTGGTTGAATTTGACCCTGAAATGATTTTTGTTGATGGTGCTGGGCTTCAGTTGGTTAAGGAGGATTTAAGCAGAGATGAATTTAAGGGTTTGAAGGCTGTGGAGAACGAAGATGTTTACAGCCTCTTGCCTTATAATTACTACAACACTCAGTTTGAGAATGTTTTAATAAACTCTTATTTCCTAGGTAGTCATCTTGCTGGTGATTCTTTTGATGATGTGGATCTAGAGGTCGTTGCCGATGATATTTTTGAAGATGTTTTAGGTGAGCGTGTTTTTCAATCGATGCATGATGAGTTTGGTGTTTTAGATAGAGTAGAGGTTTAATTTAAATATTTTTTTTAATAAAAATACAAAAAACTTTAAAGGATAGTTTAAATAAATAAATATAAATTGATTAACTGGGTTAATACAGAATTGGTGTACCGCTCAATAAAAAAACCACAGAAAACACGAAAACCCCTAAAAACCATAGAAGGATGAAAAATAAATGGAAAACGAAAAACACCAAACTGGTAAAAAACACCTCCAAAAATACCGCAAACACCTTAAAAAGAAAATAACATTCGGAATAACCATAACAATACTCCTAATCATATCCTTCACAATAAGCGTTGCCTACGGCTCAGTAAACATACCAATAATCGACACAATATACACATTACTAGGATACCCCGTAAACGAAATGTTCCACAACATAATCTGGAACATAAGACTCCCCCAAGCAATAACCGCATTCATAGCCGGAGCCGGATTAGGAATAGCAGGAACAGTAATGCAAAACGTACTTAGAAACCCATTAGGAGCCCCATACACCCTCGGAATATCCCACGCAGCAGCTTTCGGCGCAGCAACCGCCATAATGATATTCGGAGTCGGACAAGTAGAACTACCAATAAGCGGAAGATACGCACAAGCATTATCTGCCTTCATAATGTCCTTACTTACAGCAGCAATAATCGTCGCAATAGCAAAATACAAAAACGCAACCCCCGCAACCATGGTACTAACCGGAATCGCTCTAGGCTCCCTATTCTCAGCCGGACTCTCAGTCTTCCAATACATAGCCGATGACGAAGAACTAGCCTCAATAGTATACTGGACATTCGGAGACGTAGGAAGAACAAGCTGGAACGAAGTCACCATAATAGCAATAGGAACAGCAATACCAGCCTTATACTTCATAACAAAAGCATACGACTACAACATACTTAACGCCGGAGACGAAACAGCAAAAAGCCTAGGCGTAAACGCAGAAAGACTAAGAATGGAAGGCATGTTCTTCGCATCACTAGTAACAGCAGTCGCAGTAGCATTCGTAGGCATCATAGGGTTCGTAGGCCTAGTAGTCCCACACATAGTAAGAAGAGTTATCGGAACCGATGAAAGATTCCTAATACCCTACTCCATGATCGGAGGAGGACTATTAGTCTTAATTTCAGATATAGTTGCAAGAAACATGATAGAGATGGTAACACTCCCAGTAGGAATCCTAACCGCATTCATAGGAGCTCCTCTATTCATCTACCTAGTATTAGTAGGGAGGGAAAATTGGTGAAACTAAACCTAAAAGGAATAGAATTCAGCTACAAAAGTAGAAAAATATTAAACAAAGTCGACCTAGAACTCCAAAACGGAGAAATACTCGGCCTAATAGGCCCAAACGGTTCAGGAAAAACAACACTATTAAAGTGTATAAATAAAATACTAAAACCCCAGAAAGGCACCCTCATGTTGAAAGGCGAAGACATACAGAAAATGAAACGAAAAGACATCGCAAAAAACGTAGGATACGTACCCCAATCAGAAACAAACACATTCCCAACAACCGTATTCGACACCATACTAATGGGGCGAAAACCCCACGTAAACAACTGGGGCCCCAAAGAAAAAGACCTAGAGATAGTTTCAGAAATAATCGAAACACTAAACCTCCAAGACCTCTCAATGAAAGACGTCAACAAACTAAGTGGAGGCCAAAGACAAAAAGTAATGATAGGACGCGCACTCGCTCAAGAATCCGAAATACTAATACTCGACGAACCAACCTCAAACCTCGACCTAAAACACCAACTAGAAGTCCTACAACTAATCGAAAAACAAAAAAACCATGGAACATCATCAATAATGGCCTTACACGACTTAAACCAAGCCAAAAAATACAGCGACAAACTGATAATGCTAAAAAACGGCAAAATCCATTCAGCAGGAACCACATCAATACTGAACCCAAACAACATAAGAGAAGTATACGGAGTACGAGTAAACATAAACAAACAAAACGGACACGAATGGATACAACCTATAGAAGCAATCTAATATCACCTCCACCCAAACAAGGAAACAAAATCCTAACCAAAAAAAGAAACAAAACCAACCATAAAGATGATTGATAAAATGAAAATAAAACAAGACCAATGGAAAAAAACAGAACCAAAAACACTAGACATCCAAGTAAAACCAAACGAAAATAAAAAACCCAAAATAGGAAACAAGATAGTCATATCAACCAAAAACACATCAAACCAAACCAAACTAACCATGGGAACGGTAATAGAAATAAACAACGATAGTTTCAAAATTAAAACAGAAGAAGAAATAGAAGAAAACACAGAACTTCAATATAAAATTACAAACAACACACCCTCAATAGCAAATCCAAGAGAAAAAATAAACAACTACATAGAGAACAACGACCTAACAAACCTGGTTTTAGAAGCAGGCAAGCTACACGGACACATATGCCCTATGGTTGTACTCGGAGTAAAAGTAGGTGTAGACGGGTTAAAACAACTAGAAATAGACCACCAAGGAATGGAAGACATAATAGTACTGATAGAAACAAACAGTTGTTTCAGCGATGGAATCCAACTATCAACAGGATGTACATTCGGAAACAACGCATTAATATATCGTGATTACGGTAAAACAGCCGCTACAATAATAAAAAGAAATGAAATAGCAATAAGATACAACTACAAAGCATACAACTACATAGAAGAAGAATACCCAGAAACACACAAACTATTCGAAAAAGTCGTGAAAAAAAGAGAAGGCACAGAAAAACAACAAAAACAACTACAAGAAAAATGGAGAAAAATAGCGCTAGAACAACTAAACAAACCAATAGAAGAACTATTCAAAATAGAAAAAACAGAAAACACAAGCCACCTAAACCTACCAAAAAAAGCCCCAATATTCGAAGACAAATACTGCAATAAATGCGAAGAGAAAATAATGGCACCAAAAACAACACAGAAAAACGGAAAAACACAATGCATACCCTGTTCAAACACAAACTACCTACAGCTAGACGGATCAGGACTGAAAGAAATCAACAAATAACACAACTAAAACCAACCAATCAAAAAAAAACACCAACAACCATAACTCAAAACAATGGAAATAAAAGGTTCTCGGCCTAAAGAGCAGGGGTCTTAAAAACTAAATTCTTAAGTCTTCACAACAAAATAATATAAATAGATGACCAGAGTATTCGCCATTGCCGAAAGCACCTTAAAAATGATTTTAGGTGTCGGTAAATCCGCTATGCCCAACGAGATGATAGGGCTATTACGAGCTGAAGACGGCGTAATAAACGACGTTGTATTCGCACCAGGCACAGTAACCTCAGAGGTTAGTTCAATGGTACGAATAGATCAACTACCAGTCGGACTAAAAACAGTTGGCTCGGTACACAGCCATCCATCTGGAAACCCAACACCCTCCGGAGCAGACAGGGAAATGTTCTCTAAAAAAGGAAAATGCCACATAATAACAGCAAATCCATTCGAAATGAACGACTGGGTGGCTTACAACAAAAAATCCGAACCCATAGAACTAGACGTCGTAGAACTAAGCTCCAAAAAAGACAAGCTATGGGAAGAAGAGCTTGAAAGAATACGCAAAGAACTCTAATTTTTCTTAATTACAAAATAAGCTAATGAGGAACCTCAATGAGAGTAATGGCTTCAGGGACATTTGACCTAATACATCCAGGACATCTCTATTACCTACGGGAATCTAAAAAACTTGGAAACGAATTAATCGTAGTAATAGCAAGAAAACCAAACCTACAAAAAAAACCAATAATACCCGGAAGCCAAAGACGTAAAGTGATCGAAGGCCTTAAACCAGTTGACCAAGCCGTACTAGGCGACGAACTCGATATATTCAAAACAATAGAAAAAATACAGCCGGACATAATATCCATCGGACCCGACCAACATTGGGACATCCCCCAACTCGATAAACAACTAAAACAACATGGATTCAATATAAAACTAACCAAAATCGAAAACTACGTGGAATGCAATTTATGTAGCAGTCGAGACATAATAAAAAAAATACAAAAAAGAAAAAAATGAGAGAAAATCAAAATTCGGAGGACTGAAACATCATAGACCCAACCCACCTGAATGCATTACCCACACTTGTAACAAGGCCATCACTAACCCCTCCATTCGAAAACGCCGTAATAATATTCGGCATAGCTATGATCGTTTTCCTGGTTGCTCCACTAGTAATCAAGAGATATAAACTACCAGGCATAATCGGAATAATCATTGTTGGAGCAATAATAGGGCCAAATGGATTTGGATTACTCGAAAGAGACGCAACAATAGAACTACTAGGTGAAGTTGGACTTATATACCTAATGTTTCTTGCAGGCCTTGAAATAAACCTGAATCAATTCCTCGACAACAAAGATAGAAGCATTGTTTTCGGATTAATCTCATTCTTAATACCACAAACACTTGGTACAATTGTCGGTATATACATACTAGATCTATCGGTTCCAGCAGCGTTACTCTTTGCAGCAATATTTTCTTCCCACACATTACTAGCATATCCAATAGTTCAGAGACTCGGTATAGTTAAAAACGAAGCAATGACAGCTACAATAGGAGGAACAATACTAACAGATACACTCGCATTACTAGTTTTAGCAGTGGTGATTGCTTCAGTTGGAGAGGGATTAACCACCGGTTTCTTTGTCGAACTATCTATCGGCCTATCTATATTCTTTATCGGTACCTGGCTTATCGTACCTAAAATAGGACGTTGGTTCTTTCGAACACATGACGACGAAAGTTACTACGAATTCCTGTTTGTAATGGCCATACTATTTACATCAGCCTTTTTCGCTGAAATGGCTGGAGTAGAACACATAATCGGAGCATTCATAGCTGGATTGGCTTTAAACAGGCTGATTCTTGAAACCGGTCCATTAATGAACAGAATCGAGTTCGTTGGAAACGCCCTATTCATACCATTCTTTTTACTATCGGTAGGTATGCTTGTAGATGTATGGGTTATAACCGAAGGACTAGACACCATAGTGATCGCCGGCTCCCTAATCGCGTTGGTGATAACAACAAAACTTGTTTCTTCATGGATAACCGGTAAAATATACAGCTACAATAAAACAGAAATGCTCGGTATGTTCGGCCTATCAGTCGGACAAGCCGCAGCAGCACTTGCTATAGTTTTAATCGGATATGACGCCGGAGTACCTGGCTTCGACCAAGAAATGGTGAATGCAGTAGTTCTAATGATATTGGTGGTTAGCGTATTAAGCCCATCAATTGTTGAAAAAGCTGGGATTTCCTTGGTTAAAGAAGCTGAAGAAAGAGAGTACGACCCAACAAAGATACCAAGAAGAATCTTAATACCTATCGCACAAGATTCAAGATATAAAGAACAACTACTCGACCTAGCCTTCGCAATATCAGATGAACGCTCCAAAGAACCAATAAACACAGTATCCGTTATACGTCCAAACACCGGGAATAAAACTCTATCAGAGGTTGCTAAAGCCGAAGAAATACAAAAAGAAATAGAAGAATACGCCGCTGGTGCAGAAGAAAAAATAAAAAGCCACACAAGAGTCAACCACAACATTGCCTCAGGAATAGTCAGATCAACAATAGAAAACCAGATATCCACATTGATAATAGGGTGGGATGGAGCCAAAACACGAAACCAGATGATGTATGGAAATATAATAGACCAAGTATTAAATAGAACCACCCAACTAACAATGGTAACTCGACTAAGCAAACCGATCGAAACATACAAAAAAATATTGCTAACCCTACCTCCAAACATAGAGTACAACGAAGGTTTCGCTGAAGCTATAGAGACAGTTAAAAAAATCTCAGAAAAAACAGGCTGCCAAATAAAAATATTCACAATAAACAGTAATCCAACAAAAATAAAAGAAAAAATCGATAAAATAGAACCAGAAACACCAATAGAAGTAGAAAAAATCGTTGGATGGAGAAAACTAATGCCAACACTTAAAAAAGAAATGAACACAAACAACCTAATAATCAACATAAGCTCCAGAAGAGACAAACCAGGCTGGAATCCAGAACTCAAAACACTACCTAACAGAACATTCACACTAACACAAGGAAACTCAATAACAATCTACCCAGGTGAAAAAGAACGAGAAAAAAGAATAAAACTGATGGAATAAAAACCAATATAAAAAAATCCCAGAAAATTTTTGAAAAAGATTTAGTTGAAGTACACCTAATTCTCTATCTGAATGTCAAATAACTACTACGAATATATAGGTCCAGATAAACTGAAAATCTGTGGAGAAAATGTCGAGAAAATATTGAATCGCTCTACAACCAAAGAAGCAAGTAAAGTTATAAACAAAATCGGTAGTTATAACAATGTTTATTGGGACGAAAGTTACGGTAAAGTTTTAGTTGAAACAAACAGAACCGGAACTTTTGAACGTGAAAAAAACCGTTTTTTCAAAGAAACAGGTTGGAACCTAGAGATATATAAAAACCCTTATTCAGAGATGGTTAACAAGGTCCGTAGACTTATCTACGAATATGAAGGACGTTACGAATTTTTAAAAAAAGTAAGTAGAAATGTAAGGCGTGCTGGAGACTCAAGTTGGATTAGAATCTCTTTTCTAGGAGGAGGGAAAGAGGTTGGCCGTAACTCAATATTTATACAAACACCCAGATCAAAAGTCCTATTGGATTGCGGCATAAACATGAAAACCTCCAAAGGCCCTTTACCAGCTCCAGAAATGGATATAAAACAACTTGATGCAATCGTTATATCACACTCCCACCTCGACCACACAGGCGGTATTGCAAAGCTCTATGCACAGGGATATCGAGGCCCTGTTTACGCAACAGAACCAACAATTGCTTTAATGAGATTACTTAAAAGAGACCTATATCGACTTAAAGAAAACCCCGAGTTCAATAAAAGCAGTATAGACAAAATGATAAACCACTGCATACCGATTGAATACAGAGATATGAAAAAAATAGCTCCAGACATACATATGGAGTTGTATAACGCTGGACACCTACCAGGTAGTGCAGGAGTACTATTAGACATCAATGGAAAACAACTGTTTTATACAGGAGATTTCGACGACAGAAACACCAAACTACTGCCTCCCGCAGACCATGACCTCCCACCTCTGGATGTATTGATAACAGAGGCAACCTATTCACATGAATCAATACCCAGCCAAAAAAAAGTTGAAAGAGAATTAATCAAAACAGTCGATAAAACATTAAGTCGTGATGGAACCCCAATAATCTCAACATTCGCAATAGGCCGATCACAAGAGATACTATCCCTTCTATTAGAAAATGGATATAAAAATATCTATATAGATGGAATGATCTGCGAAGCAACAAAGATAGTTGGTTCATACCCAGACTACATAAAACCAAACCTCGATGGTGAATATCAATATATCTACAGCGAAAAACAACGTGAAGAAGCTATCGAAAACAACGGAATAATAGTAACAACATCCGGGATGTTGACAGGTGGACCTATCCAATACTATCTAGACCATATTGGAGACAAAAGTAAAAACACACTTATCCTACCAGGCTACATGGTTGAAAACACACCTGGAAACAAACTGAAAGAAGGGGAAAACCCTATCCACATAAATGGTAAACAACTTGAAATTGAGTTAGAAGTTAAACAAATCAGGTTTTCAGGTCATGCAGATAGATCTGGGTTATGGAGTTTTTTACATAAAATCGAAGGATCTCCAGAAACCTACGTAATACACGGTGAAAAAGAAAACTGTGAAAAACTTAGTCAAGAAATTAATGAAAAACTAGGGTGGAGTGCTAACGCTCCTAAAAACCTAGATGCTTATAGAACTTAAAAATAAATATAGCGCACAGAAAACATAACTGTATACATAACCTACTTGTTAAAAAACTATAGTTAACTTAATTTAATTTCGTTTTGGTGTTTTATTTTGGATGTTTCTGGGGTTGTTGGTAAGCTAGGATTTGTATTTGTTGTTTTAGGCGGAGTTATAATGGCTTTATCCGTCTCTGAAACTGTTAATTTTGAGGGTGGTGCTTTAATTATGATTGGACCTATTCCTATTGTTGGTGGGACCTCTTCCGAAATTGTTTTGGTTTTAGCTATATTAACCATGTTTATATTGCTTTGGTTTGTATGGAGGAAATTGATTTGAGTTTTCAGTTAGGTGTATTATTAGTAATAATTGGTGTTTTATTACTGGTTTTGTCATTTGTGCTTAGACGTGTTTCTATAGGTAAAGATGGGAAAAAAGGTATTGGTTTAGATGAGGTCGATGAGGGTGGTGGTTTTAGTGGTGGTGGAGTTGTGATGTTAGGGCCTTTTCCGATAGTATTGGGTACGGATAGTTCTGCTGTTAAAATTGCGGTTGTTGGGGCTTTGTTTTTAATGGTTTTGTGGTTTTGTTTTGTTTTGGTTTTTTGGTTGTTTAGTTGATTTATTTTTAGGTTTTGGTTTGTTTATTGGTTTTTAAAGGAAGTTTTTGATTAATACTAGGGGGGTTCCAGCGTCGGCTGAACCTGAAATTAGGTCTGCAAGGCTTGCTGTTAGGTCTTTGGTTTTTCGTGGTGTTGTTCCTTCATCTTCTTCCTCGACCTCTTGGTTCCGTATCATTTGATCGACCTCGTCGTGTGAATATCCTTTTTCGATGTATTTGTCTACTAGATATTTGTATTTGTTTCCTTCTCTGAACTTGCCTTCGACTCCATCTGTGTATCCGAATGAAGTTACTGGGTCTGCTAGTTCGTATATACCGCTTTCAGGGTCTTTGTAAGCTCCATCTCCATAGATTATTACTTCGATTGTTTTTCCAGTTGTTTTTTGTATTATTTCCTTTATTTTTTGTGTGAATTCGAATGGGTTTTTAGGAGCTAGTTTTAGTTTTTCATCTGTCGAGAGATTGCTTCCTAATAGACCCCATCTACAGCTTTTTTCACCTTCACTAGCTACTTCAGTTAGATCTATTATTTTTTGGTCTTCTACGGCGTCTTCAAGTATATCTCTATCTTTTTTACGTCGATGTATTGAAGATATTATGATTGAGTCAAGGTTGTTGTCTATCAGGGTTTTTGGGTTGTTTGAAAGGACTATACGTGCTTCACTACCTTCTTCACCTATAATTTCCGTATAATACTCTAGGTAGTTAAGACCTGTTATTGGGTGTTCAAGGTTGATTGAAGCTCCTTTTTCCTTCATTTCTTTAAGTTCTTGATAGCTGTATGTCTCTTTATAATCCAAGTCTCCATCTACAATCCGGTTACCAACCTCATCATCAGGGTGGGTTAGCTGTACAATTACTTTACCGCCTTTAACTGCTCTAGCTATGCTTTTCAATATCGCGGAAAACCTGTTTCTGCTGGTAATTGGATACAAAACAAGGACGTTTGAACCTTTATCTATCCCGTGTTTCTCCCTCAACTCCGTTACAACCTGGTCTATAGTTATGTAGTTGTTCTGTGATTTTGCAACAATCGACTCGGTTATACAGAGAATGTCACCATCATCAACCAAACCATCTTTATCGCATTGTGCAATAACTTCCCTTATCTCACTGGGTAAATCTGTTTGCGGGGTTATAGCACCCATTTTAAGTCCATATGCTGAAACGCCAATGTAATCTAATTTCGATTTCATATTCTTAATCTCCAATATTTTCTAACCAAGACATAATATTCGAGTTCCGGCAGACTTATGATTTTATTAGTTAAAATATATTTCTACCAAAGTGATTTCTCTTATTAAACCTAAATTTATTGGGTTTAACGAGACATTCAACATTCAATCGTTTATAGCTTATAAATAACAAAAAAATAACTAAATTACTGGCTATTTGATTAAAATTATCTTAAAACAAGGCTAAGACACCTTCAGAGAGGGGATACAGCCCTATAGATATATGGGTTATAGAGAAAGATTGTTTAAGTAGCAGTAGACTATTGCTTGACCAAAACCTGTCCACAAAACAAGTATGGACAAAACAAGGCAGGTATGCTTGAAACCAAATTGGGAATGGAGAGTAGTGGTGTTGTGACAACACCATAGAGAATAAGGCTGGCTGGACCAACACCCTTCTCTGGAAGCCTCTTCCTAACGACCTTAGCTAGTAAGGTGGGGGGGTGTCACATTTATGTTTTACTTGGTGGTTTGATGGATTTTGAAATTAAGCGTAAGGATGGTGCTGGAAGGATTGGTAGAATCGATTTAGGTGGTTGGAGGGTGGAGACCCCCACTATCATGCCTGTGATTAATCCTGGAATTTTGACTATTCCTCCTAATGAGATGAAGGAGTTTGGTGCTGAGATATTGATTACCAATTCTTACATTATTTATCGAAATGAAAATTTACATGAAAAGGCTGTAGAAAATGGTGTTCACTCTTTACTGGATTTTAATGGCCCTATTATGACAGATTCTGGAGCATATCAACTGAGTGTATATGGTGACGTTGAGGTTGGGTCTAAAGAGATTCTTGGTTTTCAAAACGATATCGAATCCGATATACATGTACCTCTTGACCTGCCTACTCCACCAGGTGTTAGTTGGGATCGAGCTAAAAACGATTTAGAGGTCACTTTAAAAAGGGCTCGTGAAGGAGTTGAGGTGGCGAGAAATAACAACTCTGTTATCGCTGGCCCTATTCAAGGCTCTACACACCTAGATTTAAGGAAAAAATCTGCGTTTGAGATGTCTAAACTATATTTCGATTTGTACTGTATTGGTGGGGTTGTACCGATGATGGAGTCTTATGATTTTGAAAACCTCATTAAAGCTGTTGTCGCGTCTAAATCCTGTCTTCCTTTTAATGCGCCGGTACATCTTTTTGGAGCGGGTCATCCAATGGTTTTTGCTGTAGCGGTTGCTTTTGGCTGTGACCTATTTGATTCAGCCGCATATGCTTTATTTGCTAAAAGAAATCGATATTTAACCAATAGAGGCACTTGGAACGTTAAGGAGATGGAGTATTTACCTTGTTCATGTCCCGCCTGTCATGGTAGAGATGTAAATGACCTAATGGATTCTGAATTACTAGCTAGGCATAACCTATATGCTACCTTTGAAGAACTTCGTGTCGTTAAAGAAGCTATAAGGCGAGGTGAACTATTGGAGTTAGCTAGCGAGAGAGCTAGATCACATCCAAGGTTACATTCAGCATTAAAATGGGGTCTAGAAAACGGTGATTGGATCGAAGAGACAACGCCTTTCTCTAAAAAAAGCGCCTTTTTCTATACTGGAGAGGAATCTCTATATCGACCAGAGATATCTAGAGTACACAACTCAATCAAGCGATACAATCTTAAAGGAAACATCCTACTGTTTTTAGCACACGACATAGATGAAGAGATAGCTGGAAAAATAAAATGTTCTAAGGATATCCAGGTAATGGAAATAAAACCACCCTTTGTTTATCCTGCAGAACTTTCTAGGACCTATCCATATGGCCAATCGCTTGTTCCAAAACACATCGACAGTGGTAGGCATGAAAAAGCTATTGAAACCATCAAAGAGATTAATAAAAAATATGGTGATCGATTCGATGAAAAATACATAGTAGGGCCAGAATACAAAGATTACACGGAAAAACTGAACGACATCAAACCTCTAATGACCAGCCAGGTCAACCAATTATTATAGAAATTCATAGCTAAAATATCACTTAGCTCTCAACTGACTTTGAATTCTGAACTACCAAAATAATTATTTAAAAAAAAATTGTTGATTGGTTTTTAGGTTATATGGACCTCCACTACAACCTGGGTTACCGTAGTGTTAGGACTTCTTCAAAACTAATCCCCCACCATAAAGAGTTTGAACTCGATTTAATTTAAAGGCTGTAGTCAGAATGATTGTTATCTTTAGTGGTGGGGAGAATGTGTTATTTTCTTGGTTTTGTAGGGAGATGTTTTAAATTGGTTTATTTTTTGTTTGTTTTCTGAATTTTAGGATGTGGATCGGGGGTTTGGTTTTGGATAGTTTGGTTGTGTTTTATTTGTTTTTAGGTTTTGTTTTTGGTTTTTTTAGGTTGGTGTATGCAGTATGGTTCTTCAGATAGGTAGTTTTTGGTTTTTGCGTATGCTCTTGCTCGGCAGCCACCGCATAGTTTTTTGTATTCGCATTCTCCACATTTTCCTTTTAGTTTGTTGGGGTTTCTTAGGTTTTTGAATAGGGTTGATTGGTTCCATATTTTTGTGAATTTTTGTTCTAGTACGTTTCCTGCTGTTAGTGGTAGGTATCCGCATGGGTATACTTCACCGGTTCTTGATATGAAGCAGAACATTTTTCCTCCTAGACATCCACCTGTTTTCATGTCTAGGCCTTTTTTCTTGAATTTGCCTCCTTTTTGGCTTAGTATTCTGTAGTAGTGAGGTGCGCATGTTGCTTTTAGTTCCATGTTTACTTCGGTTTCTTTGTTGTAGAACCATTCAAGTATTTCTTCGTATTTTTTGGGTGTTATTTCGTTTCCTTTTAGGTTTTCTCCTCTTCCTGTTGGAACTAACATGAATATGTGGTGGGCTGTTGCGTTGTTTTGTTCTGCCATTTCGATTAGTTCTGGTAGTTCGTCTACGTTTTGTTTTGTTATTGTTGTGTTTATTTGGAAGGGCATTTTCATTTTTTGTAGTATTTCGATTCCATCTAATGCTTGTTGGTATGCTCCTTCTATGCCTCGGAAGTTGTCATGTGATTTTGGTGTTGCTCCGTCTATGCTTATGCTTACTCTTTGTATTCCTGCATCGATCATTTTCTGTGTTTTTGTTTTGTCTAGTGTTGTTCCGTTTGTTGCTAGTACTACTCTTAGTTCTTTTTTGTTGGCGTATTCGGCGATTTTGTATATGTCGTTTCGCATTAGGGGTTCGCCGCCGGTTAGTATTAGTATGTTTCCGATTTCTGCGATTTCGTTTATGACTTCTTTGGCTTGTTTTGTTGTGAGTTCATCTTGTTCTGGGTTGTCGATTGAGGATGCTCGGCAGTGGCTGCATTTTAGGTTGCAGGCTCTTGTTAGTTCCCAAGCTACTAACATTGGTCTGTATTTTTTGTTCATTTTTTCAAGCCTATTTTTATTTACATCCAGTGTATATTCTATGCGATTTTGCTTCGTTTTCTAATGTGGTTTTCCATTTGGTTTTGCAGTCGCATTCTGGTTTGTCTAGGTATTTTTTTTCTTGGTGAAGTGAGTAATGGTTGATTGTGTTTAGTATATGTGTGTCGCATTCGCCACAGTTGTGAGCGCCTCTTTCTTTTCCTCCACCTACTGGGTCGCTTATTATGTTTGTTGGTTGGTCGTTTGTTTGTTTCAGTATTTCTAGAAGGCTCCATAGCCAGGGGGGTCTGTATTGTTTTTTGTTGTAGAGTTGTTCAACTAATGTTCCTCTTTGTACGTTGCATGGGTTTATAGATATTTTATCGACGTTTTCTTTTGCAACGGTTTTTATAGACCTGATTGTGTCGTTTATAGCTTCTTTTTCGGTTAGTAAAGGGGGTTTTAACATTAAGTATGCTTTTACTTTACCTCCAGCGTCATGGATTTTTTGTATTGCGGTTTTGTATTCTTTGTAGGATGAGTTTTTGTTTATGGTTTCGTTGAGAACTTGGTTATCTGTGGATTCTATTCCTAGACCTACTTCGAACTCTGGTATGTATTCTCTAGCTTTTTTTATCTTGTCTTTGGTGATGAATTCGGGTCTGCTTTCAACTCCTAATATCTCTACTCCGGTTTTTGATGTTTTTTGAAGTATGTATTCTCTAGCTTCTTGGGGAAGTTCTTCGTCGTCTAGGAAAGAGCCTGATGTGAATATTTTTATGTATTTTGTTTGTTCTTCGTGTTTGTTTATTGCAATGTCGAACTGTTTTTTTAGGTCTTTTACTGTGGTTTTTTCGGTTGAGTCATATATGTATCCGCACATTGTGCAGCCGGATTCACGGCCCCATGAACAGCCTGTTGTTCTTAGTATTATGTTTAGGCAGTTTATTGGTCTATCATTGTTTCTTGCTTTGTCTTTCCATACTGCAACGGGTTTTTTGGGGTCGTTTTTGGTTGGTAGGTTAGTTTTACGGATGTTTGTCATTATTTTTTCGAGTTGTTTTGGCATTTAAAGTTCCTCCACGTGTCTTATATTTACTGCTATTCCTCTTTCAGACTGTGTCATCTCTTCTCCAGACATTGCTGCCCGACCTACTCCTAATGCTTTATCTCCTTTGAACCAGACTTCATCGTTCGGTTTGATTTGGTTTGATGCCTCTATTACTCCAGGAGCTAGTAAAGAGCCTTTTGGATAGAAACTGCCTATTTCAATTAGGTAGTTCATTGGTTTTACTTTTTTAACCCCATCGATCGTTAATGCAATCATTCCGTATTGAGGGACAAGTGTTGCATACTGTATTCCATCGTTACCGATCACCCTAAGTTTAGGGAAACTTCCTTTTACTTTAGCGTTTTTAAGTAGACGGTTTCCAGTTCCTAAACCAAACTGATAGTCCATAATGCTTTTTATCATGTCTCTAAATCTATTTTTTCTTTTTTTGTAGCCTGATAGTGATTCATATAGTTTTTTAATGGATTTGCTTGACCTTGGATCTCTGTTTTGGGTTGTAGATTCGATTTCACATGACCTGTCTTCTAGTATCTCCCTACATAAATCGGCCATTTCATCTCTTACGTGAATCACTACTTTTTCGTATTTATGTTTAGAGAAATAATCAATAAAACAGTCTTTTATCTGTTTTTTTTCTGCTTCGCTCCAAACTCCTGTTACCGGGAGGTCGTAGTGTTGGGCGGGGTATACTACTTCAAGTTCTCTTGGTACCAATCCTAATGGAGATGTCAATATGACTTCATCTCCTCTTCCCTGTGTTCCTCTACGGTATATAGCGTGTGAATCCGATTTAGAGTACGGTTTTCTTGCAGAACATGGTAGTATTACTGCAACTTTCGATCCAGGTGGTTCATACCTTGTTTTAACGCGCTCTATAAATCTATTTATCTCCGGACGGCTTAGAGATTCAGTTGTATTCGCATATAACTGATACCTACGGTAACTTGGAGTTTGATTAAGTAGGTAGTCTTGGTTCTCACTATCTAGTTTACGTAACAATGCAGTTAACTCTGGTTTGGACCTAACTCTTTCTTCCACAAGCTCTCGCAACAACCCTCTCCTAACAGCATTACGGGTTTTCTTCAACTCACCCAACAACATAGCTAAGTTATGTTGATAGATAACGTCTTTTCTCTCCCTGCCTTTGAGTTTTTTTATCTCTTCGATGTCATTTTCCATGCAATAGCTGCATTGACAGGGTGTTTCATCAAGTTGCTCTAACCTCTGTGTTCCTGTGTGGGTGAAAAAAACATCATCGGAAGCACATTCAACTGCACGGTATCCATCCAATAAATCAACGCCCATATAAACCAACAATGGAACCAATGGGGGTGTAGCAATCGCTGGAGCATACACAGCTGTATCATAACCAACACCTTTTTTAACAGAGAGAACAACCTGCAACAACTCATTAGGCAGATACAACTCACCAACCATATCCACCAACACTGCATCATAGTTGGAGAGTTCCTGACTAAATCTCTCTCTCAACACTCCAAAACGCCCTCCACCAACCACAGGCATCACTACACAACCTTCGCTCTCAACCTCAAAATCATCAAGTATCCTTAGGTTTTCATTCCCAAGATACTCAGTATAATCTCGATCTAATCCAGGGGGACATCTTTTAGAGGGGGGAACAACCAAATCAGGGTTTTCCACTTCACTTTCACACGGTACCCAGGTACTGCCTAAATCAAGTATTTCCGCTTCAACATCGATTAAACAAGGAGTTTCGAATTCAAAACTACTTGATTTAAGAACACCTATCCTTCCAGGACCATCTCTAATAATACTTTCGAAATAACTCATTTTATCTATTCTCACAAAAACCAGTTTACTAAAAAAATTAATAATGGCCCTATTAAGGCCGGAAACAATTTTATATCAACAATCTTCGAGTATTCTGTTGGTCAACCTAGGTATGAATACACCTACATCGGTTACAATACCCATCGCTTGAGCCGTACCTCTATCCATCAACTTGGTTACCGTTGCTGGATTAATATCGATACATATTGTCTTGACGTGTGATGGAAGTATGTTTCCTGTTGCTATCGAATGAAGCATTGTGGCCATCATTATAACCAGATCTAGGTCTTTGATGTTCTCCCTCATCGCTTCCTGTGCTTCAACAGTATCGGTAATAACCTCAGGAAGCGGTCCATCATCTCTAATAGACCCTGCAAGTATGTAGGGCACGTCGTTAACCTCACACTCGTACATTATCCCACTATTGATCTTACCATCTTCAATCGCGTCTTGAATTGAACCGGACTTAACAACCTCGCTAATCGCATATAAATGGTTTTTATGGCCATCTGGTCTTGGCCGTCCTTCACATAAATCCACTCCCAAAGAGGTTCCATAAATCGCTCTCTCTATATCATGAACCCCAATCGCGTTTCCACCGAAAACTACATCTACATATCCCTGACGAATCAAAGTGGATATCTCTTCTGAACAACCTGTATGTAAGACGGCTGGACCTAATACAAAACCAATTTTACCTCCAGACTTCTTTGTTTCTTTAATTTCATTTGCAACCTGCTCAATCAACGTATCAGATGGTTTTTCAGAAGAAACATGACTACCCATAAACTCAAACACAGATTTCTCCCTTGGTCTCTCTGGAGGTATGACACGGATTCCTTTTTCACCTACAACAACATTATCTCCCTTCTTAACATGTGAAATTGGTTTGCAGACCGCTTCAACACCCTCTAGCACAATGACACAATCCATCTCAATATTTTGAACCTCAACCCACCTACCACCATGCCGGACATATGTCTGGTGGTTGGTTGTAGAATAGAAATTGTCTGGAAGAGACACATCTGAAGGAGCTTCTTCACATTCAACATCCATAATTTCTGGTAAAGTGGCCCCATGTCTATGTATCTCACTCATTATACTGTCAAGATGTTCTTCATCACGACCTTCAATTTGAATACGAGTATAACTTTTATCGGTTTTATGCTTCCCAATATCGAACTCAAGGACCTCGAAATCTCCACCCATATCAATTATTGAATCGAAAACCTTTGGCAACGTCATTGAATCAATTATATGGCCTTCAAGCTCAATCTCTCTTATAGACATTACAAAAAAATAGATAGGTCTTTTAGATAAAACCAGCGGAAAAAAAGGTAAGAAAAAAATCTTACCTTCCCAATCAACCTTTATGTATCATCGTTCCAACACCTTCATCGGTAAACAGTTCAAGCAAAAGGGAATGAGGTCTCTCACCATTCAATATATGTGCTTTCTCAACGTCATTTCTAACCGCCTTCATACATGAATCAACCTTAGGAATCATCCCTCCCTCAACAACACCCTCGTCCTTCAAATTTTCAGCATATTCAGGAGTCATCTTAGAGAAAATAGAATCCTCATCATCAGGATCCTCCATCACACCATCAACATTTGTCATCATAATCAGTTTTTTAGCACCTATATTGATAGCTATCTCCCCAGCAACAGTGTCAGCATTAACATTTAAAGATCTACCCTCATCATCTACCGCAATCGGAGAAATAACAGGGATATAACCTTTAGAAGAAACAACCTCAATCATCTCAGGATCAACACTATCGATCTCACCAACATAACCAAGATCTATCTCCTTCTCAACACCCTCAACAATAACCTTCTTCTTCCCCTTCTTAATAGCTGTAAAAAGACGTCCATCCTTACCCGACAAACCAATACCCTTACCACCATAACTACCAATCTTAGAAACAAGCTCAGTACCAACATTACCAATAAGGACCATCCTAACAACCTCCATAGTCTTCTCATCGGTAATCCTTAAACCATCAACAATCTTAGGCTTAATACCCAACTCATTCATCACCCTAGAAATCTCCGGACCTCCACCATGAACCAAAATAACTTCAATACCAATATACCTCAACAAAACAATATCCTTAATTATATTCTCCATAGTCTCCTCATTAACTATCGCATGACCACCACACTTAACAACAACCTTCGATCCATGAAGTTTACGGATATACGGTAAAGCCTCAACAAGAATATTTTCACGCTTCATAAAAAACCTCAAATACAAATTATGGAGCTAAAAACATACAAATATGCCCCACAAAAACAAACAACAAAACAAACAACAAACTTAATTCGATTTAATTTAATTTAATTTAATCTAGTTGGGTTAAAAATTATATCTGGAATTTTTGGAAAAAGGGGTTGTGGTTTTAGTTTTTTAAGAGATATACAACCCCTTTTTACAGTCCTTTTTATTTTTTTAGATTTTTCTATCTGATAGTTCGAGGTGTGTTTGTTCGATTTCTGCTAGGGCTTGGAAGAACTCTTCTATTTCGGGTTCTTCTGCTTCTTTAGCAAACTGTCTGTATTCTTCTATCGCTTTTGATTCGCGTTTGTTTGCCATTTTGTAGTTTTCGGTTGCTTTAGAATAGCATTCTTCAAAAGTTGGTATTTCCTCTTCTTCTATGTCAATCAGTTCTGCGAGGGCTTCAGCGTGTTCAGCTTCAACTTTTCCTAGTCTTTTAAAAACGGAAGCTTCATTTTCATCGTTGGTTTTTCGAGCAGCGCATGCATAAAATTTAGCATTATCTATTTCAAGTTGAATAGCTTGCTTGATGTTTTTTCTTGATACCTCTCCAACCTCATCAGCCATTAACCTATCGTAGTTATCAAGTTCTTTGACGTATTTTTCTGGAGCTCCACAAAAAGGACAGTTACCTGGTTTACCATCCATCAATGATGTTTCTCCACAAACATTACATCTATATTCCATAAACATACTAGGTAAATTTAAAATAGAGATTAATAACTCTATCCTTCAAAAACAAAAAATTATTTCTATTTCACCGATTCATATAGCTCTATTGCTTTTTTACGTCTTTCTTTATGCTTTAAAACCGGTTTTGGATAGTCTTCACCAACTATACACCCGATATCTCTCTGAAGCTCTTCAGACATCTCATCCGGTTTATGTATATATTCGTTTGGAACCATCTGTAATTCAGGTATATACGATTTAATGTAACTGCCTTCTGGATCATATTTTTTGGCTTGTTTAGTTGGATTGAAAACCCTGAAGTATGGTTGAGAGTCGCCTCCTATAGAATAACACCAATGTATCCCACCTGTCATTGAAGCTCTTTCAAAATCGATGAAATGTTTTTTGAAAAAACTATCTAAAACCCGCCAATCTAAATGGAGGTCTTTAGCTACAAAAGATGCTACAGCCATACGAACCCTGTTATGCATCCAACCGGTCTCTAGTAATTGACGAACTCCAGCATCTATTAAAGGAAAACCTGTTTCTCCTTTTTTAAATGCGTCCCACTCTTGATTAACATCTCTCCAATCAATCTCTGTATACTTCTTTTTTAAAGGAGTTTTATACATCTCCGGCCAGTTCCATAGTTGTTGAAAATAGAAATCCCTCCAACACAACTGCCTCCTCCACGCATTAAGACCTTTAGAATCGTCATCATCTATCCAATAGGCTTCTCTTATAGATATCGTTCCAAACTTTAAGTGAGGGGAAAGCAATGAGGTCCACTCCATACCAGGATAATCCCTAAACTCATGATAACTACCAACCCTCTCTTTAAAACTATCTAATAGAGATAAGCCTCTAGACCTACCACCCCTAAACAATGGGTTATCGGAACCTTTTTCATCATAACCTTTTTCATCATAACCTAATTCCTTTAAAGATGGAAGACCCTCATCTGATACATCAAGTGTGTTGAAATCCGCGATAGAAGTAGGTTTTTTCTTCTCCAAATCATTCCACTTTTTTTCGTAATAACTGAACACTTTATACGGAGTATTTGAACCAGTCAATATTTCTTTTTTCTCATGGAAAACAAGGTCTTTAAAACCTTTAAACTCAATATCAATAAAATTAAGGACTTTTTGATCTCTTTTTCTAGAATAAGGTGTATAATCACTATTGAAATAAATGGCTTGAGCATCAACCTCACCAACCAAATTATTCAACACAACCTCTGGCTTACCAACCCTGATAACAAGACCTCCCCAATCCCTAAACCTCTGAATTAAGTTTTTAAGAGAATTATACCAGAAAAAAACCCTATCAAAACCCGGCTTCAACCCATTATCATTGAATATATCTGAATCTATTATATAAAGGGGTAAAACTTTATCAAAGTCCTCAGCAGCTTCAACCAAAGCGGTGTTATCATTAAGACGCAATTCACGTCTCAACCAAACAATACAAACCAATTCAAACCAACCTTTAAAAAAATAATAGACAACAAAGCTAAAAATAATTAACCTAAAAAAACTTAGTTTATTTGTCAAATTCAGTGATCTTTATTTTTTATGCAGGGTTAGTTCCTTAATTTGGAATAACTCTTGATTATTTACGTTGATTATTTTAGTGTATTTCTACTCTAAAAAATTAATTCAGTTTTGTTCAGGTTTGAGATCGCTTTGATATCTGTTATGCATAGAAAACGAAAGTGTTGTCTGGAAAGCCTTCATTAATCTTTATGTCGAAAACCTTTATTTCTAAGTCATGTACTGGGTCTTTGAATGTAATTTCGTCAACAATGTATGGGTCTTCTGCGTTAACTATTTCATCAACGATTTTATCTATAAATTGTTCTACAGATTCATTTAGGTCTCCATTTAAATCTGTTTCATTGACTAAATCTGTTGTTTCATTTACATCATCTTCATCTAATTCGCCTATTAAATCAGTTATTGGTATATTGAAATCCATAAAAAACCCAAAAAACGTGTTGAGGTCTTCAAAAACTTCAACTAAATCTTCTATACTTTCAACTTCATCTAGAGAGATATCTTGTGTTATTGTAGAGGTACCGTGTTTGAAGTGAACTAGATCTGACTCTAGGTTAAGTACAACGGTGATGTCTTGTTCGATTATATCTATTTTGATTTTTAGGTCTTCAGTAGCTGGGTTTTCAACCATTATGTGTGTCTCGTTTGAATCGTTGATCATTGTCTTGAATTCGATTGTTTTTATGTCGTTGAGAGATTCTATCTCGCCTTCCACAATTCTTATTTCAGTTGATTTATCCGCTATAGTGATGTTGTATAATCCAGTTTCAGATATCTGATGTTCAAATGAAACTTGTTTAGTTTCACCGGGATTCAAGGTTATTGTTGAAGTTTTCACCACATCACTGTTTTTTTCTAAATATACTTCGTAGTCTCCAGCTTCATTATCAGTGTTTGTTATGTTCGCTTGTATTGTTAATAACTCATCAACTTCCGATATTGATGGGTTTATTTTTAAATCTACTACCTCTAATGCATCATCCATCGTTTGTTCTTCAACACAGCCAGATACAGAAACCAATAAAAATAAAGTTACAGCTAAAACTAAAAACAACTTCCACTTAGATTTAAAATACAAATTAAAATTAAGTTTGGATTTAAGTCTGTTCATCCCTACCTCTAATTTTGTTTTAATAGTATATTAATTCAATTATTTTAGGTGGTTTTTTTGTGGTTTTAGTCCGGGTTCTTGG
>NZ_MRZU01000003.1:465000-472500 GCF_002153915.1 Methanonatronarchaeum thermophilum
GGTTTAGTTCGCCTAATGCGAGGGCTAGGTTTCTTTCTTTGGCATCTGATATGCGGGCTTGTCTATGCCATTTTCGTAGCCTGTAGAACTGGGCTTTTTTGTTTGATGATATTGGGTTTCCCTGTCCATCTCTATTTTTAATGCTGATTTGGGTTGAAAGGCCTTTATCGTGGGTCATGTTGGTCATTGGACTGCCAACTCGGCTTCTGTTTTCTCTTTGTTCGCTGTCGAATGCTCTCCATTCTGGGCCGTCATCTATAAATTCTTCATCTATAACGATGCCACAGTTTTCGCAAATTAGTTCAGCTCTTTCATAATCATGTGTTAGTTTTTCAGCGTCACACTCGATACATTTACCACTTTCTTCGTATTCGCCTATAGAAACTCTATCCCCATCATTATCATTAGAATTTGCAGACAAATTCTCCCCCCACTAAAAGCAATTTGTGGGTTTCAGTATTTGGAATTAGACAACTTACTGCCACACTTTTAATTTATGTTAAAATGAAATAAAGTTTTTGGAGAGGTATTTATGCTGTAAAATTAGCGGTCTATTCAATTAAAATAGAGATTTAACGTCTAAGTAGGTTTTTATGACCTTGTTGGTTGTTTTACTAGTTGTTTTTAGGGGTTTGTGTTTGTTTTTTGGTTTGTTTAGGTAGGTTTTCAGTGGTTTTAAGTATCTCTTTGTATTCTTTTGTCGAGAAGGATAGTTTTTTAGGTAGTTTTTTAAAATAACCTAAGGTATATTCACTTTTTTTAGTTTTTCTTCCACCTAATTCACTGTAGTATATAATGCCATGGTTTTTTTGTTTGATTTTTTTGAGGTTTTTGGGTTTGTATCCTGTTTCTTCTATAAACTCTCTTTCAGCGGCTTGTCGGGCTGTTTCTTTTTGTTTTATTTTTCCACCTGGAAACTCCCATGCTCTTTCTGGGTTGTATACCATCAAGAATTCTTTGTTTTTATAGCAGACTATTATTGTGTATCTGGGTTTCATTTTGTAGCCAGTGTTTTTTTATTTGTATTTGAAAAATCCATGTTTTTTTGATTTTTCTTTCTGTAGTTTTCTTACTACCTGTCTTGCTTCCCTATGGTTTTTGGTTTCTCCGATTTTTTTGGATTTTTTTATTTTTACTCGTTTTCCGCATGGACATTCTCTTGTTTTGTGTTGTTTTTCGGTGTATAGGTATCTTCCACATTCTGGGCATTGGAAAACGATGTATTTTTTTGTCATTTTAGAACTCTCCTAGTTTTCTTTGGCTTGGCTCGCCTTTCAAGTTGTTTTTTGTATATCCAAAGTAGTTTAGTATTCTTGATACCGCGGGTATCACTTGGTTTTCTATGTAGTATTCTGTGTCGACCGGTATTTTACGGCCGTTTTCCATGGTTAGGGTTCCTTTTTTATAGGATTTGAACATTTCTATAGGGAAAGCTCTTTCTCCTATTGTTGTACCGCCTTTGGTGGTTACAATGAATGCTATTTTTGTTCCTGGCCCGACTTCTATTCCTTGTTTTTCCGCTTTTTCTGCTGCATGGACGTGCGCTTGTCTAGATTCATATTTAGATATTTTTTTGGACAGTGTTTTACGTATTACAAGTTTATCTATCGATATCTCGCCGTTTTTGAGTTTTTGTATTGTTTTTTTAACCTCTTTAACTGCTTTTTCAGGGTTTTTATTCTTTAATATGATCTCTATTACTTTTTGTTGCATCTCTCTAGCTAGGTCGCACCAGTCTCCTCTTCTAACTTCAAGTCCTCTGATGTATATCTCTTCGTTTTGGTCCAGGCCTGCGTATCTTTTTTTCTTTTCTGTGAAGAATATCGTTTTGTAGTTTTTTTCTATTTCTATTTCAAGTGGTAGGGTTTGGTTTAGTTCGGTTGCTAGTTTTTCTGCGATTTTGGATATCTCTTCATTTTTTTCTTTGGTTTTTTTGATGAAAATTGAGTCTGTATCTCCGTAAATTACTTTTAGATCTTTTTTTTCTGCGGTTTCAATGGCTTTGTTTATCATTTCGCGTCCCCAAGCGGTTGTTGCTTCTGCGCATTCCTTTTTATACCATCTTGCAGCTCCCCAACCTGTATATCCGTAGAAAGAGTTTGTTAGTGTTTTGATTGCTTTCTCCCGAACTTTTAATGATTTCCTTGTTTCACTGGTTTCTGCTTTTTTTATTTTTTCCTTGATTTTGGCTCTATGGTTTAGTAATTCTTCAAGTATTTCAGTGAAGAAACCCTCTCTGTCTCTACGGAATCTATGTCCGACTTCTGGTGCTTCATACAAATTTTTTTGGTTCGTTTTTTGGTCTGGTGGTATATATGTGTCCGGTGATATGTTGTATGATATCATTAGTGAGGGGTACATTGAGCTGAAGTCAAGTGATACAACGTTTTCGTGTAGTCCTTTTTCTGGTTCTAGTACGAATCCACCTAGGTATGTGTTTTTTGATGAAGATCGATACCCCATTCTGTTTGGTACTAGTTCGTTTTGTTCGTATGCTTTGGCTATTAGGTACCACTCTACTTGACGGCCTCTCCCCATTTTAGAGATATCGTCTGCGAACTGTTTTGTTAGTTTTGAGAATTCAAGTTGGTTTGGTAGAAGTTCGTTTCCTACTCCTGCTGTACTTAAAGCGTCGTCTTCTGCGTATTTGCATAGTTTTTTTCTTTTATCACTGTCTTCCCAATACTCTCCGACCTTGTGGCCTGGTATGTCTGTTCTTTCATCGATATCCATTACATTTAGGTAGTCTGAGACTTCCTCTAGGGACATTACTTTTACTTCACCTAAATCACGGCTTGCTATCCTGTATAGATCTATGTTTAACCGTCCTTTTATTGAAACAGTTCTTCTTCCACCTCCCCTTATATCAGGGGTTGAGCCATCTCGACCTACATCGAGCTCTATATCATGTTTTTCTGCTCTTTTTTTGAGATATGGCCAATCAAAGTCATCTCCGTTGTATGTGAATATTACATCTGGGTCTTGTTTTTTTATTTCTTCGATGAACTGTTCAATAATCTTTTTGTCGTCATCGTTCTCACTTACTAGGAGTTTTGGTGTTCCATTTGTTGTTACGTAAGAAATTATGATTATTGGGTCTTTATCAGGGTCTGGTGACCTTCCTTTGTTGTACATCTCGCAGTCGAATGTTAGTTTTTTTAGTTTGGGGGTTTCTTCTTGAAAGACTCCTTCCAGTGATTCTATTTCAACTGCGTTTTCAGCGTATTCACAATCGGTTTTTTTACCGGTTAAAACTATTTTTGATGATGGAACAAGGCCTTTATCGATAACGAATCTATTTACAAATGGTATATCTGCTTCTCGATATTCTTTGATTCCTTCGGTGTCAGATACTTCTTTTCTTAGTGTTGGTACGTGTTGTGGGTGGTCTACTGTTATCTTAAGTACCTTGGTTTTTAGGCCTTGGTCTAAGCGGTTGGATGTCTCTACCTTCTTAGGAGTTATAGTTTCTCCATATCTCTCACCTTCAATCTCATATATCTTTTTTTCCAGTTTGTTTATATCGCTGTTTTCTTGGGGTAATGCGTAGAAATATGGTTCAAAATCCCTATAGAGACCTAGGTAGGTTTTGTTTTTTCCATTTATCCAGAGCCTTATAACTGGGTCTCCGTACTCTGTTATGTAGTCCGCGTTGATTAGTTGTCCTTCTATTTCCATCAAAAGATTATTGAGCATAACCCGAAAAGTAGTTTTGGTTACCTATGACCAGTTTTTGTATTGTTGGTGGACCTATTTTACTTTGTTTCTCGGTGGAGAGTGAATCATGAAAGATTTTTTGGATTTTTTTCCTAAAGAAGAACCTTACAACAGTCAGTTGGATGCTATGGAGAAGATTAGTGATGGAGTTAAACGTGGTAGAGTCATTCTTTTCGAAGGAGCTTGTGGAACTGGTAAGACTTTGGCGGCATTAGCTCCATCTATAGAATATGCTAAAAAGAGAGGTAAGAAGGTTGTTATAGCTACAAATGTCCATCAACAGATGAAACAGTTTATTGATGAGGCCAGAGAGATTTATGATATCTCTAAAATCAAAACGGTTGTTTTTCAAGGTAAAACAAAGCTTTGCATCGAAGATATGGGTTATGGTGAGTGTCAAGCGTTGAAGGAAGAGACCTATGAATTATATCGGTTGAGAAAAGAACGTAATGAACTTAAGTACGAGGTTATGGGGTCGAATGGTGAGGGGTCTAGAGATAAAAAGATCGAGTTGTTAAAGGAAATCGATGAAGAGATCGGTGAAAAAGAAGCAAACAGTTGTGTTCCTCTTTTAAACACACTTAAAGGTGAGGGCGATTTTGAGCCATGGCTTTTTTCAGGTGTTAGAAGTCCTATCGATGTTGTTGATTGGTGTTCTGGTAGAGAGCGTTGTCCATATGAAGAGTTGAAAAAAGGATTGGAAGAAGCTGAGCTTATCATCTGCAACTACCGCCACATCATGGATCCTGTAACACTCTCCAGGTTTTCAGAATGGCTTGGTGAAGAGGGAGAGCCTTTCAACGAATCTATTTTAATTCTTGACGAGGCCCATAATTTAGGTCAAGTTGCTAGAGATATATACTCACGTAACATCGCTTTAAAAACTATAAAAAAAGGTTTAAACGAAGTTAGAGATGAAAAAACTCAACAGTTGGTTGATGGTGATTACAAATCGGTTGAAAAACTTTTTAAAACATTTTTTGATTCGATACAAAACCTCAAGCCAAATAAAATATGGGAAGGATACAATGAAGTTAAAATACAAGACCCATCATCGCCTAAGAGTGAAGATAAAATATCTAAGTTTTTATATAAAAAAATTGATAGAGTTGAAAATAACCTAAATGAAGCTCTTAAAATAGGTAACGAACTTGAATCGATATATGAAGAAGAATTTAAAGCTAAAAAAAGAACCAGAAAAAGAGTTTGTTATATACAGGTCGTTAGTGAATTCCTATTAAAATATCTACAAAACGCAAAAAACCCAGACTATTACCCACACCTCGAATTTAAGAAGATTGAAGGCGTTATAGATGCGAAACTTGGGTTGTTCAACTGTGCGCCTGAGGACCTTGTTGGTTCATTATTGAACTCAACACACTCAACAATAATGATGTCAGCTACTTTAAGGCCCTTCAGCCACATTAGAAAATCTTATGGATTTACAAACACACTTGACCTCGCATACCCTATGAACTTTCCAATCGAAAACCGTCAGACTCTAGCGATCGATACACATGCCCTTTTCGCTAAAAACCGTAACAAAGATAATGTTGTCGCTGAAGTTTCCAACATAATTCGTGACATCATCTCAGGTACACCTGGAAACGTACTGGTTTTCTTCCCTAACTGGAGCGAAGCACAAAAATACTATGAATCTGTTGAAGGTGATGTAGAAAAATTCCTTGATATGAGGGGAGAATCCTCAGTTGATGTCAGAAACCAGTTTTTCGAGATCGGTGAAAACGGTGGAGAAGCAGTTCTTTTTTCATATATATGGGGTACTTTATCCGAAGGACTAGACTACCGAGATGACCGAGTTAAAACCGTAGTAATCGCAGGCGTACCATACCCATTACTAGATGACAAGATGAAAGCGATACAAAACTCATATGAAAAAAGATATGGGGACGGATGGAAATACGGAGTAGAAGTCCCTACAGTTAGAAAAGTAAGACAAGCTATAGGTAGAGCTGTTAGATCACCTGAAGACAAAGCATCCAGAGTCCTACTAGACAAAAGATACACACCAAGTTCAAGCAAAAATATGGGTAAATACTCGTTCTACACAAGCCTTCCAAAAGAACTTAAAAAAGAGGTAAAAGAGGTAAAACCACAAGAAGTTGAACCTGCATTAAAAAACTTCTTCGAATGAAAACTCATAAGAAATTAGCCTAAAAAAACCTATGGTATAACTAACTATTTGGCTTATGATTCTAAATCTAATCTAAGTTTTGAGTTAGAAACCCAATATACCTCTATTTGGATTTTGTTCTATAGAAATGTAGTCTGTCTTGGTTGGATATATTTTGTTTCATCTTAAAATATATGGGAAAAGAATTCTGTTTTAAAAATAATTTGGTTGGGACTGGTTTGACCAGTCTCCTTGTTTTTTGTTTTTTGTTTTTTTGTTGGGTTTTCGTTGGGTTGTTGTGGAAGTTTTTTGGTTTGTTTAGCTTCCTTTTTCTTTCATTGTTTCTTGTATTTTCTTTTTTATCTCTTCTTCTGTTTTTCCTTCTACGTCTATGCCGAGGTCTTTGGCTATGTTTTTCATGTTGAGGTCTCCTTCTTCGTCTTCTTCTGGTTCACTTTCTAGTGTTTCGTATTCTGCTTTTTTGACCTCTTCTTCCATCTCGCTTCTTGCTTTCTTAAATTCTCCCATAGCTGTTCCCATTGATCTGGCTAGTTTTGGGAGTTTGCTTGCTCCGAATAGTAGGAGGATTACAAGAAAGATGATAACCCATTCGGTAAGTCCAATTCCAAGAGGACCTCCGGCAAGTATCGATAATTCCATAGTGATTACACCTTAACGTTTGGTGTTCTTAATTTAATATAAATATTTCTTTTTAAAATTTTTTTTGTTTTTTATTTTTATTGTGGCTAAAAAAGTTTAATGTATTATGTAATCTATTCATGGTTAATGTCAATTGTTATTAGTTTAGGCGGTTCTATTCTGGCTCCAGATCTTAGTAGTTCGAAGTTTAGTGAGTATTCTGAGGTATTGAAGGATATCTCTGGCGAGGAAGAGGTTGTTGTTGTGACTGGTGGTGGTGAGATGGCTAGAGAGTATATAGATATTGCGAGGGGTCTTGGTTCGAATGAGGCTGCTTGTGATTCTATTGGTATTGAAGTTACTCGTTTAAATGCGAGACTTTTGATTAGTGCTTTGGGTAGTGATGTTTTTCCTGAACCTCCAGGGTCTTATGATGAGGTGTTGAAAGCTTTTTCTGTGAGTGATGTTGTTGTTATGGGTGGTGTTTCTCCGGGCCAGTCTACTGATGCTGTTTCTGCTTTGGTTGCTGAGTATATCGATGCTGAGTTGTTGGTTTTCGCTACCTCTGTTGATGGTGTGTATAGTTCAGATCCTCGTTTTAATGATGATGCTGTGAAGTTTGATAGGATTACGCCTGATAGGCTTGTTGAGATTGTTATGGAGACTGAGATTAAGGCTGGTGCTAAGAGTGTGGTTGACCCTCTTGCTTCAAAGATTATTGAGAGGTCTGAGATCCCTACGGTTGTATTAGATGGAGGTGTTCCTGAGAAAATCAGGTCTGTTATATTAGATGGTGTGCATGAGGGAACGCTTGTTGTTTCGGAAGAGTATGAAGGGGTTTTGGGTGGTTTTGACTGATTTATTATTTTTTTATTTGTCCTTTTTTATTTTTTAAGGTATTGTTTTTTAGCATTCGCTCCATCCACATTTTGGACATTTTTTGCAGCCTTCTTGCAGGGTTAGCATTCCTCCGCACTCTGGACATTCGGGGTTGACGCCTTCTTTGATTA
>NZ_MRZU01000003.1:477500-717500 GCF_002153915.1 Methanonatronarchaeum thermophilum
ATAGTAGTAGGAAACTCAGGTAGAAGCGGCTGGGAAAAAGTAAGACTAGGAAGCGTGGCAGAAGGAATCGTTAAAAAAGCAAGCCACCCAGTACTTGTAACACGGGTAAAAAACGACGACTACCTAAAAGACATACTAGAAATAGCCCGCCAAATGCCACTACCACGAATCGAAGAACTCGAAGAGATAAAAGACATAGATCTCGAAGAACTTGAAATCAAAAAACAACTCGGGCTCGCGTTCGGAACACTACTCGCATTTCTAATACCATTTTTCGGACTCGCATCAATGGTTTCATGGGCTCCCGATCTCGCAGCAAGAGAAATAATAGGATACAGTTTAAACACCGCTCTTTTCTGGATACTACTTATCTTCCCACTAGGATGGGTCACTGCAATACTCTTCAACCAATATGCAAAACGATACGACAGAGCCAAGGAGAGCTAAATAATGAATGTAATCGCATTATCAATCGTTTTAGTACTCGTCAGCATTACAATAGGAATAGCTTGGTACAGCAGACGTTGGACCAGAACAACATCAGAGTTCTACGTAGCAGGGCAAAAAATATCATGGGTGCAAAACGCACTCGCCCTAACCGGAGACTACCTAAGCGCAGCCAGCTTCCTCGGAGTAACCGGAGCTATAGCAATATTAGGAATAGACCGAACATGGGATGCAATCGGATACTTCGGAGGATACATAGTCCTACTAGCTCTCCTAGCAGTACCGCTACGTAAAGTAGGGAAGTTCACAGCATCAGAAATATTAACAACAAGGTTCCGAGCAAGTAAAACAGTAAGAACAAGCGCAATGCTAGGCAGCACAATAATATCATCATTCTACATAGTGCCACAGCTCGTTGGAGCAGGAGCTTTGATGCAGATATTATTAGGATGGGACTACGTTTTCTCAGTTCTCATCATCGGAACCATAGTTATAATATACGTCGTAATGGGTGGAATGCGAGCAACCACCTACAACGCTGTTATACAAGCCATAGTACTATGGTTCGCAATGCTACTCATACTCCTACTAACAGTGATACTCTTCTTCGACTACAACCCAATGAACATAATAGACTCAGTAAGCGGTTTAGTGCCACCCGAAGTAGCAGCTGGAATGATATCAGATGGAGCCGTGGTTGAAGGAAACTACCAAGAGGTAATAAATGAAGTTTCCGACAAACTAACCGGAGGTGCTGACACAGCACTAACACCAGGTGCTTTCGCACCCGACTGGATGAATCTGTTCGCACTAGCCACAGGACTTGTCTTCGGTACAGCTGGACTACCACACGTCCTCAAAAGATACTACACCGTTGACAAACCAAAAGACGCAAGAACAAGCACAATAGGAGTTCTGTTCGCAATAGGATCATTCTACGTAATGGCAATATTCGCAGGACTTGCAGCAATGGTATTGCTCTACCCAGACCTAATAGGGTTCTTCCAAGCAGGAGAAGAATCGGTCGCCCAAAACATGGCTATACCACTATTAGGAGAGTTAGTTGGTGGAGACGTACTACTAGGTCTCGCGATAGGTGGAGCTTTCTGTGCTATACTCAGTACAGTTGCAGGCCTACTCATGACAATAGGAACAACACTCACACACGACTACTACATGGAACTAATAAACCCAGATGCAAGTGAAAAGAAGGAAGTCTTCGTAGCCAAACTCTCAATAGTCGCAACCGGAATAATAGCCGTTTTAGTAGCTCTCGCCCTCGGAGATCAAAACGTCAGCTTCCTTGTAACACTCGCATTCGGAATAGCAGCAAGCGTATTCTTCCCAGTCCTATTCATGTCGGTCTGGTGGAAAGGATACACACGGCAAGGTGCAATCGCAACAATGGCCACCGGACTGATAATAGCTGTACTATTCGTAGTAGCACACCTAGTAGGAATGACAAGCGTGTTAGGACTTCCAGTGTTAGTCAACCCAGCGTTATACAGCTTGCCTTCAGCAATAATAGCCGGTATAGTTGTCAGCCTATTCACAAATGACGTAGGAGAAGTCGATAAGTTCATGGCGCTCGCCCATAGAAAAGAAGAATAAATTTTTTAGGTGGCGCTATCCCAACACGGATAGCCCACCACAATAAAATATAAATGAATAATCATTATAGAAAGGATTGTGTTAAATTTAATTTAATGAAAATGATTTGAGGTGTAAAGATGGAAAATTGGGACGAAACCCGAATTAAAATGGGTAAAAACGCAGCAAGACACTCTGAAGATTACGGAAAACAATGGGTAAAAGAAGACCCAGAACAAGAAGGAATATACTGGCCAACCGAAGAGATGAAGAAGAAAGCACACATAAACAACCCCGAAATATACAATGAAGCACGTGAAAACCCACATAAGTTCTGGGCGGAACAAGCAAAAAAAGAATACAGTTGGTTCGAAGAATGGGACGAAACATTCGAATGGGAACCCCCCTTCTTTAATTGGTTCTTAGGAAGCAAAACAAACCTCGCATACAACTGCTTAGACAGACATCTAGAAGACAAAAGAAACAAAGCAGCAATCATATGGGAACCTGAACCACTCGAAGAAGAGAAACGAATACTCACATACCAAGAACTCTACAACATGACAAACAAATTCGCAAACGCACTCAAAGACCTTGGAATAGAAGAAAACGAGCCAGTAACCTTCTGGATGCCCATGGTGCCAGAAACAGCAGTAGCAGCACTAGCATGCCAGAGGATCGGAGCATGGCACTCAATCGTATTCACAGCATTCAGCCCAAACGCAGTTAAACAAAGAATGGAAGACGCAGGATCAAAAACACTCATAACAATAGACGGGTTCTACAGAAGAGGCAAAGTAATCGAACTCAAAAGCCAGATAGGTGAAGTCCTAGATGAAGTAGATGCAGAAAACTGCATAGTCGTCAACAGAGCAAACACAGAACCACCAATGAAAGAAGGAAGAGACGTATACTTCGACGAAGTCGTAGAAGAAGCAGACAACTACTGCAAACCAGTAGAAAAAGAAGCCGAAGACACAGGATTCCTACTATACACCTCAGGAACAACCGGAAAACCAAAAGGAATTAAACACAGCTGTGGAGCATACGGAGCACAAGCCGCAATAACAATGAAATGGATATTCGACCTCCATGAAAACGACGTATTCTTCACAAGCGCAGACATAGGTTGGATAACAGGTCATAGCTACGCCCTATACGGACCACTCTCACTCGGAGCAACAGAGATCTGGTACGAAGGATCCCCAGACTACCCAGACCCCGACAGACTATGGAAAATAATCGAAGAAAACGGGGTAACCCAATTCTACACAGCACCAACAGCAATCAGAGCATTAAGACAAAAAGGAGACGAATGGGTAGAAAAACACGACCTAGGTTCACTAAGACTCCTAGGATCCGTTGGAGAACCAATAGACCACGACACATGGATGTGGTTCTTCGAAAAAGTCGGTGGAGGAAGATGCCCAATCGTAGACACATACTGGCAAACCGAAACTGGAGGAATACTACTAACATCACTACCAGGAATCGGGCCATTCGTACCAGGAGTAGCAGGACCAGCAATGCCCGGAATCGGATACGACATACTAGACGCAACAGGAGAGCCAGTAGAGCCAGGCGAAAGCGGAGAAATAGTAATAAAAGGACCAAACTTCGGTCCAGGAATGCTGAGAGGCGTATACAAAAACCCAGACAGATACGAAAACACATACTTCAGTGAATACGGAGACGAAACATACTTCAGCGGAGACGGCGGAGTAAAACGAGAAATGGAAATAGGCGGACAACAACTACTAGAGATCACAGGCCGAATAGACGACGTCCTAGAAGTAGCTGGACACAGACTCGGTTCAGCAGAAATAGAAGACGCAGTAGACCGAATAGACGAAATAGTAGAAGCCGCAGTCGTAGGAGAACCACACGAAGTCAAAGGAGAAGTCCCCGCAGTATTCGCAATCCTACAAGACGGTGTAGAACCATCCGAAGAACTAGAAAAACAGATAGTCAAAGTAGTTCGAGAAGAAGTAGGTCCAGTCGCAACACCACACGTAGCATACTTCGTATCAGACCTACCAAAGACAGAAAGCGGGAAAATAATAAGAAGATTCCTAAAAGGACTCGTCAGAAACACAGAACTGGGAGACATGACAACAGCAAGCAACCCAGAATGCCTCGTAGAAATCGCAGAAAAAACAGAATACGACGGCCCACAAGAAATACCAGGATACAACGCATAAAAAACAAAATTATCAACCCCACCCCATTTTTATTTATATTTTAATTTTTATTTTTTAGATCAAACCAGATAAAATACAATACACCACTAGTTTTAATACAATACACCACTAGTTTTAAACAATCCAAATACATCTTCAAGTAGTGATAAAATGGATATAGACAAAACTGCATATATCTCAGAAACAGCCTACGTAAACGGAGATATAACCATAGGCCGTAACTCAAGCGTCTGGCCCAACGCTACAATCAGAGCCGATTCACCCATCAAGATCGGAAGATCAACCAACATACAAGACAATGTAGTATTACACTCAATGGGCAGCGAACGCACAGAGATAGGAGATCGAGTTTCAATAGGACATTCAGCAGTCGTACACGGATGTGAAATAAAAGACGAATGCCTAATTGGAATGGGAGCAGTTATACTAAACGACGCAGTAGTAAACAAAAACTGCATAATAGGTGCACAAGCACTAGTTCTAGAAAACCAAGAAATACCTCCAAACTCACTGGTTGTAGGAGTCCCTGGAAAAATTGTACGAGAACTTAAAGAAAAAGACATAAAAAGAATAAAACAAAAAGCAAGTGAATACGAAGAACTCGCACAGAAATATAAAAACAAGGAATAAAACCATATAGAGGAATTTATTTTGAACCCAAGAATATTGATAGCAGGAACAAAAAGCGGTGTTGGCAAAACAACAATCACCATCGGCCTGATGGGAGCATTAAAACAAAAAGGATACGACGTACAGCCATTCAAAGTAGGTCCAGACTACATAGACCCTGGATTCCACACAAAAGTAACCGGAAACCGCTCCAGAAACCTAGACAGCTACCTACTAAACGAACAAGTAATCAAAGAAAGTTTCCACAATGCATCAAAAAACTCAGACATCTCAGTTATAGAAGGCGTCATGGGTTTATACGACGGCAAACACGCAAAAAAAGAATCCGGCGAATCAGGTAAAGGAAGTTCAGCAGAAATAGCTAAAATACTAAACACACCAATCATCTTAGTTCTAGACGCAGGTAAGATGGCGCAGAGTGCAGGAGCAATGATACATGGATACAGCACTTACGAACAAGATATCAATATAGCTGGAGTCATATTGAACAACATCAACAGCGAAAGACACTACCAAATGATAAAAAACTCAGTAAACCAAGAAATAAAATTCCTTGGATACCTACCTTGGAACGAAAACCTAGAACTACCTGAAAGACACCTAGGGTTAGTACCAACATACGAAAGCGAAAACCTAGATAAATACTTAAAAAACCTATCAAACTTCATATCAAAACACATAAACCTAAACCAACTAATAGAGATCTCCAACCAAACCCAAAAAATAGAACCCCAAAAATGGACCGTCTTCAAACAAAATAAAGACAAAAAAACTAAAATCGCAGTCGCATTCGACAAAGCATTCAATTTCTACTACTACGACAACCTAGATATACTGAAAACCATGGGTGCAGAAATAATCGAATTCAGCCCTATAAAAGACAAAAAACTACCCAAAGCTGACGCACTATACATAGGTGGAGGTTTCCCCGAAACATTCCTCCCCGAACTCGAACAAAACAAAACCATGAAAAAATCCATTAAAAAATTCCATAAAAACGGAAAACCAATCTACGCCGAATGCGGAGGACTAGCATACCTATCAAAACAGATAACAGACTTCGATAAAACAAAATACAAAATGGTAGGCCTCGTACCCGGAACAGTAGAGATGACCGAAACACTACAAGCAATGGGATACGTCGAAGCAAAATCAACCACAAACAACATACTAATGGACAAAAACACATCTACCAAAGGCCATGAATTCCACTACTCAAAAATAACAGGCATAGAAAAAAAAGACACCACATACAAACTATATGGAGGAAAAGGCGAAGACGGTAGACACGAAGGATACACAAATAAAAACCTACTAGCCAGCTATGTACACCTACATTTCGGTACAAACCCACAGATACCGAAAAAACTACTCAAAACAGCAATAAAAACACAGAAAACAAATTAAAAACAAACAAAAACAAGAAAAACCTCCAAACAACCACTACAAAAAAGATAGAATTCCAAGACACAAACTCAACCAAAAACATATTTTTTAAAAAACATCTCTTCCCAAAAACAGAATGGTCTCAACCTAAATTTAAAATAAACTAAATAAACCAATCAACTATAGAAACGAGAGGATAATGTGAGAAAGATATTAGTTACCACTGCATGGCCATACGGAAACGGACCAATACATCTAGGTCATTTCGCTGGAATGGTGTTGCCAGCAGATATTTTCGCCCGATACCATAGAATGAAAGGAAACAAAGTCGCTATGGTTTCAGGAACAGATATGCACGGCACACCAATATCATTAAAAGCAGAAGAAGAAGGAATGACCCCAAAGGAACTATCAGAGAAATACCATAAAATAATCAAAAAGTCATTACGCGACATGGGAGCTTCATACGAACTATACACAAAGACAACAACTGAAAACCACTACGAAACAACCCAAGACATATTCAAGACACTAAAAGAGAAAAACCACATCTACAAAGACACCATGGATCTTTTCTATTGCCCAAACTGCGATAGATTCCTCCCAGATAGATATGTAGAAGGAGTCTGCCCACACTGCGAAGCCGAAGACGCAAGAGGCGACCAATGCGACGAATGTGGAATGACCTTAGACCCAATAGACCTCAAACAACCATACTGTTCAATCTGCAACACAACCCCAATCGAAAAACAAAGCGAACACCACTTTCTAAAACTTTCAGAATTCAACGAACCATTATCAAAATGGATTAAAGAAAAAGAAGACGAATGGAAACCTAACGTAATAAATTTCACAAAACAATGGCTAGAAGATGGTTTAGAAGACAGGCCAATAACCAGAGACATGGAATGGGGAGTTCCAATACCCAATGGAGAAAAAGGAAAAAGCATATACGTATGGTTCGACGCAGTAATCGGATACCTATCCGCAACAAAAGAATACACAGAAAAATGGAGAGAATATTGGCAAGACGACGAAGCTGAAACATACTACTTCATTGGAAAAGACAACATACCCTTCCACGCAATCATATGGCCAGCCATGTTAATGGGATACAGCGGACTAAACCTACCCTACTGTGTATCTGCAAACGAATTCCTAAATCTAGAAGGCCGACAGTTCTCAACAAGCCGAAACTGGGCCGTATGGCTAAACGACGTCCCCTTCGACCCCGACGCAATAAGATACTACCTAACAAGCATAATGCCTGAAAACAAAGACTCAAACTTCACATGGGAAGGCTTCCAAACCAAAAACAATGAAGAATTAGTCTCAACCTACGGAAACTACGTACACAGAGTACTCACATTAACAGAAAACAAACTCAACGGAGAAATAAAAACAAATAAAAACGAAGTCGACCCCGAAGTCCAACAAAAAATCAACGAAACAGTAGAAGAAGCAGGAAAAAAAATAGACAACAGAGAGTTCAAAAAAGCACTCGAAAAAATCATATCACTAGCAGCATACGGAAACACATACCTAAACCAAAAAGAACCATGGAAAAACAACAACCCCTCCAAAACACTGTACAACTGCCTCAACATAGTAAAAACACTAGCAATAACAACAGCACCATTCATGCCAAACTCCTCAAACCAACTATGGAAAACACTCAACAACAACACCTCAATACACCAACAAAAATGGAGCGAAGCAAAAAAACCAATAAAAGACACAAAAATACACAAACCAAAACCACTATTCAAAAAAATAGAAAACGAAGAAATAGAACAACAAATAAACAAACTAGGAAGTGAAAAAATGGAAGACAAACAAGAAAAAATACCATTCGAAAAATTCCAAGAAATGGATATACGCATAGTAAAAATCAAAAAAGCAACACAAATAGAAGGATCAGACAAACTACTCAAAATCAAAGCAGACATAGGAAACGAAGAAAGACAGTTCGTAGCAGGACTAGCCAAAACACACAAACCACAAGAACTAGAAGGCAAACAAGTAGTAGCAATAACAAACCTAGAAGAAGCCAAAATATTCGGAGAAAAATCCCAAGGAATGATACTAGCAGCCGACGAAAACGACAAACCAATACTACTACAACCAGAAAACGAAACAAAAACAGGAACACCAATAAAATAAAACAAAAAAACCAAAACAAAATGAAACAATGAGGGGGAGAAAACCCCTCACAAAACCAATTTATCTAAAAAAACAAAGTAGAACCAAACTGAGCTAAACTAAACTGCTTTGCGTTTTGATTTAATAGAGAAATAGTTATTTTATTTTTTTGTGTGGATCGGTTTTTGGACTGTAGGTTTTTTATTCTTTTTTATGTTTTCTAATATTGTGTTAGGGTTGGCCGCTGTTGCCAGCGGCGTTTCTAACTAGAAAATGTTTATCGTGGTCCGTGTTCGTATGGGTTTCTCTCTAATGCTGTTCCTTCAGTGTTGTGTTGCCAGATCTCGTCACCCCATATGTATGCGTTAACGTTTGGTTGTGGTCCTATGTCTGTTAGTTCTATCTCTATTACTTGGCTTTCACCTGGTTCTAGGGAGGGTATTGTTTGTGTTTCGTTTCCTACTAATTCGCAGTTTATTGGTTCTACTTTTAGGTTTAGTTCTCCGGTTGAGTGTGTACTATCTTGGTTTGTTATTTGGAGTTGTAGTGTTTGGTTTGCTTCATCTGGTTCGAAGCCTGTTAGGAATTCGGCTTGTATTTCAGCGTAGTTTTGTTTTGCGAAGTATTGTGGGAGGTCATCCATAGCTAGGTATGTTATGAAGCCTAGGCTTCCTACTAGTAGTATTCCTATAGCTACTATTTTGCTTACTTGCCAGAACTCTTCTTTGTCTGGTTTTCTAGCTAGTTTTAGTACTCGTATGTATTCTGATAGTTTGTTTTTGAGGCCTTGTATGGCCTCATCCATGTCTTTATCCTTGCCTTTACCGCTACGTCTTGCCAACTTTTCACCGCCTTTTTTTAGTTTTGGTAGGAGTGTTCATCCGACGAAATCGATTCCATGTTTTTCGATTTCCTCCTTTTCTGCTTCTTTTGTTTTTCCTAATATTTGGGATGATTTTACTCCTGTTACGACTAACATCACTCTTACAGTATCTTCAAGGTTTTCTTCGATTTGGGCGCCCCATATGATCCGGCTTTCTTTGCTTATTCTATCGTGTACTTCTTTTACTACGCTTTCTGATTCTGAAACGCTTATGTCTGGACCGCCTGTGACGTTTATTAATGCTGCTTCTGCACCGCTGATGTCGACGTCGAGTAATGGGCTTTGTAGGCTTTTTTTAACTGCTTCGTGGGCTCTTTCTTCTCCTTCTGCTTGGCCTACCCCTATCATTGCGACTCCACCGCCTTCCATTATTGTTCTTACGTCTGCGAAATCGAGGTTTACGAGTCCTGGTTTTGTTATTAATTCGGTTATTCCTTTTACAGCTCTCATTAATACTTCGTCTGCAACTTTGAATGCTTTTTGCAGTGGTAGTCTTGGTACTGTCTCTGTTAGTTTGTCGTTTGGTATGACGATCACTGTGTCTGCTACGTTTCTTAGTCTTTGGAGACCTCCTTCTGCGTTCTCCATTCTTATTCTGCCTTCTACTTCGAACGGTAGTGTTACGACTGCTATTGTTAATGCTCCAAGTTCTTTGGCTACTTGGGCTACTACTGGTGCGGAGCCTGTTCCGGTACCTCCACCTAATCCACAGGTTACGAAAACCATGTCGGAGCCTTCTAATATCTGCTCGATTTCTCTTATGTTCTCTTCAGCGGCTTCTTTACCTATTTTAGGGAGGCTACCTGCTCCGAGGCCTTTTGTTCTGCTTTTTCCTATGAGTATTTTTCGGTGAGCTTCTGTTGTGACGAGGTGTTGTGCATCTGTGTTCAATGCTATCATTTCGGCTCCTTTGATTCCGGCTTCCATCATTCGGTTTACGGTGTTCGATCCACCTCCTCCACAACCAACTACTCTTATGGTTGTACCGATTTCTTTTATTACTCTCTGCAGCTCTTCGTCTTGTTCTTGTTTCTCTGGAGGTTTTATAGGTCTCGTTACGTCTTTGTTGTTTATTGAATTCTCTTCTTCATCTTCTGTTCTTTCTAAAGCTTCTTCAACTACGGATTTCATCCTAATCCCCATTTATCAACTGTTAGTTTGTTTATAACTCTAATTTAAATTTAAACCCGGGCCTACTTCATCGAGGACCTTGGGAGGGTATTTTACATTAATCGTTTTTTTATTTATATTATGTACCATAGCAGGTGTTATAGTTTTACCTTCTATCTCTAGTTCTCTGCCTCCAGAGAGGACTCCAAACTTGTTTTTTTCAATGCCAAGCGAGATTGCTTTGTCAGGATTAAATTTCTTTTCGGTTACTGTAATTTGTATGTGTCCGTCCTCCCTTGATACCTCTATGGGTTTTTCTTGTTCTATAGTTTTAATAGCACAGTTTATTAATTTTTCAATTCTATCTTTAAAACCTTTCGAAGGAACAAAGAACTTGTTCGTTATTGTTCCATTTTTTCTTTTATAATAAATGATTTCAAAACTATTTAAGCAATCTTTAAAGCCTTTAGGTTTTGAATCAACTCTTTGAGCCATGTTAATTAGTTTTTGATTTATTTTAACAAGTTTAAATTTATTGTATTGTTTTTTACCGGTGTATATCGGTTTTGAGTTCTCTGAAGCATTTTGGATAAAAATATCCCAATAATCCGGGTCGATTGGCTCTAGATCTCTAATCTCTCCCTCACGATATACAGGGATTTCAAACATTGACACTTGGTTTCTATCGATTTTATCTCCACATAGATGTATGAATCTACATCCCGGTGTTTTTTTTATCATCAACTCAAGCATTTCAGGGTCAAATGCATAATCCGGCATTATATGTCCTAAACCGATGTTTGTTTCTAACAAAAGACGGGTTTGTTCAGGTGCATAATGACCTCCTCCAACACTAACCCCATTTATAGGAGGTTTTTCAACATCTCTGATATTCAATATGGTTTCAGCTACAATCTCCCCTGCGACCGGGTCACGCCACTCATCTTCACCACTACCTATCTCAATGAACAATGTTGGTATCTCTATATTGGATGGACCATGGTGTGTAGCTTCTAGAGACGTTTTGTAATCAGTTTTTTTAGAAAGTTGTTTTAGTGTATTCAGAGCTATTTTTATTCGATTAGGCTCTGAACAAGAAATCTCTCTTGGATTCCCACCAACACTTGCCTCATCTCCTAAATTTCCTGGTGTATGTATCGACAGGAGTTTATCGCCATTATCACTACTGTGTCTAGATGGAAAAACAATACAATCTGCATCGATACCGTTTTCCCTTAACTCCTTATCAAGCCCATTTTGATCGATATGCCTATCTCCAACAACCATCAGATACTTATCGTTTTTAAATACCTCTCCATCCCTAAAAACACCTTCAACAGTCCATTCTGTTTTATCCAATAATCTTTCTTTGATGTTATAACTGGCTGGGTCTTCCTTAGAAATATAAATTATTATCGTCAATGTGGAAATGTTTTTGAGTCAGACCTGTAAATAATTTAAGCGTGAGTGAGAGATAGGTCGCTTAAGAGATGATACCTATGGAAGTTTCTAAAACTGCTGAAAAAATCAAAAAAATGGAGATTAGAGGTGCAGGAGACATAGCTCGAGCCACAGCCCGAGCACTACGTGATACGGCTAAAAAATCTGACGCAACTAATTTAGAAGAACTTAAAAAAGATATAGATGAAGCTAGTGAAACCTTACTATCCTCAAGACCTACGGCAGTATCGCTACCCAACTCAATTAGGTTGATAACTAAAAACCTAAAACAATATCAAACTTTAAATGAAGGCCGTAATGACGTAATAGAACGCGCAAACCGATTTATTGAGAGATCTAAAAAATCACTGGAAACCCTAGGTCGGATTGGCAGTAAACGAATACGAGACGGCGACACCATTTTAACTCACTGTAACTCTGAAGCTGCATTATCAATAATCAAGACCGCAGACAAAACAAAAAACATAAAAGTGATCGCCACCGAATCAAGACCCAGACTCCAAGGTAAGATAACTGCACGTGAACTAGCCGAAAACAACATCCCTGTAACATTAATAGTCGATTCCGCTGTCAGGTCAGCAATGAAAAATGTAGATATAGTTGTCGTAGGTGCAGATGCAATAGGAGTTAACGGAGCAGTTGCAAACAAAATCGGTACATCCCAGATAGCTTTAGCCGCAAACGAAGCAAGAGTAACATTTATGGTTGCAGCTGAAACATACAAATTCTCACCTAAAACAGCTGTTGGAGAGCCAATCAAAATAGAAGAAAGATCAGAAAAAGAAGTATGGGAAAAATGTCCAAACAACATCTGCATAAGCAACCCAGCATTTGATTTCACACCACCAGAATACATAGACCTCATATGCACCGAAATAGGGATGATATCCCCCCACATGTCATACTCAATACTCAAAGAAGAATTCGATTGGACAATCGAAGAACTAAAAAACGAATAAAAAAAACCAAAAAACCAGATAAATAAAAAAATACATTCCTAACAGTGATTGGATGAAAATAAAAATAAAAAAAGGTGATATAACACAGATAAATACGGAAGCCATCGTAAATCCATCAAATCCCTACTGCACTATGGGAGGAGGTTTAGCCAAACAGTTATTAGAGAAGGGTGGAACTCAAATAAAAAAAGAAGCAATTAAGCAAACACCAATCCAAATCGGCAAAGCTATAGTTACCGATGCAGGTAACCTACCCTCAAGATACATAATTCACACACCAACAGTTGAAAACCCAACCGGTAAAAGCAGTGAAGAAATAATATCAAAAGCCACAAAAGCAGTGATACAAAAATCAATCGAAAAAAACATAAAAACAATAGCAATACCCGGTTTAGGAACCGGAACAGGAAAACTACCATACGAAAAAAGCGTAAAAACTATCTACAAAATAATAAAACAAACCAACCCAGATATAGAAATCACATTCGTTTATAAAAACAAAGAACACGGCAGACAACTAAAAAAACACTTCAAAAAAATAACTAATTAAAAACAACCACCAAAACACCTAACGAATACTAAAATATTATCACTAACCGAATACATTAAACTTATTTCTGATTAATTGGATTCATTGATATCTGGGTCTAAATAAATTAAAGACCAAGTTATTTAGTCTAGGAGTTGGAAAGTCTTGTCAATCTATGATTTAATTGTTGTCGGTGCTAGTCCAGCTGGATTGCAGACCGCTATAGTAGCAGCAGAAAACGATCTCAACGTACTGATTATTGAAAAGAGAAGTGATTTTTCTGTAGACCCCGGACCTGCCGACACTTCTTTCTACGGTTTTTTCAAAAAAATGGGTTTCGAGCCTAAAGAAAAATATATTATGCATCATTTAGATGGAATGCGAATAACATCAGCATTAGGCACCACCATCGAAATTAATACACCTGGTTTCTCTATCGATCGAGAAAAATTTGACAAACATTACTTAAACAAATCGATTGATTGTGGAGCAACTGCACAACTCGGAAAAAGAGTAAAAAAAATCGATATAAACAACAAAGTCTCCATAGGAATGGAAGATGGTGAAACTTACAACTCCAAACTTGTTGTAATATCATCAGGTACAAGAGATAAATTAATAGAGAAAATCGGTTTAAACACAATGCGATACCCCAAAGACCTAGCAAAATCAATACAACTAGAAATGAAAAATGTTGACATACCTGAATCCCATTTCCACTACTATATAGGAAAAAAGATATCACCTGGATGGAAAGCAACAATCTCACCAAAAGGAGACGGAAAAGCAAGTATCGGTTCTTTTGTTAGAAACACAGACCCACAAAAATACATAGACCGTTTCCTAGATAGAGAGATGTTTAAAGACGCAGAAATCATCAGAAAACAAAAAGGAGAAGACCAAATAATAACAATACCAAGCCAGCTAGTAGGAGAGAGAGTAATGGTAGCCGGAGGAGCAGGTGGGCAAGCAGGAATACCCTTCGCAATGGCAGCAGGAAGACTAGCAGGCAATGTAGCAGTCAGAGCACTAAACCAAAACAACCTACGCAAAGAAAGCCTAATGGAATACCAAGACAGATGGCGTAAAAAATACCTAAAATACTATAGACTAGCCCGTTTCTCACTAAAAACAATCGAAAAAATGAACGACCAAGAAATAGAAGAAGTAATGAAAGCATTAAAACCAATCAACCTAACAAAACACCTCCAAAACAATAGATGGCTAACCACAACAGGGCTATCAATAGGTACAAAAGCCCTAATAAACAACCCATACCTACTGAAACACACAAAAAAACTAATCTAAAAAACCTCCCCCCCTATTTCTTAAATAAAAACAACCTTTTTTCAAAAAACTTATCCCCAACCATGTAAACTTGGTTACCAAAGAAGTACACCACATCCTGAAGTGGGAGGAAGTTTAAAATCCAGGACTCTAAGAGGTACTTAAATGAATAAGAAAACACGAGCCCTGAAAAACATAAACGGAAAAAACCAGTCTTATACAGCGCAATATCACCTAGCAAAACATTATACAACGAAACCCCCAACAGATAACAAAAGCAGTTAAAAACGACTACAAAGCAGGCGTAGACGCAACAATACCAGGAGACAATGTATCGCCGTTAACACAAAAAAAACAACCAGACAGTTATAAAAACAACCAAAAAAAAGACAGGAAAACGAATTAAAATAAAAAAAATAATTGGTTGGAGCTTCAAATCTCCAACCAAACCTACCGTTTATCAATTACCTATACAGCGAAATTACAAACCGTAGTTTTTGGGGTTGAATTTTGGTAGGTCGCCGTATTCGTTGAGGCATTCTTCTACGAATTTGTCTTCGTCTTCTGGTAGTGCTCTTAGGTCGGTGACTACTTTCTCTAATGTATCTTTTTCGTGTGCGCTGAGTTGGAGTTTTCCTTGTTCTTGTGCGTCTTCGATTAGTTCGGCTGCTTTGATTGCTGCTGCTTTGGATCTTCTGTAGTAGCTGTCTCCTTCTTCAACCATAGCTTCTCCTATTTTGTAGGCGTTGTCATATGCAATGATGTAGCTTTCTGGTGATCTGTATCTGTCTGAGGCCATGTAGATGTCTCTTAGTGTTTTGTCTTCTCCTAGTTCTTTGGCTGTGTTCATGAGGGATACTTCGTATCCTACTGCTTCTGCCCATGTTCCGCTGCTCCATCCACTGAATTCTTCATGGAATTCGGCTGACTCGTTGGACCATCCGTCACATACTTGAGCCGCTAGGTTACCCATCAAATCAGCATGCGCAACACTGCAATCCTTTCCCTCCATTACGGTTGGTTTGCCTGCTATTGCTTTTACGATTGGTCCTTCGTATCCGCAGTCTTTGTCTGGGCCGGTTGCTCCTTGTTCCCAGGCGACTATTGTTCGTCCTGCGCAGATTGCTCTTGTGATTGCGCTGAATGTTCTTGCTATGTCTTGGTCTAGGTATCCTCCGGCTATGAACATTGCTGTGTTTGCTGCTGGGCAGTTTGTGTCTCCTCCGGGTATTACGTTGTTTTTTTGTGCGATGTCGACTATTTGGCTCCAGAGCCATTCCATGTCGATTGATCCTAGGTATCCGATTCCGAATAGGAATGCTTTTATGTCTCCTCTTTGTATTCCGTAGTCGGCTAGTTCCATTCCGCCTGAGGATTCTATTTTTAGTACGTCTGCTCCGTTTTCGGCTGCTATTTCGAAGCTGCCTATTACTTTTTCTGGGTAGTATGATTCTCTGTCTTGTCCGTGTCTTAGTCCTTTTTCGGAGACTCTTAGGTCTGGTATTGTGTGTGTTGTTGCTGTTGCTATTCCGTATTCGTCCGCAAACTCCTCGGCGATTGCTGCTTGTTGTGCGATTGCTGGTTCTTGTGCGTATTCTACTGGGTTTTCTCCCATTTGGTGTACCCATTCGTTTTCTATTTCTTGTGTTGGGAAGCCTAGTGTTACTGCTCTTTGTAGTATTGTTTTGGTTATTTTTCGGAATTCTGTTTTGAGTTTTTCGGGTCGTGCTTCTGCTCCTGGTCTTGGTGCGATCTTGGTTACTCCGAATACTTGGCCGCCTCCTGCGGTTATTTGTGGGCCGTGTCCGTATGTTACAGGTTCTTTTGCTTCTCCGAACACCATTTCTTCTGCATCGTCATACGCCATTTCAGTATATTTAGCCATTTTTAACACCTCCATTTATGCTGCAGAAGGCACGATTTCGTCGTACTCTTCTCTTATTTCTTCCCAAGTCTTTCCTTCTTTAACTGCTTCGCAGATGCTTGGTCCGTCTGCTGCTTCATCTGCAAATATTCCCATTGGGAAACTGTGTACGAATGATTGGTTTACGGCTCCACCAGCTCCGATGAAAGCAACATCAAGTCCTTCTTCTTGTAGTCTTTTGGCTACTCGTGGGAAGGCTGTTTGTGTTGTTGTCATTAAGGCTGTTCCTGTAAGTACATCTGGGTTTTCTTTCTTGACTGCGTCTACTACGTCTTCGACTGGTACGTCTCGCCCCATGTCAATGACTTCGTAACCTTGTGCTTTGAGCATTGCTGCTGCGATGTCTTTTCCTATGTCGTGTGGATCTCCTTCAGCAACATGCATTAACACTTTTCCTTTTGCCTTTCTCTCTTGACCAGCTTCTCTCATAGCTTCTTCACAGAGTTCTATACCTTTACCCATCGCGTCTCCTGCGATAATGAGTTGTGGTAGGTAGTATATTCCTCTTGCATAGAGTTCTCCGTTGATGTCCATTCCTGGGATTAGTCCTTTGTTTATGACATCCTCAGGGTCATATTCATTTAGAGCTTCCTCTACTTCGTCGGTTACCTCTTCTAGGAAAACTAGTTTTTGTGTTATTGTTCTCCATGGTTCTTCTTTGGGCGCCATCTCCTCGAACAGTTCTTCAGGAGTGACTTCCTTCTCTGCTACGATATCATATCTGTTGAAGATATTATCGTAGCTTATGCCACTTATGTCTAACATTTTATTCCCCCTTTCATTATACATTTAAATAAAACCCGATATAAATAAGTTGTGACGTAGACATCACGGTGTGAAATATTTTTTGGTTGAAATCTAAATTAAAAAGTATTTTCAAATAAAAACAAAGTAAAAAAATAAACCCAACAGATTGACAATAAAATATAAATATAGGGAAAACGGGTATTTAAAAAAAATAGAATTATGAAATTTAATTTACTTTATTTCCAGTTAGGTATGCAAATGTATATCCATCTATCTTGATTTTATATTCACCACCTATTTTAACCGGGTTTTTAACGACAACTGGATTATAATCTCTGTCTCTACCTATATAAGTGTCTTTTTTACCTTCTTTAGTGACTAAAACAGTTCTTTTATCCCCTAATAATTTTTCTTTGTTTTTTTTGCCGTATTTTTTACGTAGTTGTGTCATTTTTTTGGATCTTTTCTTTTTTTCTGAAGATTCTATCTCTTCAAGTACATATGCATCGGTTTTTGGTCTAGGAGAATATCTAGTTATGTTGATTATGTCAGGTTCTATTTTTTTTATTATTTCAACTGTCTTTTGAAAGTCTTCCTTGGTTTCCCCCGGGAAACCAGTTATTATGTCTGTGGAGAATGACCCACCAACCTTTTGTTTATAACTATCCACAAGGTTCAGGAAATAATCTGGTGAGTATGGTCTATTCATTTTTTTCAATATTTTTGGTGAACCTGATTGTAGTGGTAGGTGAAGAAAGTTGTATACTTTGTCATGGCGGTACATATCGATTATTTCTTTTTCAATTCCTTTTGTATTGAAAGGATTCATCATCCCAACTCTTATTTTGAAATCCCCCTCTATATCTATTATTTTTTCCACGAGTTCTGGTAGGTTTTTATCGATATCCAATCCATATGCAGCAGTATCTTGAGCCGTTAACTGAATTTCCCTAACCCCTTCACCAACCAGAGACCTTACTCGATTCAATATTTCTTGTATAGAACTGCTTTCTAAACTTCCTCTAGCTTTTTTTGTTATACAGTAAGAACAACTGCCCTTGCAACCATCAGCAATCTGAATTCTACCAATAACCCCATCAACCTCCATCGGTGCAACCCATTTTTCAAAACAAACACCACCATCTAAATGTTCCAAGATATCTCCAACCCTTTCTGGAGGAAGAAGGTTTATCTGACTGTCTATATCTTTGATTAAACCTGGTTGAGCAGACGCAAGACACCCAGCAACAATAATATTTTTATCTTTCAATTCCTCTATACGTCTCAACATTCTTTTTTCGGTTTTATCAATCACCGTACAGGTATTTACAACTACATAATCAGCTTTATCAGGAGACTCAACTAACCGATATCCCGACGCCCTTACTATACCTTTCATAACATCTGTATCGGCTCGATTAGTAGTACAACCATAAGTTTCAAAATAAATCGAATTCATTCTATCCAAATATATTACATTTAAAATTTATTTATGACATCCTTCCCAAAAAAGAGAAGAAATCAACCCTGAATTAAAAAAGACAAAAATTAAATCCAATAACATCTCAACTAATTTCCTTTACTTTCATTTTATTTTATTTTATTTTTGTTCATAAACTCGGGTCATGCATCCAGCTATTAATCCTCCGATTACGTCATCTAAAAATATGTCGTTGTTGTCTAGTTTTTTTAATATTCCTGGTTTTTCTTTGTCATATCGAACGAAGTTGAATAGGGCATTTCTACCTCCAATGTATTGGGCTATTTCCATGCCTATTAGTTCGTCTGCTACGATGTATGCTTGGTCTTTTTTGTTTTGTATTTTTGCTCGTCTTCCGAGATACATTCCTGATTCTATTAGTGATTTGATGTTTTCATCTTTACATTTTTGTTTTAATAAATTTTGAAAGGCTTTTTTTTCGGTTTCTGAATACTGTCCGCCTTCATATAGACTGAATGCTGCTTCTGTCATATCTTCGATTTTTATTTCTTTTTCTTTTAGTTTATGTAGTATAGGGCGGTTGACTGAGTATCCTTCTTGTTTTTCTAATGCCTCAATAACTCCTTTTTCTACCAAGCTATATACTGTTTTACCTAAAGGGGTTGCGACACCTGAATATTTGACTATATCGCCTTTTTTTGAATTTTTAGCTACCGCGATAGCATCGGTGGGAGTTCCGGTAATTAGATCTCCATCGTGTGTTATCTCTAGGTATCTTAGTGCATTTGACTTTGCTTCAGTTATTACTATGAATAGGTTTGCCATTGCTGTTTGGCTTAAATTGATATCTGTAACGAGAATTATGTTTATAGTGTTGGTATCCTTCTCTAGACTGCTGCCAATGCCTGCTGTAATCCAGATATGGACTGTACCAATGTCGATATCTGCAGATCCTTGGTAAAATTTAGATACATCTGCACCTGTCATGAAACCAACAATACTGTCTAGATTTGTTTCATTTAAATCAAGGATTTCTGTGAAACTATCGGAAATCGGTTTATCGTTACTGCATTGACTACCATCTACATTTATATTAACTATTTTATTGCATTCACAAAATCCACCGTTAAGTGGAGCAGAACTTAAAACTTTGAAACTACCCGTGATTTCAAGATAATTTTTATATGAATTGAATTTCATTAAAATCAAATCCTCTGAAACCCTCTGAACCAAAACCATTAATTTTATATTTTAGAATTGTTTCGTTTGAAACAATCTAACCCCTCCCCTCACACCTAATTACTTCTCTTAGATAAAGATATTTTACTTCAAAAAAGTTTTCTGGAAAAAACTTATTCCTTATCAAAAAAGAAAGGTATAAATTCTAAACCACAAATAATCAATATGTGGATGCTTTATTGGTGTGAAGCATTTATTCAAGATCTGGTTACCATTTAAAAATTTACTCATCATTTCATACACCTTGGAAACCAGGTCTTTTAAAATTGAATAAGAGTTTCTATGCCATATTTAGAGTTTTATGGTTTTTTGTAGTTATGGTTTGATATATTTTAGGTATTTTGATGTTTTTACATTTTTGTTTCTGTAGGTTTTTTATTTGTTCCTTGGTTTTTCGATGTTTTTTTGTCGTTTGAGGTTTATTTCAATTTGGTGTTTGGATGGAAGATGATATGGATGATATTAAAGATGTTGAGGAGTTGGAGAAAGAGCTTCAGAATCTAAAGTCAACTGCTGTTTGGGTTGTAATTGCTTTAATTGCTGGTCTTTTCGGCTTGATTGCATTTGCATTCACATTCTAAGTTTATAGTTTGTTAGTTTATAGATTTCGTTGTTTTTTTATATCATCTTTTTTAAGGTGTGTTTAAGTTTGTTTTTTTGGTGTTATTTTTTGATCTTAATTTAAGGTTTAAAAACTATTCGTTTATAGATTGGATGCAGCTTGATAGATAGAGAAATCACTTATTGAAATCTTCCCCAACCTAAAGGAAGAGGTTTTACATCTTTTCATCCAATAAAAAAGGACTATGCGATAGTTAGTAGCCTATATCCTCTATCTAAGAATCCATACAACGAGACGTTACAAGAGATGGATCAGTATTTTTTCAATAAAGGTGGATATCTAAACTACTACAACGCATCGGAGAGATTAAAAAACGAAAGTTGGAAGTACAAAACTAACCTTATAAGGTAGGGCAGAATACTATGAAAAATTAACAAATACTTTCGATCTTATTTCAAGCTGTTGGAGAAAATTAGAGAAGGTAAATCATGACTCTAACAAGATACCTTAACCGAACTATCGTGGTAAGAATGGATTCTATTTACTTTACTTCTCTAAACAAATGTTCCAAATTAAAGATAACCGTTTAAGGATTGGGATTGCTAAAAAGTTTAGAGAAGAATTTGAATTTAAAAAGAAGGAGATTCCGGTGCATTTCACATGCCATAAATTGATGGAGCTTTAATTTGATGTTGGTTTGAACGGTGTTTTTAATATATAGGAAGGCCTGTGCCTGAAATCAACATGGGAGTGGAGAGTGGTGTTTTGGCAATGTTACAGAGAATTAAAATGTATCGAGACACTGAAATTTTACGGAACACCCTGGTCTTTAAGTTGGGAAGGATGTCACAGAGGTAGGTCTATGTTTAGTTCTTTTGCGAGTTCTTTGTATCTGTTTCTTATTGTTACTTCTGTTACTGAGGCTATTTCTGCGACTTCTCTTTGGGTTCTTTTTTCTCCGCATTTTAATGCGGATATGTATATTGCTGATGCTGCCACGCCTGTTGGGCCTCTACCGCTTACTAGTCCTTTTTCTATTGCTTCGTTTATTACTTCGTGTGCTACTTTTTCTACTGATTCTGATAGTTCGAGTTCGCTGCAGAATCTTGGTATGTAATCTTTTGGTGAGATTGGTAGTAGTTTGAATCCTAGTTCGCGGGATATGAATCTGAATGTTCGGCCTATTTCTTTTCTTGATACTCTTGCTACTTCGGCTATTTCGTCTAGTGTTCTTGGTACGTCTCTTTGGCGGCATGATGCGTATATTACTGATGCTGCGACGCCTTCTATGCTTCTTCCTCTTATGAGGTTTTCTTTTATTGCTTGTCTATATAAGACTGCTGAATCTTCTCTTACGCTTTGAGGTAGTTTTAGTTGTGAACACATTCTGTCTAGTTCGCTTAATGCGAAGGCTAGATTTCTTTCCATTGCGTTGCTTACTCGGACTCGTTTTTGCCATTTGCGCATTCGGTATAGTTTTGCTCTTTTACTTGATGATATGCTGCCGCCTTGGAAATCTCGGTTTCTCCAGTCTATCATTGTGGATAGACCTTTGTCGTGTATTGTGAATGTCATGGGTGCTCCCACTCGGCTTTTATTTTCTCTTTCTGAGCTGTCAAATGCTCTCCATTCTGGTCCGGTATCTATAAATTCGTCGTTTACTACTAAACCACATTTTTCACATATAAGTTCGGCTCTCTCATGGTCTACTGAGAGTTTGTTAGAACCGCATTCAATGCATTTGGTATCTTCTTCATACTCTCCAATAGATTCTCTTTTTATAATAGAGGGAGACCCCTCATCCCCCTTAGAGTTAGGTTGGTCATGGGAGTCTGTCAATATAAATCCTCCTTTAAAAAAACAGTTTCATTAAAATTCAGAGCAAGATAATAGCCCTTCACGATGTTTAGTAGTACTCTATGTTTAATAAAACTTCTTATAGTTTTGAAAAGAATTAAATTGATTTTTGTTGGTTTTTATTGGTTTTTATTGGTTTATTGTTGTTTTTTGGTGTTTTTTGGTGTTTTTTGGTGTTTTTTTTTGGTTTATTGGTTTTTGTTGTTGTTTTTTAGGTTTATTGTGTGGTAGGTTAGTTTAGAGTTTTTTTAGTTACTTTGTTTTGTAAAGTTTGATTGGTTTTGAAAAATAGGTTGTTTTTTTGTTGTCTAGAGTTTTTTTTGTTGTCTAGATTTATTGTTTTGGAGAGATGAATAGTATGTAAAAAATTTTTTTAGTGATTTTATGAAGATTGGTTTTGTAGGTGGAACTGGACATATTGGTAAAGGACTTGCACTCAGGTGGGGGAAAGGCAGTAACCATGAGATATTTATTGGGTCTCGTAATGAAAGTCGAGGTAGGGAAGCTGCTGAGGAGTACAGCCGGCTTCTTGATGAAGCTGGGTATGAGCATGAGATTAGTGGTGGTGATAATAGGTTTGCTGTTGAAAACAGTGATGTGGTTTTGGTTTGTATTCCATATAAATCGGTTTTTGAGACTATGGAGTCGCTTAGCAGTGTGTTTGATGATCAGGTCTTGATTTCTCCAGTTGTCCCTATGTTTAAGTCGGAAGGCCAGTTTGGTTGTGATGATTGTTGCGCTGCATTAGATATTGATAATGCGACTCCAGAAGGAGTTAGGGTTGTATCTGCTTTTCACACGGTTCCGGCTAAGCCTTTGTATGAGTTTGATAACCCGCTTGAATGTGATGTAATTGTTTGTGGGGAAAACGATGCAAAAATGGTTGTTTTTGATTTAATTGATGATATAGATGGTATGAGAGGGTTGGATGGTGGTGATTTATCTGTATCTAGATTGACTGAAGCTGTTACACCACTTCTTTTGAACGTGTCTATCAATAACGATATAAGCCATCCGATGATTAAGTTCATTTCACCCTGATTTTTTCTTGAATTACTAGGGGTGTTTCGAGAGATAGGAGGTGGTGGTTTCAGCCTTTCTTTTTTATTTTGGTTTTTTGGTTTTAGTTAGGGAGGTATTTATGTTTTTTTGGGTCTTTGGGTTTTGGTTGGTTTCTGGTTTTTTTGGTTTTTCTGTTTCTTGGTTTTTCGGTGTTTTTTTGTATTTGTTTACCAAAGGATTTTAAGGGTCTAGATACAAGTTCATAGGAAAAATTTTTAGTATTGCTAATTGGGGCAATCAGTATGAAAGATGCATTTCTTGCCTTGGAAGATGGCACGGTTTTTAGGGGCGAGGCTTTAGGTTCTGAGGGACTCGCTCGGGGTGAACTTGTTTTCAACACTTCTTTTACTGGGTATGAGGAGGCTATGACCGGCCCTTCATATAAAGGACAGCTATTGATGTTCACTTATCCATTGGTTGGTAATTATGGTTTGAGTTACGAATCGATTCAGTCTGATGAAGTGGGTGCTGAAGCTGTTGTAGTCAAAGAAGCTTGTGAAAAGCCTTCTCACAGAGATTCAAAGGCTAGTTTGGATGAGTTCCTCAAGGATATGGATACCCCTGGAATAGAGGGAATAGACACTAGGATGTTGACGATTAAAACTCGAGAGAGAGGGGTTCTTAAAGCCGCTGTCGCTGTTGGGGATTATAGCGTTGAAGAGGTTGTTGAGTATGCTAAAGGAGCTCCAGACATACAGGACCTAGATCTTGTAAGCCAGGTAACTTGTGAAGAAAGTTATCGAGTCAAGGGGGATGGTTCTAGAATCGCTGTTTTAGATTGTGGTGTCAGGAAAAGTATTTTAGATAGATTGAGCGAACATGGTTTTGATTTGAAGGTTTTTCCAGCTGATAGTTCTAGTGAAACTATTCGGGAGTACAATCCAGAAGCACTGTTTGTTTCAAATGGACCTGGCAATCCAAAGATGGCTAAAAACCCAATAAATCTGGTTAAAGAGTTTGTTGGAGAGATACCGGTTTTTGGTATTTGTTTTGGAACTCAAATCATCTCGCTTGCAGTTGGAGCAGATACATATAAAATGAGTTTTGGACATCGAGGCGGTAACCATCCAGTCAAAGACCATGAAACAGGTACAGTTCACATTACGTCTCAGAACCACGGTTTTGCAATAGATAAGGAAAGTCTCAATGGAACCGGCTTAGAAGTTACACAGACAAACGCTAACGACGGTACAGTAGAAGCGGTTGAATCTAAAAAACAAGAGATATACGGTGTTCAATATCATCCAGAAGCATATCCAGGTCCAAGAGACACAAAGGACCTGTTCTTAAATAAAATTTATAAAATTATTGAGGGTTAAAATGCCGAAGCGATCAGATATTAATAAGGTCTTAATGATTGGGAGTGGCCCTATACAGATTGGACAGGCGGCTGAATTCGATTACTCGGGCTCACAAGCATGTAGAGCTCTTCGTGAAGAAGGGATAGAGGTAGTTCTTGTAAACTCGAATCCAGCCACCATAATGACAGATCCGGAGATGGCTGACTCAGTCTACATAGAGCCATTAACAGTTGAATCTGTTAAAGAGATAATTGAAAAAGAAAAACCAGATGGAGTTGCAGCAGGTCTTGGAGGACAAACCGGATTAAACTTAACAGCCGAGCTCTCAGAAGCCGGTGTTCTCGATGAATACAACGTAGAGGTTTTAGGAACACCTATAGAAACTATCTACGACAGTGAAGATAGAGAGCGTTTCAGAAAGATGATGAATGAAATAGGAGAGCCTGTCGCAGAAAGCCAAGCTGTCGAATCAATAGAAGAAGCTAAAGAAGCTGCAAAAAAACTCGGACTACCCATCGTCGTCAGACCAGCATACACACTAGGAGGAACTGGTGGAGGTATTGCTAAAAACGAAAAACAACTTGAAGATATTGTTGAACGTGGATTAAAACTATCAAGAATCGACCAGGTTTTAATTGAAGAAAGCGTTCTTGGCTGGAAAGAGATGGAATACGAGGTTATGAGAGATGCAAACGACACCTGCTTAACAGTAGTTAACATGGAGAACTTCGATCCAATGGGTGTGCACACAGGTGAATCCATGGTCGTTGCTCCAAGCCAAACACTATCAGACGAAGACCACCAAAAAATGAGGACAGCGGCAATAAAAATAATAAGATCCCTCGGTATCGAAGGAGGATGCAACATCCAGTTCGCATTCAACTCCGAAACAGGTGACTACAAAATAGTTGAAGTAAACCCCAGAGTCTCCAGGTCTTCAGCCCTAGCATCCAAAGCAACCGGATATCCAATAGCAAGAGTATCAGCTAAAATCGCCATAGGCATGACATTAGATGAAATACCAAACGACGTAACAAAATCAACACCAGCCGCATTCGAACCAACAGTTGACTACACAGTAGTTAAAATCCCTAGATGGCCATTCGATAAATTCAGAGATATCGATAGAACACTGTCAACACAGATGAAAGCAACTGGAGAAGTAATGGCAATAGGCAGAACACTTGAAGAAAGCATCCAAAAAGCAGTTAGATCACTCGACATCGGAGAAGACGGATTAAAACCGAACAAAAGACGTGTATTCAAAGAGGAAGACGAAATAACTGAATACCTTGAAACACCAACCGACTTAAGATTGTTCGCCATCTACGACGCTCTCAAAAACGGATTCACAGTTGAAAAAATCAATGAAATAACTGGAATCGACCCATTCGTATTAAACAAAATCAAAAATATACAGGATTTTGAAAAAACAATTGAAGAAGATTGGAAATCCTGCATACAACAAGCCAAAAAACTCGGTTTCACCGACAGACAGATAGCAGATATAGCAGAAGTAGATGAAAAAATAGTACGTGAACATAGAAACAAAGAGACAACCCCTACATACAAAATGGTCGACACATGTGCAGCCGAATTCAAAGCTGAAACTCCCTACTACTACTCAACATACGAAGAAGAAAATGAATCCAAAGGAGAAAGCGACAAAGAAAAAGTATTAATACTAGGTGCCGGTCCAATCAGAATCGGACAAGGAATCGAGTTCGACTACTGCTGTGTACACGCAATCTCCGCACTTAAAGAAGAAGGCATCGAGACAATGATAATGAACAACAACCCAGAGACCGTTTCAACCGACTACGACACAAGCGACAACCTATTTTTCGACCCATTAACACTTGAAGACGTAATGAACGTTGTTGAAACCGAAAAACCAGATGGAGTCATGGTTCAATTCGGTGGCCAAACATCCGTAAACCTAGCCGTAGAACTAAAAAACGAATTAGAAGAAAGAGGATTGGACACCAAAATATACGGTACAGACCCTGAAAAAATGGATATGGCCGAAGATAGAGACCGGTTCAACAGATTACTTAAAAACATGGATATACGACAACCTGAAAGTGGAATAGCTTCATCAAGAGAAGAAGCTTTAGAGGTTGCAGAAAAAATCGGATATCCATTGCTTGTAAGACCATCATACGTATTAGGCGGTAGAGCAATGGAGATAGTTCACGACAACGCAGAACTAGAAGAGTATATCGAAGAAGCGGTTAAAGTAAGTCCAGACCACCCCATACTTATCGACCAGTTTATCGAAGACGGAATAGAGATAGACGTCGACGCAGTCTCAGATGGAGAAGAAGTCCTCATAGGCGGAGTAATGGAACACATCGAGCAAGCCGGAGTACACTCAGGAGATTCAGCATGTGTTTTACCACCACAATCCATATCACAAGAAACAATAGATGAAATAAAGAAATACGTACGAGAAATAACAAAAGAACTGGAGGTTATAGGTCTAATCAACATACAGATGGCTGTCAAAGACGGCAAAGTCTACCTACTCGAAGCAAACCCCCGATCAAGTAGAACAATACCATATGTAAGCAAAGCAACCGGCATCCCACTAGCAAAAATCGCAGCAAAAACAATGGTGGGTAAAACCATCAAAGAACTCGGATACGACGAAGTTGAAGACATAAAACACGTAGCAGTAAAAGAAGTAGTAATGCCTTTCGATAAACTACCTGGAGTAGACGCAGTACTAGGACCTGAAATGAAATCAACAGGTGAAGTAATGGGAATCGACTATGAATTCGGAAAAGCCTTCTACAAAGCCGAAATAGCAGCAGAAAACGAAATACCAACAGAAGGAACCGTATTCATGTCAATAAAAGACGAAGACAAAGAACCAATGGTTCCAATAGCAAAAAAATTCGAAGAATACGGATTAAAACTCGTAGCCACAAAAGGAACAGCCAAATACCTACGTAAAAAAGGAATAAAAATAGACACAATACAGAAAGTAAGCGAAGGCTCACCAAACATAGTAGACTGGATCCGTAAAGGAAAAGTCGACCTAATAATAAACACACCAACCTCCGGAAAACAACCTAAAAACGATGGATACAAAATAAGAAGAGCAGCCGTAGACCTAAAAACACCATACATAACAAACATACAAGCAGCTAAAGCAGCTGCAGACGCAATCGAAGCCATAAACAAAGGCGAAATAATAACAAAATCAATAAACAACTACCAAAAAGGAATAGGAGAAAACTAAGATGAAAAAAGTAATACTCGCATACTCAGGAGGACTAGACACATCAGTCTGCGTACCCCTACTAGAAGAAAAATATGGGTACGATGAAGTAATCACAGCAACGGTTGACGTAGGACAACCAAAAGAAGGATTAAAAGAAGCAAAAGAAAGAGCCGAACAAATGGACGTAAAACACTACGAAATAGACGCAGTCCAAGAATTCGTAGAAAACTACCTACACCCATTAATACAAGCAAATGGAAGCTACGAAGGCTACTACCTAGGACACGCAATAGCCAGACCACTAATAGCTAAAAAAGTATGCGAAATAGCCAAAAAAGAAAACGCAGACGCATTAGCCCACGGATGCACAGGCAAAGGAAACGACCAATTCAGATTCGAAACAACATACAGAATACACTCACAACCAAACACCAAAATAATAGCTCCAGTCAGAGAACTAAACATGACAAGAGACGAAGAAAAAAAATACGCCAAAAAAAGAGGATTAAACGTAGACTTCGAAGAAAAAAAATGGAGCATAGACGAAAACATATGGAGCCGAAGCATAGAAGGCGGAAAACTAGAAAACCCCAACTACATACCACCAGAAGAAATATTCCAATGGACAAAAAACCCAGAAAAAGCCCCAGACAAACCAGAAATACTAGAAATAACATTCAAAAACGGAACACCAACAAAAATAAACGGCGAAAAACACAACCCCGTAACACTAATACAAAAACTAAACAAAAAAGTCGGAAAACACGGAGTCGGCAGAGTAGACATGATAGAAGACCGAATACTAGGCCTAAAAGCAAGAGAAAACTACGAACACCCCGCAGCAACAGCACTAATAACAGCCCACAAAGACCTCGAAAAACTAGTACTAACACGAAAACAACTAAAATTCAAAAAAACAGTAGACCAAGAATGGGCCGAACTAGCATACAACGGACTACTATACGAACCACTATACAACTCACTACAAGCCTTCATCAAAAACACACAAAAACAAATGAATGGAACAGTTAAATTAAAGTTATACAAAGGCTCAATACAAGTAGTCGCAAGAGAATCCAAAAACGCCTTATACTCAAAAGAACTCGTATCATTCGATGACAAAACAATAGACCAAAAAGACGCAGAAGGAGCCCTCAAATACCACGGATACCAATCCAGACTCACAAAAACAAGACAAAATAAAAAATAAAAAAACAAAATAAAATAAAATAAAATAAAAGATACAAAAGAGGAAACAAAATGGCATTATATCACCATAAATCAAAAAGAAGACAATCCGGTGGAAGAAGAAGACCAAAAAGAAAAAAACGAAAATACGAACTCGGTTCAGAACCAATGCCCACCCAAGTAGGCGAAGAAAAAACCAAAAAAATACGAACAATGGGTGGAGACAACAAAACCAGACTACTAAAAACCAACAAAGCAAACGTAACAAACCCAGAAACAGGAGAAACAAACCAAACCGAAATCGAAGAAGTAACAGAAAACCAAGCAAACCCACACTACGTAAGAAGAGACATAATAACAAAAGGCGCAATAATACAAACAAAACAAGGAAAAGCAAAAGTAACAAACAGACCAGGACAAGACGGAGTAGTAAACGCCAAAATAATCAACTAAAAAAACAAAAAATCCATCCCAAACCGGGATGGATAAAAAAACAACAACACAACTACTCTCGCACTATCCCAGTAATCAATAGCAACTCTTTTTTAGAACCCTAACCCTAATCAGTAAATCTATCTTAAACCTCTATATAGATAGATTGATTTAGATTTTTTTATATCAAGGTTGTCAGGGTGTTTAGTGTTTAACACCCTTTAACCTATTACTTGTTTGATTAAACAGTTATTTAACCAGAATCTTGGTATTTAGACATTTCTGCTGTTAAATTCTGGATAGGCATTGTCTGTAGCCATATCTTTCCAGGTCCAACAAGGGTGGTTAAAAACATTCCTTCACCACCAAACAACATGTTTCGAGCCCCTTTAACTCGATCAATACTCATGTCAACTGTTTCTTCGAACATACCAACTGACCCAGTTTCAACTTTAATTTTCTCGCCAGGACCAAGCTCCACTATGTGGCATTCTCCATCAATCTCTACAAACGCATCACCTTCTCCTGATAGTTTTTGGAGAACAAACCCCTCGCCTCCGAAAAAACCAGTCCCAACTTTTTTCTGAAACGCCACATCATAATCTACAGTTTCTTCAGCACATAAAAAAGATCGTTTCTGGCACAAAACACTTTTCTCAGAAACATCTACCTCCAATATCTTACCGGGATATGTATGGCCAAAAGAAACTTTAGCTCCATCCTCTAAGCCTTCAAAGAAATTTAAAAAGGTTCCACCACCAGAAATTCTTCTCTTCAAAGCCTTAGTGATACCCCCCATCGATTTAGTTTCCATATTCACATTTGAATCCATCCACTTCATATTTCCAGTTTCAGAATAAACAGTCTCACCCTTATCTAACGTTAGCTCTACAAAAGGCATTACAGTACCCTTAATCTCATATTTCATATCGATTAAACACCATGAAAAAAAACTACCCTATAACATAAAAAACTTAGCTATAAAAAAACTCTAAAATACCTTTACCAAAAAACTGTTACACAAAAAGTAGATAATATTAGAAAAGTTGTAAACAAAAATAAACGTTATATTAAGTCGAAGAATGGATCAAAGAAATTAGTAGTTAAAAATAGTGTAATCAACGTAATCTCTTGGTAAGTTTGTTAGGTAGTGATGTTGGTTTTCTGTTTTTAGAAAAAAGAAGATATAGATTCCATTTCATTTAATATACAACTTCAAAATAAAAATATCATTTTTCAACAATACAATACAGTTTGAATTGCTTTGAATATTGAAGAATGGAAAAGAATTAGGTAGATTAAGCAGCTACTAAAAAACACCAAACTGGATATAGTTTTTTGTTTCTTTTTTAGTGGTAAATATAATATTTCTTGAGTTCCTATTTCTGGTGAAGTGTTATGTTATGGCCTGTGTTTTTTAAGGCCTTCGATTTAATTTATATGGGTTGACAGTTATTCAACCATGTATTTGGCTAGCAGTGTATTGATGAGTTCAGTTTGATTAAGTTCAGTTTGTTGTATTGTTTGGTGTGTTTGAGTGTTGTGATTTATTGTTTTGATGTTTTTGGAGTGTAAGTATGATCGATAAAGTAGATTTGGATTACGATCCTGAAGTGATTGAAGGGAGAGTCAGGGAGTTTTGGGAAGCGAATGATGTGTATGAGCGGTCGAGGAAGAGGGATCTTGATGTTGAGGAGAGATTTTATTTTGTTGATGGACCGCCGTACACTACGGGTAGGATTCATTTAGGAACTACTTGGAACAAGATTATTAAGGATGCGGTTTTGCGGTATACTACTCTTAAGGGGATTCCTGTTATGGATAGGGCTGGTTGGGATATGCATGGCCTGCCGATTGAAGTTAAGGTTGAGAAGGAGTTTGATTTTGAGAGTAAGCAGGATATTGAGGATTTCGGTATAGATAATTTTGTGGATGAATGTAAGAACTATGCTTTGCAGTATAAGGAGAGTATGACGGAGCAGTTTAAGGAGTTGGGGGCTTGGCTTGATTGGGATGACCCCTATATGACGATTAACAATAATTATATTGAGTCTGCTTGGTGGACTCTTAAACGTGCAGATGAACGTGGTTTGCTTGAGAAGGGTAAGAGGATTGTTAATTGGTGTCCTAGATGTGAAACTGCTTTAGCTGATAGTGAAGTTGAGTATGATGAGGTATTAGATCCTTCGATATTTGTTAAGTTTCCGGTTAAAGGTGAGGAAAACAGGTTTATCGTTATTTGGACTACAACTCCATGGACGATTCCGTCAAATCTTGCGGTGGCTGTAAATCCAGATTATGAGTATTCTGTAGTTAAAGCATATAGAGACGGTGATTCGGAAGAGCTGATTGTTTCGTCAGAACTTGTCGAAAATGTTTTAAAAGAAGGTAGGTATGAGGATTATGAGGTTTTAGAGACTTTTGAAGGTAGTGAACTAGAGGGGTTAAAGTATGAGTTCCCACTAGCAAGTCAGGTTCCTGAACAAAAAGAACTTGAATCTGATTTAGTTCACACGGTTTTTGCAGAAGAGTTTGTTACAGTTGAGAAAACCGGGTTGGTTCATTCAGCACCAAGCCATGGACATGAAGATTTTGATATGGGTCAAAAGAGGGGGCTGCCTTTATTCAGTATTGTAAACGCTGAAGGACGTTATACAGATAAAGGCGGTAAGTACAGTGGAAAGTACGTTAAAGATGCAAACTCAGTGATAATAGACGATTTAAATGAAAATGGTTTACTACTTTCAAGCGACGAAATCACACATAGATATGGACATTGCTGGAGATGCGATACTTCAATTATATATCTAGCAACGACACAGTGGTTCCTTAATGTTTCTCAACTGAAAGATAAAATGGTTAGTGAAGTAGATAGGGTGGATTGGACACCAGAGTGGGCCGGCTCTTCCAGATTTAAAGATTGGGTGTCAAACGCCAAGGATTGGTGTATATCTCGTCAGCGATATTGGGGAATACCACTGCCTGTCTGGGAATGTAGTTGTGGTGCTAGAGAGACAATTGGAACGATAGAAGAATTAAAAGAAAAATCAATAAATTGTCCGGAAAGTGGTTTAGAACTGCATCGACCTCATGTGGATAAAATAAAGTTAGAGTGTAATGATTGTGGCCTTAAAATGCAGAGGGTTGAGGACGTTATAGACGTTTGGTTCGACTCTGGAGTAGCGAGTTGGGCTAACCTAAAATTCCCTCAAGAAGAAGACGCTTTTGAAGAATGGTGGCCTGCAGACTTCATTGTAGAGGGTCACGACCAAACTAGAGGTTGGTTCTATTCACAGTTAGGAGCAGGTGTCCTAGCTTTCGACAGAGCACCATATGAATCGGTTTTAATGCATGGCTTTGTATTAGATGAAAACGGAAAGAAAATGAGTAAGAGTGTCGGAAACGTAGTACAGCCCGAAGAAATAATAGAGAAATATGGAACCGATACATTAAGACTCTACCTACTTAGCGAATGTGCACCATGGGAAGACCTGAAATTCAATTGGGACGAATGTCAGAACGTGAAGAGAACACTAAATGTTTTCTGGAACGTCTATAAATTCGCTTCAACATACATGGCACTCGATGAATTCGAACCAAAGAAAGACCTTAAAAAAGAAGACTTAAAAATCGAAGACAGATGGATACTCAGTAAACTCAACAACCTAATGAAAAATGTAAAAACAGCAATGGAAAACCGTCAGATACATAAAGGCGCTAGATACATTAAATCATTCATCCTGGAAGACCTATCCCGTTGGTACGTCCGGTTGATTCGAGACCGAACCTGGGTCGAAGCAGAAGACAAGGACAAATACACAGCCTACGAAACACTTCACGAAGTAATGCATAAAACACTCATAGTGATGTCACCATACACCCCATTCATAACGGAAAACATATACCAAAACCTAGTTAAAAACCTAAGTTTTGGAAAAGAATCTGTGCACCTCGAAACATACCCAACCCAAAACAAAGAGTTCATAGACAACGAGCTGGAACAACAGATGGAGATTGCTCGAGAAATAATAGAATCAGCATCACATGCCAGACAACTCATAGAACTAAACCTAAGATGGCCAGTTAACAAAATAACAATAGAGCCAAACAACAACGAAATCGTCGAAGCAATAGAAGCCATGGATGAAATAATAAAAGACCAAGTAAACACTAAAAAAATTGAAACACTAACCCCTAACAGTGAGTTCCCAGAACTACAGACAGTTTTACAGCCAGATATGGGAGTAATAGGCCCTAAATTCAAAGGAAAAGCAGAAAAAGTAATGAACATTATCAAAGAAAAAAACATAAAGCCTGAAGAACTCCCAAAAACAATAGAAGTTGACGGCGAAGAGATAGAGATAACAAAGAACATGGTGAACCAAGAAACAAAAGTACCAGAAAGATACTCCAAATCCAGTTTCACAAACGGAGAAATATACGTAGATGGAGAACTAACCGAAAAACTAAAACAAGAAGGATACGCTAAAGAAACGATACGAAGAATACAAGAAATGCGAAAAGAACTAGACCTACACGTAGAAGAATATATAGAAGTTCAAATAGACATACCCAACAACGAACTAGAAACATCAATAACTGAATGGAGAGACCACATATCCCACGAAACAAGAGCCAAAAAACTAGAGATAGACACAGCCAATGGAAAACTCACCAAACAATGGGAGATAAATGGAAAACCACTAAAAATCGCAGTAACACCAACAAAATAAAAACCCATAAAAAACCTAAAAATATTTTTTCCCTATTTTTTTGTTTTATTGATCTACATGGAATGAATTAAAATGGATTACAGCGAATGGCTACCAATCTATAGAGAGATCGCCGAAGATCTAGATATATCGATGGCTGAAGATAGAGCGTCAGCAAGAAAACTAGAAAAAAAACTAACGAAAAAACCAAACCTAAAAAAACTAGAGAAAACTGTCAAAGAAAAAACAATAGTACTCGGAGACGCACCAACACTACAAAAAGAAATAAAAAAAATAAAACATGAAACAGATATTAAAACAGTTATAGCAGCAGACAACGCAACAAAAACAGCTTTAGAACACAATATAACTCCAGACATCGTTACAACAGATTTAGACGGAGACATAAACTCAATTCTAGAGGCTGACAAAAAAGGAGCTATAACAATAGTGCACGCCCATGGAGACAACCAACAACTTATAGAAAAATGGACACCACAAATAAAAAACATAATCGGTTCAACACAAAACCAACCCACAGATAAACTAATAAACTACGGCGGCTTCACAGATGGAGACCGAGCAATATATATAGCACATGAATTTGGAGCAAGAGAGATACACCTAATAGGTTTCGACTATGAAAAAGCAGAAAAAAATAAAAAAAAGAAACTAAAATGGGCTGAAAAACTGATAAACAACCTAAAAACAAAAGGCGTTAAAATCACCTCACAAAAATAACAATAACCCATAAAATCACGGAAAAAATTAAATGAATATAGCTACAAATAATAAACACGATCAATTATGACTAAAACTGAAGATGGCCTGAAAGAAGCTTTTGCTGGTGAATCACAGGCTAGAAATAAATATGAAGCTTATTCAAGAAAGGCCGAGAAAGATGGATACACACAGATAGCTAAACTATTCAAGGCCGCATCAGAAGCTGAAAGAGTTCATGCTAAAAACCATTTCGAAAACCTAGATAAAATCCAAGAAACAAAAGAAAACCTCAAAGACGCCATAGAAGGCGAAAAATTTGAACACGAAGACATGTACCCCGAGTTCGTTGAAGCAGCTAAAGAAGAAAACGAGGACAGTGCACTAGAATCATTCATGTACGCAATGGAAGTTGAAAAAATACATGAAACCCTATACAAAGAAGCTCTAGAATCAGTTCAAAACGACGAAGACCTCGAAGAAACAGACATATACGTCTGCCAGATATGTGGTAACACAGTTTTCGACGAACCACCAGCAGCCTGCCCAATCTGCGGATACCCCAAAGACGAATTCAAAAAAGTCGAATAAACAATAAAACCCACGGACAACCTCCGTGGGACCCATAAACCAAAATTATAAACCAAAAAAACTCTTCTGCGTTTAATATACTATATTTCTAAATCTTTTAATCGACAACCTTCCTACGATAAATCATCTAAATTCCATACAAGGGCCCCAATACCAACCCACAAAGGATGGTATTGAGTTTATACAGAGTTATTTGAAATTTTCATGGTATATGTAGTTAGTTATATGTGGTTTGATTTCTCTCTGATAAGTCTTGTTAGCCTTGTTTGAATCGCATAAGACGTGGGATAGGTCGTACTTCACAATTCTTTTTTTCTGAAAAACCGTATCTAGTGCAATACTTATGTATACCTATAAGGTAATACTGTTTAATTTCGGAACCCTTCTTATAAATCATTGGAGGTTGAGTACTGTTTGTCGGTTTGATATTGATATTTAAGGCCGGTGATTCTTGATGAATTTTCTGTATAAACCTGGTTTTGTTATCTTTTTTTGAAAAACTTTATTTAAATCTATTTTATAGGTATGCATTGATGGATGGTGATGAAGGGTCAGATTTAACTGAGTTGGTTAGGGAGTTTGAAAAACTTGAAGACTCGGTTGAATCTAAAAAGCATAAAACACATATACAGGGTTTGAAGGAAAAAGCTATTCAGTTATCTAAACCAAGAATATTTGGTGTTGTAGTTGAGGATTTTAATCGACGTGACATTGTTGAAGCTTTTTTAGGCAGTCTATTAATCGGGATACCTGTGATCATAGAGGAAGGAACTTTGGAGATTGGGGAGTATATAGCTCAACACCCGATATTTCTGATAGGCACCATTATATTTGGGGTTCTAATTGTAATTGGAATTCTTTACTACACAGATATACAGGAAGTGAAGATTAAAAATCCGTTTTTTGGGGTAATACCTAGAAGGTTGGTTGGAATTATTTTAATTGCCTTCTTAAGTGCTTTATTGCTCATGACAGTTTGGGGTAGAGTTGACTGGAGTGAACCAATGGTTGCATTATCCCAATGTGCTTTTACCTTTGTAGCGATGGCTATTGGAGCTGCTTTAGCAGATATACTACCCGGCACGTAACATCCTAACCAGCCAGATCTTACGGTTTGGAAGATGGTTTATCGGGTAAAAAGTTAGAATTTCAATATAAATAGTATGGATTGGATTATATGTGAACTACCTCGGGGTAGAGCCCCGAGGAACTCTCCCTTCTAATCTGTAGATAGGTTGATATTCTCCAGCTCTAAAGATGGGGGGGATGTTAATTTTGAGTTGAGGTAAAAAAAAGGGGTTTTTTAGTGAGAAACCTGTTTTTATTTTTTTAGGGTTCCTTCGTATACTGTTTTGGCTGGGCCTTCCATGTATGCGGTGTTGTTTTGGAAGATTATTTTTAGTTCTCCTCCTTTTGTTTCGACTGGGATTGTGTTTTTGTCTATTAAACCTGTTTTTCTGGCTATTGCTGCAGATGCTACTGACCCTGTTCCACAGCTTAGTGTTTCTGCTTCTACTCCTCTTTCGTAGGTTCTTACTAATATTTTGTTTTTGTGTTTTTGAATGAAGTTGACGTTTGCTCCTTCTGGGAATATGGGGTTGTTTCTTATGGGTGGTGCTTCTTGCATTATGTCGATTGATTCGATGTCGTTGGTTTGAACTACTGCGTGTGGAACTCCTACGTTGCAGGCGCTTACTTCATGGTTTGTGTTGTTTATTTTTTGTTTTATTAGTTCGCCTTTGTGTTTGGCCGGTATTTTTTTTCGGTTGTAGAGTGGTTTACCCATATTTACTTTGGCCCAAAACTTGTTGTTTTGTTTTGTTTCTATCTCTAGTGTTCCTGCTTTGGTTTCTATGTTGACTGTGTTGTTTTTTGTTTTGTTTTCGACTGTGTATTTTGCTGCGCATCTTATTCCGTTTCCACACATTTCTGCTTCGGTTCCGTCTGAATTGAATATACGCATTTTTAGGTCGGCTTTTTTTGATGGTTGTAGGTATAGTATTCCGTCTGCTCCTATGTTGAATTTTCTTTTGCAGTGTTTTTTTGTGAAGTTTGGTTTTTTTGATTCGGGTATCAATGTCTGATCGATTTCGTCGATTATTATGAAGTCGTTTCCGTTTCCATGCATTTTTGTGAATTTTATTGTTTTTGTCATGTTGGTTACCTTTAGTTGGTTTTCTGTTTTGAAAGTAGGTCTCTGTGTGTTTCTCTTTCTCTAATGAGTTTTGTTTCACCGTTTTCGATGAGTATTTCTGCGGGTAATGGCCTGCTGTTGTATCTTGATGCCATGCTGTATCCGTATGCACCGGTGTCTAGTATTGCTAGTATATCTCCTGCTTTGGCAGTTATCTCTCGGTTTTGTGCTATTATATCTCCTGATTCACATAGTGGTCCAGCTATCTCTGCTTTACGGTCTACTCCTTCTTTTGGTGCGTTTTTGATGTAGTTTCCTGCGTTTTTTGGGTTTGATGCGTTTACGACTCCGTGGTGGGATCCATACATTGCTGGTCTTTGTAGTGTGTTGAATCCAGCGTCGATACCTATGTATCTGTGGAATGGGTTTTCTTTTATGTCGTTTACTTTTGTGAGCAGTATGGATGAGTCTCCGACTAAGTATCGGCCTGGTTCTAAGGCTAGAATGGGTTGGTTTAGGTTGTGTTGTTTGAGTCCTTTTTTATATTCTTTGGTGACCATTTCGGCGAACTTATCGATGTTTAGTGGTTTTTCGTTTGGTTTGTATGGTATTCCTAGGCCTCCGCCGATGTCTATGAATTCTAGGTCTATATCTACTTCGTTGGTGATTTTCCCTACTAACTCCATCATTTTTTGGACTGCTGGCCGGAACTTTTCTACTTCTAGTATTCCGGAGCCTATGTGCATGTGTATTCCTATGGGGGTTAGTCCTAGGTCGATTGCTTCTTTGTATGTGTCTATTATGTCGTCTTCCCATATACCGAATTTGCTTTCTTTTCCTCCGGTTATGCAGTGGTCGTGGTGTCCTGCTCCTACTCCGGGGTTTACGCGGAAGCTTACTTTGGTTGATGTTATTTCGCTTAGTCTACGCATTTCGTGTGCGCTATCGAGGTTTATCATGACGCCTTTGTCTGCTGCGTATTTTAGTTCTTGGTTGCTTACGCTTGTGCCGGTGTATAATATTTTTTCTGGAGAGTATCCTGCTTTTAATGCGCTGTATATCTCTCCGGTGCTTACAGCGTCTATGTGGCATCCTTCTTGTTCTAGTATTTTAAGTATGTTTATGTTTGTGTTTGCTTTGCAGGCGTAATGTAGTCTTATTTTTGGGTAGTGGTTTTGTAGTGCTTGTTTGAGTTTTCTGTATTTTTGTTTTATTCGGTCGCCGCTGGTTACGTATAGTGGTGTGTCGTGTTTTTTGGCTAGTTCGGTTGTGTCGACTCCATCTATTTTGAGGTTTTTTTCAACTTTTAGGTGTGGTCTAGTCAAATTTTATTCCCTCCATTCTTTCTACGGCTTCTTCTATTCTGCCTAGGCTTCTTGTTAGGGCGAATCTTATGTATCCTTCTCCGTGTTCTCCGAATCCGGATCCTGGTGTTGCTACGATTCCTGCTTCGTTTAATAGTTTTTTAGATGTTTCCATGGAGTTGTATCCTTCTGGACATTTTGTCCATATATAGAATGTTGCTTCTGTTTTTGTTGGTTCGAGGTCGGTTGTTTGTATTCCTTCTAGTAGTAGGTCTCTTCTGTCTCTGTATGTATTGTTGCTTTGTTGGACGCATTCTTGTGGACCTTCTAACGCGGTTATTGCTGCTTTCTGTATGGCTTGGAATACACCGCTGTCTACGTTTGTTTTGACCTTTCCGATTCCTTTTATGATTTCTGGGTTTCCTACTACGAAACCGATTCTCCAGCCTGTCATGTTGTATGTTTTGGAGAGTGAGTGGAATTCTACTCCTACTTCTTTTGCTCCGTCTACGTTTAGGAGGCTTGGTGGTTTATGTTCGTAGGATATTTCTGTGTATGCTGCGTCGTGGCATATTATTATGTCATGTTCTTTTGCGAATTCTACTGCTTCTTGGAAGAATTTTTGGTTGGCTGTACCGGCTGTTGGGTTGTTTGGGTAGTTTAAGTACATTATTTTGGCGTCTTGGGCGTCTTCTTCTGTTATTTCATCTAGGTTTGGTAGGAAGTTGTTTTCTTCTTTTAGTGGCATAGGTACTGGTTCTCCACCGGAGAGTATTGTGCCGATTTTGTATACTGGGTATGCTGGGTCTGGGACCAATGTTTTATCGCCTGGGTTTACAAAGGCTAGTGGCATGTGGGCGATGCCTTCTTTGCTCCCTATTAATGAAATAGCTTCTGTTTCTGGGTTTATATCTACTTTAAATCTATTTGAATACCAGTTTGATACTGTTTCTCTATATTCTTTCATTCCTTTGTAGCTTGGATAGCTGTGGGTTGATGGGTCGTTTACTGCGTTCTGCATCGACTGCACGATGTGGTCTGGTGTTGATAGGTCGGGGTCTCCTACGCCGAGGTCTATTATGTCGATTCCTTGTTTTTCTTTTTCTTTTTTCGCTCTATCGAGTTCTGCAAATAGGTATGGTGGTAATGAGTTAATCCTGTCTGAATACATTTTATCCCTTATTGTTTTTTTATAGATTTTTGATTACTCTGTTGGGCCTTATCTCTTTATTCCTTTAGTTTTATTATTTTGCTGGAGATAAGGAATGGATTTAAAAAAAATATAGTTTTTTTTGTTTTTTTTTGTTGGTTTTTTATGTTGTTTGGGTTCGGTTTTTTTGTTTTATCTCCATCTTCTTTTAGATCCTTGTATCTTTGTTTTTATGTTTTTTCGGAGTTTTTCCAGTGTCACGTTTTTTTCTTTGTCGGTGTGGTATTCTATATCTTGTTTTGTTTTTTTACCTACCCCGCATAGTGACATCATGCCGCTTTGGTCTTTGTAGAAGACTTTGAACCATTCTTCTGAAAATGCTATTTCGGCTATTTCGTTTCCTTCGTTTTTTTGGCTGAAGATAAGATGGTTTTTTTGGTTTTCCTCTGTTACTGTTTTTTCGAAGTCTCCTGTTTGGTCTATTATTTCGTATATTTCTTTTACGGCTTGTCTTAGTTCTTGTGGGAGGTATGCTGCTAGTTTGTCTATTTTTGGGCCTGGTATTATTCCTAGTTCTTTTCTTAGGACGTCGTTGAATGTTTGCGCTCCTGTTTCTCGTTTTAATCTTTCTAGTTCTCTATGTACGCTTTCGTCTACTTTTATGTTCTTAGTTGGCTGAACCATTGGTAACCTCACTTCCTATTTTGGTTTTCCTTTTAGTTTTATTCTTTTTGTTTTTGGATGTTTGTTTCCGGGTTTGTTACCGCGGTTTTCTATGTTTATTCTTGAGTGATATTAACAATATCCTTTATCTCCAGTATACTGATTATCTTTTAGATAAACAATATATTTTTGCATAAAATTTATATTGGATAAAAACATTATTACTTAGTGGAGGCAATAACAATGGAAAACAACAGTATACACAAAACAAAAGGACTGAATAAAGACATAGAGAACCTAACAAAATACGACCTCCTTTTGACGGCGATACCCGCAATACTAATAAGCATGTTTTTAATAGGGTACGCAGCGCCAATACCAGTCGAATTAGGAATTATAGCAGCATCGCTATTATCTTCAGGCCTCATATTATTCGGAATACTAGACATAGCGCCTGGACAAAAAAACAAACCACAGGGAAATTAAACCATATTTCCCATTCAGTCTCTTAAAAAAGATTGATAAACCCGCTCGAAAACCGAGAGCGGGTGTAAAATCAAAAACTCATTTTTTCTCTACAAAACCTTTAACAACAAAATAAAAACGACAACACATACAATATTTTTTAATTGGATTTTTCTACTTCTTCTAAACATTTATTTCTGAACAATTAAACAATATCACTATGTTTACAGTTGATTTGTTGTTAAAGTATTAATTGGATTTACGATTATTTTTAAATGGGTGATTGTGAGTTGACGGAGTTTGAACGGGATTTGGTTAAAAGTTTCAATAGTTATTTTGAAAAAAATGGTGTTAGGGCTATAGCTTATCGAAGAAAACAACATCGTTTTTCTAGCCAGTTTGTAGATATATTGGTTGATTCAATAAAACCTGACTATTATATAGCGATTGAGAATAAATCGATTTCAACTGCTAAAGGAGCAAAGAAACTATATTTTTCTCAACATTTTTCAAAAAACCAAGTTGAAAGGATAGATACTTTCTTGAATAAAAGCGGTCGAAATGGCTATCTAGCCGTCGAACTTAAACAAGGAAGAGGTAAACCTCGACAGGCCTTCATGATCCCATGGAATGTAATCATTAAGCGTTATCATGAAGATGAAAGTGGGTTAGGGGTTAAAGAGATAAAGAGGTTTATGGAGATTGAGAGAAATGGTGAAAAATACAAGGTAGGGTCTTTCTTTAACGAGGACCTTTGATAAAAAATAAGGGTTGTAGTTTATTCTACCTTGTTTCACCAAGGTTTTTTGGTTGGTTTGTTTAGGTTGTCTGTATCTTCTTACCTGTGTTTATGCTTTCCATCACTTGTTGGGCGATTGCTGTTCCCTTTCTTATCTTAATTGTTCCGTCTTGGCCAACAGTGGCTGTTAAGAGGTATTCATCACTGGCATGGATATCTACTGTTTCGCCTGATTTTTCTTTACCCAAATCTAATACTACTTGATCGGATTTTATTGAGACGTTTACGTTATGAGTTCCCATTTCTTTGGATTTGTTCTTAGTTCGTTTGTTTTTCATTTCTGAGAAGGGTCTGACATCTATGCTTAGGCCTAAGTCTTCTTCAACCATCGATATGTTTTCTCCTCCTCGACCTAACAATCGGGCTATCTGGTTTTCAGGTACGTAGACTATTGTGCTGTCGTCTGATTTAATTTCAGCTTTTACGTTTCCACCTACGTATTTTCTTATTTCCCGTTCAACCTGTTTTTCTGCCATTTTCCATACCGGTTTTGTCGTCTCAGATTCTTCGATTGGCATTACAACTACCTGTTCGCCATATGTATATATCTCATATTCTACTTCGTCGGTTTCAAAGTTTTTTACCTCTATTACCGGTCTGGCTAGGTCTTTCTCCATCATTCCCGCAGGTACTTTTACTGTGAACCCTATGTCGTATACCTTAGCTATTTTAGCTTCATCCAAGAACACAACTGTGTCAACAACTTGTGGAACCATACCTAGTTCTACTCTACCTATTAATCTCTGTAATGCATCTATACCTCTGTTTGCGTGTGTTACACCTATCATTCCTACACCGGCTAGACGCATGTCTGCAAATACTTTGAAGTCTGATGTCTTTCTGACTTCGTCATATATAGTGTAGTCGGGTCTGACTAGGAGTAGTAGGTCTGCTGTCAGGTCTATCCTACCTTCTAGTGAAGTGTATTGGGTTATTTCATCCGATACCTGAAGGTCTCTTGGATCTTCCATTGTCTTGACTACATAATCTTTTTCAAGCAGGTAGTCTGCAATTGCTTGAGCTAATGTGCTTTTACCCGCTCCTGGAGCTCCTGCAAGCAATACTCCTCTTTGTTTCTCCGCCAACCTGTGTTTTAGTTCGGTGGATAGTCGATAGTCATCTAGGGATACCTTTGTTATGGGGCGTACAGCGGTTATTTCAAATCCATCGGCAAATGGGGGTCGAGATATAGAAATACGCATGTCTCTTAGTTGTACTACAGTGGCCCCACCTTTATCAAACTCTATGAATCCTTTAGAACTACGTTTTGCTTTTTCAACTATCTCTCTAGATAGTTTCTGAACCTTGTTTGCAGTCATTATCTGGTCATCAATTACCTTCATCTTCATTTCACCAGGAACACCAACTTTACCTTTGACTTTAGTGCCCTGTTTTATGTGAACCGACATCACATTATCCATCGAATTGAAGTAATCTATAAGCCTTATATCCGTTTCAGTGTCCTCAGTTTCGGGCTGTAGGTATTTCACCTCCAATCCTTTGACCCTACCAATTTCAGCTTGAACTACATCACTTGTTAAAAGCATTGCATTCTCTTCAATCGCTAGATCTCTAATCAAATAATCTATCTCGCCACCTGAAGCTAACTTAATCTGTTCCAGGTTAGGTCTAGCACCTTTGAAGGTTAGTTTGATTACGCCTGTATCTTGGAGTTTTCTGAGTTTCTGAATCTCCTCGATTCCATTTAAACCGATTTCTTGTCCTTTATTCGCTTGGGATTCAAGTTCTCCAACTACGGCTTCAGATATTATAACCTCTATCTCATCAAAATCCCCTAACTCTTCATCTTCAATTATCTTTGTAACTCTACCATCTATGACAACACTTGTATCAGGAACAATCTTCTTCATTTTTAATCTCCATAAACTATATTTGGATCGAAAACCTTACTTTCAACTTCTTTAAATCCATCATCTGTTAACTTTCTATAAAAACAGGTGTAGTGGCCGGTATGGCAAGCACCACCTTTCTGTTTCACTTTTAGCAGAACGGTATCTCCATCACAATCTAAATATAAATCAATCACTTTTTGAGTATTACCAGACTCTTCTCCCTTCTTCCAAAGTTTCTGACGACTACGACTCCAGTAATACGCAGTTTTTTCTTCAATTGTTTTCTCTAAAGCCTCTTCATTCATATAAGCAACCATTAAAATCTCATTGTCCTCAAAATCCTGCACAACTACAGGAACAAGCTCTCGTTCAAAATCTATTTTATCTTTAATATCGGTAAACTCAACATTATTCAATACAACCACCAACCTCCGACCAAAAAACCAAAAACTATGACTATTAAATCTTTATAACTATTTAAGGCTTTCAACACCATTTAGTCTTTCCCCAACCTAATTAATAAACCAAAAAAACCCCAACCATTCTCTAAAAGCTCTAAAAATATACCTTTTAATAGAATAAACAAACACTAAAACAAAAAAAACAAAAATAACCTATACAAAACGAACAACCAAATCCAATATGAAAACTATTATAAAGTATACCTTAAAAAACCATAAAACCATAATAAAAGGAAGTATACATCTTGAATAAAAAAACAGTTAAAATAACATTATACTTAACGATATTACTATTCTTGTTATTAGGAACAACCATCTCAATTCTAATAGACAATATAAACTCCTTCTTAATCGGTGTTATAGGCGTGGGTATACTGGTTTCTCTATACAGAGTTATTATTTGGCAGCATGAACAAACCAAAAACAATAAAAAAACCTACAGGAAATAAATTCACACCAAAAACTTAACCAAGCGAAAAGCCAATTAACTATAGGAAAAAGAGTGTTATCTAAAGAAACTGTTGATTATAACGAAACGGCTCAAGCTTCCTCAGCTTATTATTGCGACCAATGTGGCCTTTTTATGAAAACACAGGTCGAAGAATCCATGCCACCTGCATGGCTATCTAAAGAACATAAAAAATACATCGAAACACCAGGTTTATTGGTCTGTAGATGTCCATTATGCCAGAGCACAACCCGTCATGTTTCCTAAAACGAAAATGAGTATATACACCACAAGTATATAACTCTGACTTCATGTAGAATAATGGACGGTTTATCGATGAAGAAATTTAAGTTTTTAGAACACACCGCTGACGCACAGTTCATCGCATATGGACGAACCATCGAGGAAGCATTTGAAAATGTAGGACTAGCAACATTTGAAGCTATGTTAAATACCGACCGTATCGATCTAGAAGAAAAAATAGAAATCGATTTACACGCTCAACAAATTGAAGAACTGGTATATGAATGGCTTTCCGAACTGATATTCTTATTCAGTGCAAACAACATAGTTTTCAACAAATTTGATGTAAACATAGATAGAGACGAAGATGGTTTCAAACTATCTGGAAGTATTTTGGGTGAGAAAATAGATATGGAGAAACATAAAATCCATACTGAAGTTAAAGCCCCAACATACCATGGACTCTCAGTTAAACAAAACGATTTTTTCGAAATTAAAGTTCTCTTAGATACTTAAACAACAAATAAATGTATTTCAATATGTTTAAGTATATTTTATATTTAATCAAGTAAGTTTGGAGGTATTATCATGAAGAGAGATAGATTAATGAAAATTAACGACTTAACATGGGAGATCCCAGAAAAATATAAAAACTGTATGCGGGTTCCAGGCCGAATGTACCTATCCGAAGAGTTGGTGGATATAGTTGAAGAAGACACCTACGAACAGGTGGCTAATGTAGCGTGCCTACCAGGAATAGTAAAATACTCCCTAGCAATGCCAGAAGCACACCTTGGATATGGATTTCCAATAGGTGGTGTGGCAGGAATCGATATTGAAGACGGCGTAATAAGCCCCGGTGGCGTAGGTTTCGATATAAACTGTGGTGTTAAAACCTTAAAAACAAACCTAACACTGGAAGATGTTCAAGGCGGTGTTGAAGAACTTATAAACAGATTATTCTCAAACATACCGTCAGGAGTGGGTTCAGAAAGCAAATTAAAATTAAGCCACGACGAACTAGATTATCTATTAGAAAACGGTTTAGATTGGGCCTTAGAAAATGGATATGCAAAACAAGACGACGTAATTCACTGTGAAGAAGAAGGTTGTATAACAACAGCAGACGCAAACAAGGTTAGTAACAAAGCTAAAAAAAGAGGACTCAGCCAAGTTGGGACACTTGGAAGCGGCAACCACTTCCTAGAGGTACAGTATGTAGATGAAGTTATCGATCAAGACACAGCAGAGAAATTTGGATTAACAAAAAACCAAATCATCGTAATGATACATACAGGAAGCCGTGGATTCGGACACCAAGTATGCACAGATTATGTAAAAAAACTCGAAAAAGCAACAAAAAAATACAACATCGATATACCGGACAAACAACTAGCCTGCGCCCCATTTGACTCAAAAGAAGGACAAGACTACTTCGCAGCAATGGCCTGCGCAGCCAACTACGCCTGGGTCAACAGGCAGGTGATAGCCAGCTGGGTAAGAGACGTATTCCACAACTACTATGGTCAAGACACCGAGCTGGAAACACTATACGACGTAGCACACAACATAGCCAAAAAAGAAACCCACACAGTAAATGGAGAAAAAAAAGAGTTGATAGTACACCGTAAAGGTGCTACAAGAGCCTTCGGACCAAACCACAAAGAACTACCAAGTTCCTACCAAGAAACAGGACAACCAGTAATGATACCCGGTAACATGGGAGCCCCATCCTACATACTGAGAGGAACACAGTTCGCTATGGAAAACACATTCGGTTCAACATGCCACGGAGCAGGAAGAAAAATGAGTAGGTCTCAAGCTAAAAGAGAGTACTGGGGTGAAACAGTTCAAAAAGAACTTTCAAAACAAAAAATATATGTAAAAGCTACACACGGAGCAGTAATAGCAGAAGAAGCTCCTGGAGCATATAAAAACCCAGATAAAGTTGTAAACGTAGCACACAACCTCGGTATCTCCAAAAAAGTAGTTAAACTAAAACCTCTCGGAGTGGCCAAAGGATAACATACCTAACAAAAAACACGAAAAAGATTCATTAGGATGGTTTTTTGGGTGGCATTCAAACAACTCCACCACCCATCCTCTTAAAACACAAAAAAACATTTACTAAAAACTTTTACTGAAAACCTAAAACCTAATTGGTTTTTAAAAAAAAAATTTGTAGGGTTTTATCTGTCTTGAAGTGTTTCTACTTCTTCTACTAGTTGTTTTCCTGCTGCTACTTCGTCTATGCTGTGTATAACGGCTCCTGTTTCTTCGATGATTTTTTGTACTTCATCGAAATTGATGTTGTTTCCTTCGATTGTGACTTTTACGTTTTCGGTCTGTTGGTCTACTTCGTATAGGCTTAGGTTTACGCCTTCTATGCCTGTGGTAGTGCTTATTCTTGTAGCTAGTTCTAGCAGGCTTGGTTCATGTGGTTTCAATACGTCTAAAACAACTCTTTTGATAACTCCTGACATCTTCAATCTATATTATACTGTGATAGTTAAGTGCTTTTTTCTTTGTTTTCAATCATATTTAACTGTTTAAGTAGGTTTGACGATGGCTATAAAAAAAGGGAATAAAAATATGGGGGGGCCTCGGGTGAGGCTTTATCTTTCTAGTTTTGCTTTAACTCGTTTTAGTCGGAAGAAGGATTCTCTTTCCATTTCGTCGAGTTTCATTTCGATGTAGTCTACGGTGTTTTCGAATTTTGGTATTAGGTTGTATTCTAGTGCGTTTACTCGTCTTTTTGTTTTTTCGATTTCTTCTGATAGTAGTCGTATGCTTTCTTCGATTTCTGCGACTAGTACTATCATGTTGAGGACTTCTTCGAATCTTTCTGCGGCTTCGTCGAGTTGTGGTGGGGTGTCTATTGGTGAGAAGCCTCTTTCTCGGTATTTTCGTTTTGGGTTGCCTTGTTTTTCTAGTTTGGGTACGGTTACTCCCATGATGTTTTTCTTTGCGGCGTCGAACTCTAGTTCGGTTTCGCTGACGGAGGTTGTTAATGATTCGATTTTGACTGCTCCTGATTCGGCTTCGGCTTCTATTAGCATTCGGAATGCTTCTTCGAGTTCTTTTTCTAGTTCTTCTCGGATTCCTTTGGCTTCTTTGACTACTTCGAATAACTCCATTATTAATGCGTCTCTTTTTTCTTCGAGTAGGTCGTGTCCTTTTTCCGCTAGCTCCAGTCTTTCCCGCATCTCTAGGAGGTCCATCCTTATTGGACGGACGCCGTCAACGATATCTTTAGACATTGTTTTACCTCGTTATTGTTGTTCAGCTGTAGACTCTGTTTCTTCGGTTTCTTCGGTTTCTGCTGATTCGTAATATTCGGCTATGTAGTCTCGGTCGATTCGTTTTAGTTCTTTCTTTGGGAGTTTGGAGAATATGTCCCAAGCGGTTTGTAGTGTTTCCTCGATTGTTCTTCTTTCGTCTAGGTCTTGTGAGACGTATTTTTCTTCGAAGTCGTCGGCGATCTGTAGGTACATTCGGTCTCTTTCTGTCAATGCTTCTTCTCCGACTACGGCTACGAGGTCTCTTAGGTCTCTTCCTTCTGCGTAGCTTGAGTATAGTTGGTCGCTGACGTCGCTGTGGTCTTCTCTTGTTTTTCCTTCCCCTATTCCTGCGTCCATTAGTCTTGAGAGGCAGGGTAGGACGTCTATCGGTGGGTATATACCTTTTCGGTGTATGTTTCTTGAGAAAACAATCTGGCCTTCTGTTATGTATCCTGTTAGGTCTGGGATTGGGTGTGTTATGTCGTCGTCGGGCATTGTGAGCATTGGGATCTGTGTGATTGTTCCTTCTTTGTTTTTGATTCGGCCTGCTCTTTCGTATATACCTGCTAGGTCGGTGTACATGTATCCTGGGTATCCTCTTCTTCCTGGTACTTCTTCTCTTGCTGCTGCGATTTCTCGTAGTGATTCGCAGTAGTTTGTTAGGTCGGTTAGTAGTACGAGGATGTGCATGTCTTTTTCGTATGCGAGGTATTCGGCTATTGTTAGGGCTATTCTTGGTGTTACGATTCTTTCAACTGCTGGGTCGTCGGCTAGGTTCAGTAGGACGACTGTTCTTTCTAGTGCGCCTGTTCTTTCGAAGCTTTTCATGAAGAAGTTTGATTCTTCGTTTGTTATTCCCATTGCTGCGAAGACGACCGCGAAATCTTTTTCTTCTCCACCACGAACTTTTGCTTGTCTTGCTATTTGGGCTGCGAGTTCGTTGTGTGGTAGTCCTGAGACTGTGAATACTGGTAGTTTCTGTCCTCTTACAAGGGTGTTCATTCCGTCTATTACGGATATTCCTGTTTCGATGAATTCTTCTGGGTGTTCTCGGGCTTCTGGGTTTATTGATGACCCGTATATGTCTCGTTCTTCTTCTGGTATTATTTCAGGTCCACCGTCTATTGGTTGGCCTGTTCCGTCTAGGACTCTTCCGAGTAGGTCTTCGGAGACTCCTATTGTCATTGTTTTTCCGGTGAATCGTACTTTTGTGTTTTTTGTGTCCAGGCCTCTTGTTCCTTCGAATACTTGGATTACGGCTCGGTCTCCTTCGGCTTCAAGTACTTTTCCTCTTCTTTTCACTCCGTCGTTTCCAACTACTTCTACAACCTCGTCGTATGCTACTCCTGATACGTCTTCAACGACCATTATGGAGCCTGATACTTCAGATACTGTTGAATATTCTATTGCTCCGGATTTGCTCATCTTCTAACCTCCTTTTTAAGTTTGTCTACTTCATTTTTCATTTGGTTCCGGATGTCAGTTAGTTCTTGTTCGAATTCGTCTTCTGGTACTTCTTTCATCCGGGCTATTCTTTGTTTGACTTCCATTTCTGCTATTTTGTCTGCGGGTACGCCTTGGTCAACTGCTTCTGATGCTACATCATAGAACTGTAGGATTGTTTCTATCATGTCCATTTGTTTTTTTGGTGAACAGTATGTGTCTATGTCGTGGAACGCGTTTTGTTGTAGGAAGTCTTCCCGTAGTATTCTTGAGACATCTAGTACGACTCTTTCTTTTTCTGGTAAGGCGTCTGGCCCTACGAGTTGCACTACTTCTTGTAGTTCGTCTTCCTGTTGTAGTAGTTCGAGTGATCTTCTTCTGAGTTCAAGCCATCCGTCTTTTATTTCTTGGTCCCACCATTTTTTGACGTCTTCGTTGTATAGTGAGTATGATTCTAGCCAGTCTATGGCTGGGAAGTGTCTTCTGTCTTTTAGTTCTGTGCTTAGAGCCCAGAATACTTTGACTATCCGGAGCGTGTTTTGGGTTACCGGCTCTGAGAAGTCACCGCCTGGTGGTGATACTGCACCTACAACGGATACTGAACCGGTTCTATCTTGTTGTCTTACCATTCCTGCTCTTTCGTAGAACTCTGCTAGTCTTGTTGCAAGGTATGCTGGATATCCTTCTTCTCCAGGCATTTCTTCTAGTCGGCCTGATATTTCTCTTAATGCTTCGGCCCACCTTGATGTTGAGTCGGCTTGAAGTGCTACGTTGTATCCCATGTCTCTATAGTATTCTGCTAGTGTTATTCCGGTGTATATTGATGATTCTCGTGCTGCAACGGGCATGTTGCTGGTGTTTGCGATTAGTATTGTTCTTTCCATCAGTGATTCACCGGTTTCTGGGTCTTCTAGTGCTGGGAATTCTTCAAGTACTTCAGCCATTTCGTTTCCTCTTTCTCCACAGCCTATGAAGATTATTACGTCTGCGTCTGCCCATTTTGATACTTGGTGTTGTAGGACTGTTTTTCCTGTTCCGAAACCACCTGGTATTGCTGCTGTACCGCCTTTTGTCATTGGGAAGAATGTGTCAAGGACTCTCTGTCCTGTTATCAATGGTTCGTTTGGATTGAGTTTTTCGTCTTGTGGTCTTGGTTCTCTCACCGGCCATCTTCTTAGCATCTGTATTTCTATTACTTCTCCTTCTGGGGTTTCTATTTCCGCAATTGTTTCGTCTACGGTGAACTCCCCTTCTTTTATTGTTTTAACGACTCCTTGAGTTCCTCTGGGAACCATTACTCGATGTTCAACTATTTTTGTTTCTGGTACTGTTCCGAGTATATCTAGTTCACCTACTTCGTCTCCTTCAGATACTTCTGGTGTGAACTTCCATTCTTTTTCGTAATCTACAGAGGGAACTTCTATACCACGTGGTATGAAGTCACCGCCTTCTTCTCTAATGTAGTTTAGCGGTCTTTGTATTCCATCGAATATTGAGCTCATTAGTCCTGGGGCTAGGTCGACAGACAGGGGTTGGCCTGTGTTAACGACCTTTTCACCTGGAGCTACGCCTGATGTTTCTTCATAACATTGTATTACGGCTTTGTCGCCGTCTAGTTCGATAACTTCTCCGAATAGACCCATTTCTCCAATTTCAACAACCTCGTGCATCTCTGTTCCTTTCATGTTGTCGGCTTCGACAACTGGGCCTGAAACTTTAATTATTCTCCCTTCTTCACCACTGGATTCCACTTTACTTTTAGTAGAAATCTTATAACCTCCTTTTTTTATTTAGTTTAGATGTCTTCTAGATCTATCTCGACACCAACAGCTTTTTTAACCATTTCCTGCAACTGGGATTGTGTAGACCCATGTTTGTCAGGTATTTCAACTATAATTGGGAATACATCTCGTCTGTCTCTAAATCTTTTAAGTGATTCTCGGTTTTCTTCTGCAATTCTTTCTGTTGTTATCACTATACCTATTTCGTCACTTAATTCGTATAGAGCGTCTTCGAACTCGTCTCCTTCTTTTGCAACCGAGGCTTCTTTCACTCCGGCTAGTTTGAAGCCGGTTACTGTATCTTCATCTGCTACTACAGCTACTTTCACAGTACCAAGACCTCCTTGATATCTTCGTAACCTATGCCAGCGTTTTTGTATGTGAATATTTTTCTTAGGTTCTGTATCTCTATCCTTTTTAGTGCTAGATATCCTAGTATAACGCCTGGCCCTAATGGTTCGTCTCTATATATCTCCATTGCTGTTTTTTTCTGTAGTTTATCGAGTTTGATTGATGCTTCTTCTATTACTTCCGGACAGTCGCAGTCATGCAGTTCAGCGAGTGTTTCGAAGTAGGTGTCTTTGAGTTCTAGCACTGCGTTTCCTAATTCATCGTATTCAGCCATTGTGAGTAGTGTGTCCATATCTATTTGGTATGGGTTTATTAGAAATTCCTCGACTTCTTCTGGCTCCATTTCATCTCTTATTGATCTGAGTACCGTTTCAACGTTTACGCGGTCGACTAGTAATCCGAAGTATTTTTCGATGTTTTGGTTGTGTTTTTCGAAGTATTTTTTTACTCTGGTATCGCTGCGTGTAACCTTGTCCATGATGTTTTCATATAGCTTTAGGTCCAACAGTACTTCTGGCTCTATGAGTCCATCGTGTTCTTCGTCTATTTCCTGTAGTATTGGAACAAGGAACTCGTATTCTGTGTCTTTGAGTTTTTCTGCTGCTTCTTTATAGTTTTCTGATTCAGCTATATCGTCAATTAGTTTGTATAGTTCTGAATCTGTTTTTATTAAGAACTCTCTGTATTCATGGTCTTTTTCTTTAATCGCTCTCAATGCTACTTTGAGGTTCTGCACGTCCCATCGGTTCATGTATTCCCTGAATACTTTTTTAAGTATCTCTGGACTGTATTTCGCTATATTGTTTTCTTCTTCAAGAAGGTGGTTACTGAGTTCTCTATCTACATCAAAATAGTCCTCATCTTTCGATATGTTTTCACTGTACTCTGTGTCTTTCAACATCTCTATTGCTTCAGACACAGTGTCGGTTTGAGCGATCTCTGTCATTTTTTGTGGCGAAATTAATTTCGCTTTTTTCGCCCTTACCCTACCAAGAGAAAATTCTAGTGAAGAGATTCCTGTTTCTTTCATTTAATTACCCGGCCAAAAAAATTTTATTAATACTTATAATATCTGTTAACAACTGCCATCATTCTCAATCTGCTTTTTTTTATTTAAACTTTTGTTATCTAATTGACTAAATTACCTCTAAAAACCTATGTATTGCTAGCACTGTTAACTAAAAACCTACTGGTTATAGTAAACTACCCACTACCATACCTCGGGTATGCCTTGGTGTGGAAGGGGTTTCCTGTTTCGATGACGCAACTTGCAGATACATCACAGAACTGAATCTGGTGTTTGTTGTCTGTAGAGGTTGCAGTCTCCGCAGACGTAACTTCGGCAAGTCCCTTACCTAAAATATTATCTGCTGCGTTGAGTTCTTCAGGGAAGTGGTTGTAGATTTGTCGGCACAGTTCAAGATGTTTTTCCAGTTCTTGCTTGTCCTGTTCTGAAGGGTAGGGACGATACTTGTAACTCCTATTCATAGTCATACTCCATAAGGTAACTTCCTCAACAACTTTTTTATTGGTTCGGGTGATCCATCCCCAACCTAACTCCACCTTCGTTCCATAAGGAAAAGGACTTCACACCCCAAATAAGTTAAAACTACTTGGTTTAAATAACGAGTTGGTTTGGAATAGAGATGATGAGGTAGTTTGTTTGGTTTGAAAGATAGTTTGTACTGGCTTAGCTTAATTTATGTGTTTTGCTGTTATTCTGACTTTATGGAACTCGAGTCCTTCGGGCTCCATAGATAGTATTCTTTCTTTGTTTTGTGTCTCTTTTATTTCAAGTCCGTTTTGGTTTAGTTTTTCTTGTAGTTCTTTCTGTGTGTTGGCGCCGGCTAGACATGTAACAACCATAGATATATCTTTTCTGAGTTTTCCAGGTATGTCTTTGTTTACTATTATTTCTGAGAAATATGCATGGCCGGTTGGTTTAAGTATTTTTTTTATAGATTTTATGGCTTTTTCTTTTTTAATTAGGTTTAACACACAGTTTGTGAATATTATGTCGAATGTGTTTTTTTGGAACGGTATGTTCTCGGCGTCTCCTACTACAAAATGTATGTTCTCGATTTTAAGGTCGTTTATGTCTTTTTGTGCTTTAACCGCCATCTCTCCAGAGAAGTCTAGCCCTACTACTTCTCCGTTTGGAACTAGTTGGGATGTTATGAAGCAGTTTATTCCTCCTCCGGACCCTAACTCCAAGACTTTTTCGTTTCCTTCGACCTCTATGTCTTGAAGGGGGTAGTCACATCCAAGTGATATAAGGTGTTTGGAGGCGTTTTCAGCCTCCGGTGACTCGTTTACATCTATTTCTGTGAATCCTTCGAACTCTCCTTCCGCGACTTTTGAGTAGAACTCCTTTATTTCTTCTTTCATTGGATCATTTCCTGTATTTTGAGAATATTTTTTCTCTGTATAGGGATTCTCCATCTTTGTTTGTTAGGTTGAAGTTGCAGAACGGTATCATTCTTCCATCTGGGACAACTACGTGTATACAACATTTTTCTGTTCTGTTTGTTTCATGTGTCCATGCGTCTTGGAAATCCATTATTGAGATCGTTAGGTAGTTTTCCATTGCCCTTCGAACGAAGTCTTCCCAACCACCTGCTTCACAGCAGGAATCACTTGAATCTATGTCTAATAGTTCTTCTGGACTTGATTCACATCCGCATCTGCTTCCTTTCCACCTGTTTTCTACGGAAGATTTTGTCTTTTCTGCTATGTCTCCTACTTCTCCTGAAGCTCCCAATGTTTTATCTGTTAATGGAAGGAACTCATCGTTTTCATCTACGATTGCAAGACAACTTATGTCGCAGTGTACGCTTGGACATGAGGTGGGTGTGAAGTTCTTCACCTTTATTTCGCCTTGGGTTTGGTTTTCTATGGCTTTAGCGGTTTCCCAAAGCGTTACCCTACTGTCTTCATCTAGCCATGTTGGTGATCTACCGAACAATGAAACCGGTTGGAAGTGAACTCCTTTGACAGCGGGAATGAGTTCTTTTGCAAAATTTACTATATCTCCAACTTCCTGGTAGTTGTAGCCTTTTGCTACGGTTGGAACTAATACGACACCAACTCCAGCTTCAGCAGCTCTCTCTATCGCTTTGACTTTTTCTTCAAGAAGTGGTTTTCCATATCTTTTTTCATATACACTATCTGAAACACCATCGAAACTCAGGTATATGGAGTCTATCCCTTCTTTACATATTTCTTCGAAAAAATCTGGGTCTTCAGCTATTCTAACACCATTTGTATTTAGTTCAATATGGTCTATCCCGACCTCACGTCCCATCCTAATTATTTCAGGTAGGTCATTCCTTATTGTTGGTTCCCCTCCAGATATTTGAACCAAAGAACTACCATCCGACCTATCTTTAACCGTTTGGAACATATCTCTAATCTGGCCTAGTGATGGTTCGTAGTACTCACCACCTTTTTTCGAGTCAGCGAAACATATTGAACAGTTCATATCACAGTTTTCTGTGACTTCTAACACTGCGATACACGTGTGTTGTTCATGTTCATCGCATAATCCACAGTCTGTTGGACAGCCTTCATCTCTCTCAGTCGTTGGAGATGTCGGTTTAGTACGGTCTACCTCGAAACCCTCCATATCCATATAAAAATCTGCGTTCCTTGATGTCACCGCTTTAAAAACACCATGTTCACTGCATTTTTTTTCAAGAACCACTTCACCATCTTCTATGTACTTTTCTCCAACAATGACTTCAAGACATTCAGGACATACACTTCTATATTCTCCTAATTTTTTAACCAAAAAATACACCTCATACCATAGGCCAACCCTATGAACATAATTGAAATAGAAATAACTGGCTAATTATAATCTAACATAATATAATATTGTATTGTTTAGTGAAGCTGTATATAGTGGTTTTTTAGGTATTTTTTTATTTTTATGTTAAAAATTTTGCTTTTGTTTTTTTATTTAGCTATCGCTGGAAGACTGATTTATAAAAAAAATAAACTGGGTCAAGGGGTGTTTATACCCCTTACTCCCTATTTCTATAGAGTTTTTAAGCTCTTTTTTCTTCAAGAATGTTAGCCGCTGTTGGTAATGTTTTTACAGCGAGGTCTTCTGACACGTATCCTTGTTCGCAGTCTGGGCAATATACTCCTAATACGGGCCGTGTGATCCCAAGATAGCTTATATCTAGGTTTTTCTCTACGGCGTTTCCACCACATGCCTCGCAGACCCATTCTTCAATTTCTTCTCCTTCTCCATCTGAGGATGGGCCTTCTATAGACATTTTATGTCCATATGCGGAGATTAACTTCATTTTGTCTCCGTCGATTTTTTCATATCTTGCGTATGTTGTTAGGTTATCGCCTTCTTTTTTAGCCAGTATCGATCCATCGTCTTTGTTAACTAGTTTATGTCCTGATTTCTCGCCTTCTTGTATTGCTGCTTTTATACTTTTTTGATCTAGGCCTCTTTCTTCTACGAGTTCTTTTACTTCACTTGACATTTCTAATTCGAATTTTGGTTTCTTTTTCCAAATCATTCTTCATACCCCCTTTAGAACCTCTCATACTGTCCATGGTCTTTCGCTGCTCTCACCATTGCGTGTATGTTTGCTACTGGAGAGTATGTTGGACATTCACATGCAGTTCCTAGTATGAAACCTCTTGGACTGTCTTTTCCTTTTTTTAGTTGTTCGGATGCTTGGTCATAAACCTCTCTAGGGGATCCCATTTGTACGAGCGATGTGTCGACTACACCTAGTGTTGTAGCTTTGTCTCCGAAGTTTTCTACTAATTTGTCTGCTGGGAATATTTCTCCATCTTCATATCCAATTTGGAATACGGTGAACGGAGACATTGGTGCATCTGTCCATAGGTCCCAATCGTCTTTGTGTTCTCCACATAGGTGGTAGTATACTCCTGGGCCTGCTCCGGCTTTTAATGTATCTTTAACTGCTTTACAGGTTGGTTCGAAATTGAATCTCTCAATTTGATCTCTATTCAGTAGGTCGCCGTTTGCGACAACTGAACCTGCGATCATTACGTTCATTCCGTATCTGTCTGCAACGACCTTGTTTGCGTTCACCATGTGTTCAGCCATTTTGTATACTAGGTCATCCACTATCTCTGGTTCTCGTATCAACCACATTAATAGTTGTTCAGCTTGAACCATGTTGGATGCTATGTCGAATGCTCCATTGAATTGTGTTACCGGTGCAAACATATCTGGATATTCATCTAGACAGGTGTCGAGGGCTGTTAGGTGTTTTTCGAATGTTGGGCCGTCTTTCAGTTCTTCTGGGCCTTTTACTTCTAGTTTATCGACGTCTTCAGGTTCTTTTAATGGGTATTCGTCTATTACTGGTGGGCTTTTCTCTGTGTATTTGAGTTTGGCTCCATAGTCTTGTCCCCAGTAATCTCCCCATAGGTAGTGGCCTACTGGAGTTATGTCGTATATTTCACAAGCGTTACAAACCATTCTAACGGCTTCATCGGGATTCTGCCAGAAATATTTTGTGTCTTTTCTGAACAGGGTGGCTGCGTGTGACAGAAGTATCGGGTCAACTATAACCCGGTCCGATGGTGTGTCCGCGAATGGTGTCGTCCATAATGTAGCGGCTTTTGCTAACCATTCTTCATCTATATTGGGTAAAAAATCCTCTCTTGGCATACTCTAAAACCTGTTTATAGATTTGACAACATTTATTATTTATACCTTTCGGTTTTGGGAGATATAGAATCGTTTATTAAGAGTTATATCTCTATATAAACTCTATTTAAATCTTTTTTCCTTAAAAAATGATTATTAGAATAATTTTTGTAGAAATAAAGAACAAGAACCTGATTTAATTGATTTAAAAACAATTTAGTGTTTTTATGTTACTTAACTTTTCAACGTTAACTTAGAGAAAGATAGATGGGTTAATTAGTTTAAAGATTTCTTTGTTTTTTATTTTTGATTTATTTTTTTATTGGATAATAACCATATATCTGAAATTAACATACCTGATGTTATTGATTAGTTTGTTTATCCTTTAAAAATAGAGGTCTAATGGCGAATTTAATGATGTTTATTGAGTGATTGTTTGGCACCACCCTTTGTGGGTGGCTGGCCAAACTTTTTTCACAAAAACTGAACCCTAAAAAATTGTTAAAATTGTAAATACTAAAAAACGGTTTTTTCATGTTTGTCGGTTTATTTAGGTTTACGGTTTACCCACTCCATATCACCTTCTTTATTTCTCCATCTCTTTTTTCTTTTTTTTGACATGCCATTTAAACACTTTGAAGGATAGTAGCACCGTGATTAGGAATCCTGTTAAGGTTCCTACTACGATGCCTATACCTGGGAACGTAACCCTTTCGCCGATTAGTAGTCCGGCGAAAGAGGATGCGATTACTATGCCCGCAAACACTACGCCCCATAGCATGCCTTTTAATATTACCTGTTTACTCATTTTTCAAAACACTTTGTTTTCTTTAAATACCGAATACTAGTAGTAGCGAAATCAACAGTCCGTATATAGCTAGAGCTTCCGCGAAAGCTACGTATATAATTGTTATACCGCTTACTTCTGGGTTCTCTGCTATTGCGCCTGCGCTTGCTACACCTACTTTGGATATCGCCCATGCAGCTGCGAAAGCTGGTATTGCTATAGCAAGCAATGCTGCTAGGTTTACTCCAAACTCTATCTCCATATCTTCACCTCCTTTGTTTTTTTTATTTTAGTTTAAATGGAATGAAGCGTCTTGAACCTCCACTGTAGAACTTTTCGAACCATTCGTAGTAATGTAGCCTTAGTGAGTGTAGGAATACGATTATTCCGTCTAAAGCTAATATTACTAGTGTTGCTATGCTGTAAAACAATATCCAACCTATTGCTACTCCTACGGCACCTCCACCAGCTAGTGATGTGAATACTTCGGCTACTTCTACTAGTGCGAGGAATAGTCCTATGTGTACGAGTGATAGTGCGAAAAGCCTGCTGTATGAGATTGTGTTTGAGACGAATGAGAGAACTCCGTGGAATGCTTCAAAAGCACCTTCTCCGAGAAGTGTTACTGCTTCTTTTGGACCGTTGAAATGACCTATTTCTGCTATTAGCTCTCCTAATGCGAGTAGTATTACTGGTGGTATGAGAACTGCTAAGAAGAGTGGTATGTTCCATGCCATTGGATCCATGCCGTATTCAAGTATTGAGGTGGCTACGAGTCCAGCAGCTCCTAATAGGATCCATATTTTAGATATTGGTATTACTGTTGCTCTTACAGAGTGTTTGAGTTTGTTGAATATGTCGAGTCCCATTCCAACGGTCATGTGTATTATCCCGAATGTTAGGGCTATTACCAAGAATGTAATTGGTTCGTCTATTGGGTATAGGAATAATGCGTGGTCGGCTGGTGTTAAAGCGAATCCAAACATATCGACTTGACCGCTGGGTGTTAATCCCATGAACTTACCGTATATGAATCCGAATATCATTGCAAAGAAACCTAGTGGTAGCATTACTACTGCAAGGTCTTTTATTGCTCCTTTAGCTACTTTTAGTAGTAATAGGCCTGCTAAGAATACTATTAATCCGTGTCCAACGTCTCCGAACATGACACCAAATAATAGTGGTAGGAATAGTGCCATTACGGCGGTTGGGTCGACTTCATTGTATTTTGGTAGTGCGTATGTTGATGTTAGTAGTTCGAATCCTTTGAAGTATGATGGGTTGTCCAGTTCTACGGGTACGTCATCGTTTTCTGTGGGTTCTCTGATTTCTGTTAATGCTATTCCATTCGTTATTTTTCCGACTATTTCTTTTAGTTCCCTGGATTTTTCTTTAGGTATCCATCCTTCGACTATGGATACTCTTGTGCTTTCACCCATTTTTTCTTGGGCGTCTTTTCGGTCTAGCATTACTTCAAGTGTTTTTTTGATTTTGGTTGTTTTGTCTCGGTGTGTTTTGTCCATTTCTGTGATTCGGTTTATTATGTTTGTTTTGGTTTCTTTGATTTTCTTTATTGATGCTTCGGTTTCTCGGACTATTTGGCTTGGTGTTTTTTCTGGTTTTTCTTTTGGGGTGAATAGTTCTACATCGTGTTCGTTGAATGTTTCAAGGATTTCTTCTTTTTGTTCTTTGAGGAATGTTGCTGCTAGTGTGTCTTTGCCTTCTTCGTTTTTCTTTATGTTTATCCAGATTGTTTTTTCGTTGGTTTGTAGTTTGTCTAGGAGTTTTTCTCCTTTTTCTCTAGGGACTTTACCGATAACTGTATGGGTGTACTTTGTTTCTCCGAGGTTGCTTAGCGGTATGTCGAATCTTGTGTATTGTTTGATTTGGGCTTGATGTTCTTTGATTTTTTCTTTTTCGTTTTCCAACTCTGTTAACTGGTTTTCAAGTCTTTTTGCTTGTTCTACTGTTTCATCGATAAAGTCAAGGTCTTCTGTTTCTACTTTCAGTTTTGGTTCGATTGTTTTTTGTGTTTTTTCTTCGCTTGAGAATAAGTTTTTAATTTTTTCTCTGAAGGATTCTTCTTCTGTTGTTATTTCTTCTATTTTGTCAAATATATCGAGGATTCTCCTGGATTTAAGGTGGTATGACCTTAAGTTCTTTTTTTCTTCACTTGCATCGCTAAATGTGAAGAAATCTGGAAAATCCTGTATGCTTTGGGTTGCCTCATCTATGTGTACGAGGCCTGCTTTCTGCAGTTCTTCGATAAGTGGGTCTCGATAGTTACGTAGGGTTACGATCTCCACTTTTTCCATTCGTTTGGGCCAGAACAATTATTTCCCTCCATAGGTTGGTTTGTTTTGAGTATGTTTAGGTTGAAATTCGGTTTTGGTTGTGTTTTTTGTGTTGTTTTTGGGTGTCGACTTATTATGACTAATTTCGCAATTATTTAAACCTTTCTGGGTTGTTAGAGGTGTTTGGTTTGGTGAGTTTGATTTTTTCGTCACTTATTTCAACCATGTCTTGTTTTTAGAAGCATACTCGATTGATTATCTGTCTTATCTCTCCTCTTTTTCTCCTGATTCTTTCTTCGATTGTGTTGTCTATTGTGATTGAGCCTTCTGGTGGTTTTGCTGTTACTCCGCCTACTGTTTCTATTGTTTCTCCGATCTGTATTTCGACTTGTTTGTCTAGTTTTTCGGAGATTTCTGTTTCGATTTGTTGTTTGTTTTCTTGTATAAGTTCTTTGTCTTGGTTGTTTGAGTTTATTGTTAATTTATCTGTGTTTATTTCTATGAATGATTCTTTTATGAGGTTTTTTAGTAGTTCTAGTTTTTCTTGGTCGCTGTATTCTGAAATTGTTGTTTTTACGTTTTCGATTATTTCGTTTATTAGTTCTTCTTTAACGTCAAGTTTTGCTCGTTTTGATTTGAGTTTTGCGTCTGCCATTACGCTTCTTTTTTCTTGTTCTATTTCTTCTCTTCTTTCTTCGATTATTTCTTGTTTTTTCTGGCTGGCTTTTTCTCTAGCGTTTTGTTTGATGTTTTCTGCTCTTTTTTTGGCTTCTGAAACAAGTTGTTCTGCTTCTTCCTCTGCCTTGTTAGTTATCTCTTTTGTTATTTTTTCAACGCCGCTTTCCATCTGCATGTGTATACACCAATATATTTTTAGGTTTTTTGTTGGGTTTGGGTAGTTCGGTTAGGAGCCTGTTAGTATTTCGAATACTTCTTTTTCGGCTTTTTCTGTGCTATCTTTGGCTTTTTCTAGCATTTCTTCAGCTCTGGATTCTCCTTCACTAATTATCTCTTCGGCTTCTTTGTTTGTTTCTTCAAGTTCTTCTTGCTTAATTTTCTCTATTTCTTCCCGAGCTTCTGTCTTTGCGTTGTTTATTATTTCCCGGGACTCCATCTCGGCCTCTCTGACTATGTCTTCAGCTTCAGATTGAGCGTTCTCTATTATCTCAAGCGCCTCTTTTTCGGCTTGTTTTATTTTTTCTAGTTTTTCTTTTTCCATTGAATAACCCTCTCCTGATTAAGACCATTCTTTTAGAAGGTCTTTTAACCATAGTGGTTCGAATTCATAACGATGTGAATCGATTGTACCATGAAACTCCGATCGTGTTTTACAAGTTTATGGAAATTAACACATTATTCCTCATGTATTGTTTTCTTTTTAACTTTATCCCATTTTGAGTTTGGTTTGTTTAGTTGTGTTTGGGTTTGTTTTTTTATTATGGTTTAGAACATGAGGATTGAGTAGATCATGTAGATTGCTAACATTAGTACTATTAGGAATATTGCAAAGCTTACTCCTCTTCCGCTGTCTATGTCGTAGTTTTTTTGTTCTTGTTTCTGTGCTGTTATTGATTTTAGTATCGGTTCGAAGATGTTTGTTGATACGTATCTATTGAATGTTGCTCCTGTTGTGTTTATTATTTTTGATGTGGCTGTTATTGATTTTAGTATTGTGTTGTAGATGTTGTTTACTGTGAACCAGTTAGGCCAACTTCTTGTTTCAAGTTTAAGTATGTATGCCCCTGTGTATAGTGCGATACCTATGGCGAATGATGTTATGACTGCTGTTAGGTCTTCGGTTATGAATACATTTATTTCTGATACGTATGCGACTGATTCTGGGTTTAGTGCGTGTGTTTCTAGGACTGGTGTTATTAGGTTTTGGAGTAGTGTTGTTGGGAACAGCCCTATCAATATTATTAGGGTTGCTATTGCTCCAACTGATACGGCCATTAGTTTTGGTGCTTTTTTGATTTCTTTGGTTTCTTTGTTTTTGTTTCCTGTTAGGAATGTTGAGATTATTAGTTTTAGGGAGTATGCGACTGTTCCTCCGCCTATTATTTTGAATAGTATTTCAGCTATGTATAGTGCTTGGTCTCCGTTTAGGGCGTAGGCATCGTATAATGCGTGGTGTATTATTGTTTTACTTACGTATCCGTTGAATAATGGCATTCCAGCTATTCCTAATAGGGCTATTATGCATAGTATGAATGTTATTGGCATTTTTTTGTATAGCTGGCCCATCTCGCTCATTTTCAGGGTGCCGGTTCGGAAGTATATGATTCCTGCTATGAAGAATAATGCTGATTTGTATAGTGCGTGGTTTGCTACGTGGTATAGTGAGCCGGCGTATCCCATTGCACCGCCTTCGTATCCTAGGTAGGCAGCTGCTCCTACTCCTATCATGAGTAGGCCTATCTGGCTTATTGTGCTGTATGCTAGTAGGGTTTTTATGTTGTCTTGGAATAATGCGAATATCCAGCCGATGAAGGATGTGATTATTGCTATCCAGATTACCCAGTATCCTATTTCTGGTAGTGACCAGGCTGCTGCGAGGTCTGATGGTGTGAATATTGTTCCTGTGGTTCTGAATATTCCGTATATTCCTGCTTTGACCATTATTGCTGAGAGTAGAGCTGATGCGGGTGTTGGTGCTACTGGATGTGCTTTGGGAAGCCATATATGCACTGGGAATATACCTGCTTTTCCTCCGAAACCTAGTATCATTAATCCGGCTATAAGGTATTTGAGGTTTCCAAGCTCTTCGATTTCTCCGAAACGGCTGTCTATCGACATCGAGCCTGTGTTCATGTAGAGTAGTATTATCCCTATTAATAACATTAGTCCACAGAACGCGCCGACGTAGAAGTATACTTTACCTGCTTCGTATGATTCTCGTGTTTGTTCGTGTATAACCAGCATTAGTGAGAAGAGTGCAAGTAGTTCGAAAAAGATGTATATTACGAATAGGTCGCCTCCGACTATGACGCCCATGTTGACGGCGAGTGTTAGTATGAGGAATAGGAAGTATCGGTTTGTTGCGTGTTCTTTTTTAACGTATGTTATGGAGTAGATTGTTGCAACCATCCAGATGAAGGAGGTTGCTAGTGCGAATATGAATGCGAATGAGTCTACGTAGAATGTGATTGGGTACATCGTGGTTAGTGAGGTTAGTGTGTATTCGATTTCACCTCCACCACCGATGTATGGATACATCAGGGCTGTGGTTATGAATGTTATTGTCGCGATAAAAGCAGCTGTGTAATGGCCATATTTTTCACGCCAAACCCTACCGATTATATAGGAGATGAATGCGCCGATTAGGGGTATAAGCACTACTAAGGCCGGTAGTGAGATCGTTGTTGCCTGTGTTGACATTGGGATCATGGTTTTACCTCTAGGATTTGTGGGGTGGATTACGTAGTTAGGGGTGGTTGTATCTTTAAACCCTATTAAACCAGATATGTTTCGATTTGGTTTGGTTTGGTTTTCTATTTAGGTGTTAGGGTTGTGGATTCCCCTTTCTTTTTTTCTCCCGATATTTTACAACCTAGCTATATTTAAAACTTTTAGGTCTATTGGGGTTTGTTTTGGTTTTCTATTTTGTTTGTTTTTTGAGGTTTCCATCTCTGTCTATCTGTCCTTTTCTGATTCTGGTTGATGAGATTGGTTTTCCGTCTTCTGCGGTTTGTAGTGGGATTTCTATTATTTTTAGTGGTTTGTTTCCTTTTTCGATTCGTTTTTTGTTTATTTCTATGGCGTTTTTGCGTGTTTCGGGTGATACTATTATTGCGTCGAGGTTTTTTTGTAGGCTTACTCCCACTTTGTCTTCTATTTTTGTTATCTGGTATTCTGTGTTTTGTGAGATTGTTTCGATGTATTTTTTTAGTTGTTTTTTACGTGTTTTGTAGTCTTGGATTTCGCCGTGTTTGTTTTGGCACATTTTGTTTGATGTTATTCCGATTATTACGTGGTCTCCATGGTTGAATGCTTTTTTTAGTAGTGTTTTATGGCCTTTGTGTAAGTGGGAGAATGTTCCGCCTACTACTACTTTCATTTTAGGTCACGTGTTGGGGGTTATCGGGTTTCTATTTCTTTTTGGTTTAGGTGTTTTTTTACTTCTTCTACGGTGTATTCGTTGTAGTGGAATATGCTTGCGGCGAGGCAGGCGTCTACGTCTGCTGTTTTGAATGCTTGGTACATGTGTTCAGGGGTTCCTGCTCCTCCTGATGCTATTACCGGTATGTCTACTGCGTTTGTTATCGCTTTGTTTAGTATGTTGTCGTATCCGTCTTTTGTTCCGTCTCTATCCATGCTTGTTAGTAGTATTTCACCGGCTCCTCGTTTTTCAACTTCTTTGGCCCATTCTATTGCGTCGATGCCTGTTGATTCACGTCCTCCGTATATCACTACTTCGAACCAGCCTTTTTCGCCATTTTCGAATTCGATGTTGTTTTTGTCTTTTTGGGGTTTTCTTCTTTTGGCGTCTATTGCTATTACTATGCATTGGTTTCCATATTTCTGGGATGCTTTGTTTATTAGGTCTGGGTTTTTAACTGCGGCTGTGTTGATTCCTACTTTGTCTGCTCCTGCTCTTAATGTACGGTTTATGTCTTCGATGGATCCTATTCCGCCTCCTACGGTGAATGGGATGAATACTTCGTTTGCTGTTTCTTTTATAATGTCGGTCATGTTTTCTCGGCCTTCTGCTGAGGCGGTGATGTCTAGGAATATTAGTTCGTCAGCGCCTTGGTCGTTGTATTTTTTAGCTAGGTCGACGGGGGTTCCTGTTTGTTTAAGGTCTTTGAATTCAATGCCTTTTACAACCATTCCGCCTTCTTCGGAGAGTTTTACGTCTAAACAGGGTATTATTCGTTTTGCGACCAAATTTATCCCTTCATTAGTTTTTTTATATAGTTGTATTGGTTTTCAAGTTCTTTGAGGCTCCAGGTGTTTTTTTCTCCTATTACCTTGACCTCTAGTTTGTTTTCTTGGGCCTGACCGATTTTGGTGAGGTTGCTGTCTTCTATATCTAGTTTTTCTTCTGTTGCTATGAGGAATCTTCCATAGCTTTCTGAGAACAATAGTTCTTCTTTGTCTAGGTTTCCTTGTATCTCGGTTAGATCTGTTTTTATTCCAACGTTGTTTTTTACAGCGGTTTTAGATAAGGCGGTTATTAATCCACCTCTGGATATCGATCTAACCATTGATAGGTCGTTTTCTCTAACTAGGTCTACCATGTTTTCAATGTTGTTTATGTCTTGTTGGCGTGGTTTGGGTGGGTTTTCTCCAATGGATTGGTATATTTCTTTGAAGTATTGTGAGGCTCCTAACTCTGGTCGTGTTTCTCCGTATATGTATATGTGGTCTCCAGGTGAGACCTTCATGTTTGGGGTTTGGTTTACTTCGGGTATCCATCCGACCATACCGATGTTTGGTGTTGGTTTAACTGTTGAACCGTATTCTGCACTCTCGTTGTATAGGGATACATTTCCTCCAACAACTGGTATATTCATTTTTTCGGCCATTTCAGCCATTCCTTCAACTGTTTTTTTGAACTCCCAGTAGATGTCTTCTCTTTCTGGGTTTCCGAAGTTTAAGCAGTCAACCATTGCGATAGGTCTGGCTCCTACGGTTGCTAAGTTCATTGCGTTTATTAATACAGATCCTTTGCCTCCATTTGATGGGTCTAGGTATGTGTGGTGTGAGTTACATCCTGTTGTTAAAGCTACTCCACCTTCATCCAGTTTTAGTACGGCGGAATCTGATCCTGGTTTTATTACCGTTCTTATTTGAACTTCATGGTCGTATTGGCTGTATATCCATTCTTTTGAAGCTATGTTTGGGTTTGCCATTAATTTAGTTAGAGCTTCTTTTGTTGGTGGTGTTGTTCTTGATGTTATTTTTTCAGACCTATTGTCTTCTTTATGTTCTCGGGTGTATGTGGGTGCTTCATCTGTCAGTAATTTGATTGGTACGTCAACAACTTTTTCTTGGTTGTACAGGGCGATGTATTGTTCTTCTTCGATAACTTTTCCAACTACATTTGATTCGAGGTCGTATTTCTCTGTTAGTTCGGTTGCTTTATCGATGTTTTCAGGTTTTATTTCAACAAGCATTCTTTCTTGGGATTCGGATAACAATATCTCTAGGGGATGCATGTTTTCTTCACGTAGATGTACTTTGTTTAAATCGATTTCTGCTCCATAACCACCTAGTGAACACATCTCTGATGAAGCTCCTCCTAAACCGGCTGCACCTAGGTCTCTACATGCCTCTATCAACCCATCTTCAGCCATCTCAAGTATGCAGTCGACCAATAGTTTTTCTGTGAATGGATCTCCAACCTGTACATTCGGTCTATCTTTGTCAGAGTCTTCTTCAAGTTCTTGTGAAGCAAATGAAGCTCCTCCCAACCCATCTCTACCTGTACTGGCTCCAACAAGAAGTAAGGGGTTGTCTGGGGTGGTTGCTTTAGCTGTAAGTAGGTTTTCTACGATACCTACACAGAATGCGTTTACAAGTGGGTTTCCATTATAGCTTGAATCGAACTCGACCTCTCCTCCGACCGTTGGAACCCCTATGCTGTTCCCATAACTAGATATTCCATCTACAACTCCTTCAAGCAGGTATCTGTTTTTCTCTTCCTCTAAATCTCCGAAACGAAGTGGGTCCAGTAATGCAATAGGTCTGGCGCCCATGGAAAGAACATCTCTAACTATACCTCCAACACCGGTTGCAGCACCGTTGTAAGGATCTATATATGAAGGGTGGTTATGGCTTTCTATGGCAAGCGCCAACAACTCTCCATTAGGAAGTTCTATAACTCCAGCGTCATCACCGGGCCCAATAACGACGTTTTCTCCTTCTGTAACAAAACTACTTAAAACTGGCCTGCTGGACCTGTATGCACAATGCTCACTCCATAGGTTAACGAAAAACTCTGTCTCCACTTCATTGGGCTCTCTACCGAGTCTATTTTTTATAATATCTAAATCTTCTTTTTCAAGCGTCAAGACATGCACCTCTTATAACAATCAAAACAGCACTCCAACCCTAGCTGCATAACTTGAAAAACATCTACATATACAAGTTTCTACTGGTTTTCTAACTTGATTTGTAGGTATGGTTATTCTTTTTGTATTTTGTCTAGAGGTAGTTTACCGGCCTGCATGCTTAGGTCGGTTATTACGATGGCTGCCATCGACTCTAATACGGGTACTACTCTGGGGCAGATGCATGGGTCGTGTCTTCCCTCGATCTCTATCTCTATATCCTTCATCTCCTTTAGGTTGATTGTTTTTTGTTTTTTGTTGATCGATGGGGTTGGTTTTATTGCAGCTCTAAAGACGACAGGCATTCCGGTGGAGATACCGCCTAAAACACCACCTGAATTGTTCCCCTCCAACTCAATCTGGTTGTTTATTATTTTGATTGGGTCGTTTGACATACTTCCCTTCATATCGGCTACCTTGAATCCAGCACCTACCTCAAACCCTTTTACAGCACCTACCGACATAACCGCTCTCGCTAACTCAGACTCTAGTTTTTTGTATACCGGTTCTCCAATGCCTGCTGGTATTCCTTCAACTATAACTTCAACTATCCCTCCAACCGAGTCCCCCATTTTCTGGGTTTTAAGTATCTCCTCTTCCATCTCAATGGCTTTATCTGGATCTGCACACCTAACCGGGTTTTCCTCTGTAAAACTCTTTATCTGGCTGTATGTTGGGTTTGACTCAACCCTACCTACCTTTTTAACATGCCCATAGATCTCTATATCGATTAGGTCGAGGATTTTTTTTGCAATAGCTCCACCACATACCCTACCAACCGTTTCACGGCCTGAAGACCTTCCTCCACCTCTAAAATCTCTAAAACCATATTTAAGTTCGTATGTGAGGTCTGCATGACCTGGCCGTATTTCAAAACGACTGTATTTAGAGGAGTCTACATCACGGTTTTCAACCAACATACCTATCGGAGTTCCAATTGTTTTTCCTTTGAAAACGCCTGACAATATCTTCACTAGGTCCTTTTCATCACGTGTTGTTGAAACATCACTCTGTCCAGGCCGCCTCCTATCTAACTCAGACTGTATATCTTCTTTAGAGAGCTCCAGGCCTGCGGGACAGCCATCAACAACTGCACCTACTGAACCTCCATGTGACTCTCCAAATGTAGTAACGCTGAATAAATTACCAAAACTATTTGACAAAACTAAACACCCAAGATACCTATAACTCAAATTTACTTAGTTTTTGAGCAAGTATGACATACCCTATTCCTACAAAATATGATAAAAATGTTTTTTGTCAATATTTTCTGTCTTGTTTTTTGATTTGGTTGATTCTGTCTTTGTTTTTCTCTATCCTGATCCTTATCTTCATCAAAGTGATGTATAGCAATGTGAATGCAATCACTGAAACTATCATGGTTATGAACATCGATGTATCCATACTTATCTCGCCACCTCTGATAACGGTTGGATGTAGTGTTTCCCATATCTCTATCGATAGGTATGTAAGCGGTACGCTTATAAATGCTATTACGCCATAAACCGCTGACAACCTACCTTTTTTTTGTGTTTCAATGCTTTTTCTGAGAGTTAGATACCCAATGTATATTATAAACATCACTAGAGTCGTTGTAAGTCGGGGGTCCCATGTCCACCAGACCCCCCAGGTGGTTTCAGCCCAAATCGAACCTAAAACCAAGGTTAGGCCGGTGAACAACACACCTATCTCTGCCGATGTGTATGCTGTTATATCCCATTTTCTCGATTCAGTTCTAAGGTATTGTATGCTGGATATGAATACTATGAAAAACGCGAGAAATGATGTCCAAGCTAAAGCGACATGGAAATAGAATACTTTCTGTATAACACCCATCTCAACCTCTATGGGTGAGTATATGAAAACAAGGTAGATAGCTATCGCCATTACAATAGCTGTTGATATCAAGGCTTTTTCTTTGGATAGCTGTTTTATTGTTTTTTTCAGTTTTTCATTCCCCCATTACGTAGTTGAATGTTAGTATTGAAGCTGTAAAGAATATCACTGCGTATGCAATTAACAACTGTATCCACGGTATGTAGTCACCGCCTCCTGTTATAGCGAGTTGGGTCGCCTCTACAGACCCAACTAAGATTGGTAGTATGACTGGAAACAAGAGGACAGGCAGTATCATCGTTTGTAATCTGCTTGAAGAGGTTATTGCAGAGAGTAAGGTTCCAACAGATATAAAACCGAAGGTACCTACTAAAATCACCAAAACAATCTTTGGTAGGTATTCAATTATCCAGGTTAAGTTGAACAAGGCAATAAAAACTAATAGTGTCAATAACTCGACAGATAATATTATTATGTAGTTTGAAATCGTTTTACCAAGATAAATCGCACTCCAATCTATCGGTGTCTGAAGCACACCTTTAATCGAGTTAGATTCTCTTTCAAACGCAAAACTCTGGTTTAATCCTAATATCCCAGCAAAAACAAAAGTAATCCAAAGCAATCCAGGAAATATCTCTTTAAATTCACTAACAGAATAACTGGGTAATGCAAAATTTAGTATTATTATAACCATAGTTGAGAAAGCCAACATCGTTGTCAACATCTCTTTGGTTTTCATCTCAACTAAAAGGTCTTTATAAACCAAAACCAGTGTTTTAGAAAGATAAATCCTCATAATAGCTCCAGATTACCATCGTTTCAGTCTAAATCTACAACACCTTCGATATATATCTACCCTATATCAGGTATATATAAGTTTTTTATTCCTCCTTTTTTGGTTTGTCGACAGATTTCATTCCTTCTATTAATATTACCGGGCCATATGTTGCTTCTTTTATCTTCTTTGATATATCTCCAAGTATAAGGTCTTTCAAGTCCCTATCCACTCTACCTATCATCAATAATCCATAATCAGCTGACCTATTTTCAATCTCGTTAACTATGTCCTCCCTATCCGTTTCAATCCGTTCCTTAATGTTTTCTAGTTTAACTCCTTGCTTCATCAGTTTTGAAACTCCTTGGTCCAATGTTGTTTCGTCAGGTTCGACCAACATCAAACCAATTTCGCTCCCACCTAATCCAAATTGGTTTATTAGCGCTCCTGCTTTCTCTAAGTTCTCTATATACCTATATACCAACAGGATATTTTTTTGTGGGGGTATAGGATTCAACAAAATTGTTGCATCTACGTTTTCCTCTCTCTCTATTCTCTCAATTGTTTCTGCTTTGTTATGTGTGAAAGCTTGTCTTGTCTTTGTTTTTGCCCCAGCTTCATCGAAACTCTGTTTTATTTTATTTAAAATACTGTCCACCTTCTCTTTGTATTGAGAACTAGCTTGACTTGCAGCCGTCTGCTCCGGAATCTCGTGAACACCAAGAAGTATGACCTCGACACCGGACATCAAGTCGACCACTCCCTCTGGTACCGATTCTTTTTCAAGAACCTCGATTGGAATCAATATTTTTTTATTCATCATCCAACACTCCTTTAAGTTCTACATCTGAAGCATAAATCAATGTCCACACACCCGCTATCAATAAGATCACTATACCTATCCATCTAGAAACAGGCTCCATAAAAGCTATTAAAGCAAAACTCGCCACTCCACCTACAACCGGTAAAACAGGATATCCAGGTGTCTTAAACTCTGGAGAATACCAATCCGGCGACATCCTCCTGAAAAAAATCACCGAGAAACAAATCAATCCATACATAATCAGATGGAGAAACGAAGCAACCTCTGCAAGCAGTTCAACTTCACCCACCAAAACCAACCCAACAACGAGTATACCTGCAGATATCAAAGCGATATGAGGAGTACCATACCTCAAGTTAATCTTACTTAACCCTTGAGGTAAAAGCCTATCCCTACTCACACTGTAAAGAGCTCTTGATGAAGCAAGTATAGAAGCATTAGCACTAGAGATAGTTGCTAACAAACCAGCCATAAGAATCACAATGGCGCCTAAAACCCCAAGTAGTTCCCTAGAAACCTCGATTATAGCTGTCTCACCAAACCCACCAAGAGTTACACTATCTATCGTGCCTGTAGCAACAAAAATGGTTAAAGCATACAACACAGTTACAATCACAACAGAACCAACCATCGCTAAAGGTAGATTCCGGCTAGGCCGTTCAATATCACCTGCAATAGTTGCAACCTGAGCAAAACCAAGGTACGAAGTGAAAACCAATGCAGCGGTAGAAAAAACCGATCCAATACCAAATGGTGCAAACTCCTCCGGAATTCTTTCACGACCCAACACACCAACCACCTCTAAAACACCATACACCAAAAACACAACCAAAATCACAATCAAAAGAGATACAACCAAGTTCTGAAGCTTCTCAGTATTTTCAGTACCAGAAATACTGATAGCAACCAATAAAACACCAAAAAACACAGACAACAAAACAACAGGATCAAAACCAACAGTCAACCCAAGCTCATACATAACTTCAACAGCATAATACCCAAAACCAACCAAATAGAAAGCAGTAGCAAAAACCAATCCAAACCAAAGCGATATACCCACCATACCACCAGGCTTAGCACCCATAGCCCTTGAAACAAAAAAATAACCACCCCCACTCCTAGGCATCGCAGTCGCCAACTCAGAAGCAGGTAACGCAACCAACAAAGCGATTAAACCACCAATAATAAAACTCAAGATGGCTGCAGGACCGGCATTCCCAGCAGCAAGGCCTGGAAAAACAAATATACCAGCCCCAATCATCGTTCCAACACCAATAGTAAGCCCACCCATCAACCCAATAGTTCTCTCAAGCTCAACACCCTCCTCATGGATACTAACATCCTCAGCATCCTCCTCAGGAACAGGTACATCCACAACATCATCCGAACCAACTTCACCAGACACAACAACAACCACAATAATATAAAACTAAAAACACCCATTTATTTTTTAGGTACAAAAAACCAGAAAACCACCTTAAAATAACCAGCCACATCAACAATATCGACTTCATTCTCTAAACAACCTAAGACCACTAAACCCAGGCTTGGTAGTTCAAAAACGTTGGGGAGTTAGTCCTGTTGTAGTTGGTGGATTGTGGTTGTGATGTTACGCGCTTCCTCCCACGACTGAAGTCGTGGATTTCCGCGCTGCTTCTATAATGAAAACTAATATTGGATGAAGGGTTTATAGTCTATAAGGAAGTTGAGGTTTATTTTGATTAGATTTTGGGTTTGTTTTGTTGTTTGGTGGGTTTATGCTTGAGGTTGAAGCTATTGTTAAGGATTTTGGGTATACGAGGGCTTTAAATGAAGTTAGTTTTGTTGCCAGTGGTTTTAAAACTATTTTTGGACCTAATGGTGCCGGTAAAACCACATTGATTAAAATATTGTCTACAGTTATGGCGCCTTCATCTGGTACCGCGTTTGTTAATGGAGTGGATTTAAATAAAGATCCAGTTGGTGTTAGGTCCCAAGTAGGGGTTGTTTCCCATAAATCCTATTTTTATAACAAACTAACTGCATTAGAAAATTTGAGTTTTTACGCTGGTTTATATGAAGTTGATATGGAGCAGGTTCACACTCTTCTATCCAAAGTGGGTTTGTCTAATCGACGTTTCGACCTGGTTGAAGATTTCAGTAGAGGCATGAAACAAAGGCTATCTATTGCCAGAGCACTTCTTCACGACCCCCCGGTTCTTTTATTGGATGAACCATATACCGGTCTCGACCTACAGGCCAGTGAGATGTTAAGAGATACATTATCAGAGTTGGATTCAAAAACTGTTTTGATGACTACTCATAACACCGAGAGAGGACTTGAATTATGTGACTCGGTATCGATATTGAAAGAGGGTAGAGTTGTATTCGATAAAGAAGTTGATGAAATAGATTTAAATGAATTCCCTGATACATACAGGTCTTTAGTGCTGAATTCAGCTACCCACCGCTGAAACAGCAGTACTGTAGGCACTCCTGTTCAAACTTCAAATTGAAGCAAACGTTGGACGTCACTAACAATGAACTTACACCACTTCAGGGCGACCTGACCATAACCCACATCATCAAGGCTTTACTCCAATGGTAAAGCTAAAAAAACAGAGGCCGATGTTTTTCAACACTATAGCCCCTATCCACCAACAATCGTTTCACAGCGGTAAAGCGCGGAAGCCCTATGGGTGGGGGGTAGCGCAAACGCTTCGTGAAAAAACCCAATGAACACTCCAAGTAACGCTGTGGAGCGTGGTTCAAGCCCTAAATAACTCATACTGTTCTTTATATAGGTGTTTTTTTTGTTGTTTTATTTTGTTTTAGTTTGTTTTTTGTTTCATTTTCGATTCACTCTCTTGGAAATCGGTTTTTGTTTAGGTTTCTATTTTTATTTGGTTATGTTTAGTACTGGATTTGTTGGGTTTGATAGGGTTATAGAATCTTCTTTGTTTAGTGGTGGGAATGTTATTTTATTTAGAGGTAGTGGTTGTCTTGATGTTTTTTATAGGTTTGTTGCTGTTAATGCTGGTGTTTGTGTTGTTGTAGATGGTGGTGGTTCTTTCAATCCATATAGGTTGGGTAGGGAGGGGGATAGTGTGGGGGTAGGTAGGGAGGATGTGTTAAAGGTCTTGGTTTCAAGGGCTTTCACCGGTTATCAGGTTTTTGGATTGATTGAGAAGCTTTGGAGTGTTAGTTTTAGTGTTTTTTGTTTTCTGGATCCATTGGTTCTTTTTAAGAGCGGTGATATGGGTGGTGAAGAGGGGTTAGGGGTTTTTGAGAACTGTTTAGCAGAGCTAAAGAAGGTATCTGTCGATAAAAATGTTGTTTCGGTTGTTTTTTCACGTGGGGGGTTAGGGGTTTTTGAAGATGTTTTAGATGTTTTTGTGGATGAAGTGGTCTATCTTGAGAAACGTGAGGATAGTGTTAAAGTTCGTTGGAGGGATAGAGTTGGAGGTTTTTCTATAGATCTAGATAAAGAGCAAACCACAATAGATCGTTATATTCAGGCTGAGGGTGTTAGGGAGTTTAGTTTTCCATTTAGGGTTCAGAAGAAATTAAGTCATTTTGTTGAGGTGGATATTGATGGGTAGAACTACGCCTACATATAGAGATTTGGTTAAAGAGAAAAAGAGAGAGTGGAGTGACTATAGAGCTGCGCTTCGTCAAAAAGAACGTAATGCTTTTGACAGGGTTTTTGAAATGGCTATAGAGACCGCGCATGCTGGAACAAATCAAGCTCCGTTGTATCCAATGGAATCGATCTATCTATCAATCTTATTGAAGATGGAGCTCAGGATTCAGGAGCTTGAAGAAAAAATTAACGAGAAAGATGATTCTGTTCGATATAAGCGTTGACAAAAACCAAAACATTGAGTTATGGTTTAAATCTAAAAACAGAATACATAAGAAGTGTATAGAGTTCTATCCAAAGTTCTATTTTAAATCCAACAATACAAAAAAAGCATTTAACAAACTAAGCAGCTATGACGTAGATACCCGGGTTGTTGAAAAACGTGGATGGCCTGGTCAGAAAACGAGTGATTTCATCGAGGTTATAGTTAAGAATCCAAGAAAACTACATAAAATCTCCAGAGAACTATATCAAAACGGTGGATATAAAGAACATACGTTGTACAACGTTGATTTAAGCATTCCATTCAGATATCTACTACAAAACGGTTTATATCCAACTTTAGATTTAAAGAGACATGATAGATGGAATCTAGATTATGTAAATCCAGATTTAAAGACAGTTGAAATAGATATTAAGACAGCTAACGGGTCTTTAAACGATAAATCATTGAAATCACTAGAGCTTGATGGATCAGAGTTTAAGGGGAGCGAACAAGAGAAAATAGATTCCTTGGTTAAAGAGATAAGGAAACAGGACCCAGATATAATCTATACCGATGATGGTGTTCTAAACTACCTGAAAGAAAGAGCCGAAAAAGATATTCATTTTGGTAGGTTACCTGGAGACAAAGAGATTGGGGGAGATACCTATAGGTCTTATGGCCAGACAATATACAAACCAATGTCACTGTATATGAGAGGACGCATACAAATAAATAAAAATAGCTTCATATATGGTGAAAGTGGTTTAGATGGTGTTCTAGAGCTATCAAGGCTTTCAAGCCGACCAATACATGAAGTTTGTCGAGCAAGTCCTGGAACAGTTATCTCTTCAATGCAGATAGCTAAAGCTTTTGAATCCAACATACTTATTCCATGGAAGAAAAGTGTACCTGAAGACTTCAAAAGTGCTAGAAAGCTTATCAAAGCCGATCGAGGAGGTTTAACCCTTCAACCTATCACCGGGTTCCACAGCGATGTAGTTGAAGTAGATTACTCATCATTGTTTCCCAACATAATTTTAAAAAAGAACATTTCACCTGAAACCATAAACTGCAGCTGCAACCATGGTAACAAAAAAATCCCACAACTGGATTATACAGTATGTAATAAAAAGGGTTTTTTACCCAAGGTTATAGAGCCAGTCATACTTAGAAGGAAACAGCTTAAAAAAAGAACCAAGAATGGTGGTTGCCTTAGAGATAGACGTCGAGTTGTAGCTTTAAAATGGATACTTGTCACTTGCTTCGGATACACTGGATATAAAAACGCCAAATATGGTAAAATTGAATGCCACGAATCAATCTGTGCATATGGAAGAGATATACTGGTTAAAACAAGCCATATAGCTCAAAAACATGGTTTTAAAGTAATACATGGTGTTGTAGACTCCTTATGGCTCTCCGGAGATGGAGACATAAACAAATTTAAAAAACAGGTCAACGAAGAAATAGGGATACCTATCGAAATAGAAGACAAATATAAATGGATGGTTTTCCTACCAAAACTTGACAGCAAAACAGGAGCACTAAACAAATATTACGGAGTTAAACAAAACGAAGAATTAAAAACAAGAGGTATAGAAACCCGTCGACATGATACACCCAAAATAATCAAAAAATTCCAGAAAGAAGTTCTAGAAATACTTAAAAAAGCCAATACAGAAAAAGAATATAAACAAAAACAGATTGAAGCCCTAGAAGTCCTAGAAAAATATAAAAACAAACTAAAAAACAAATCTATACCAAGAGAAAAACTCGCATACACATCCAAACCATCTAAAAAAATAAAAAACTACAAAACAATGAACCGAAACAAAGCAGCCCTAATCAAACACAAAGAAAAAAACATAGACAAAAAACCCGGAGAAAAAATCAAATACATAATAAGAAACTCAAAACTAAAAAACCGAGACAAAATAGCATTAATCAACCAAAAAACCCCCATCGACACCAAACACTACATAAAACAACTAGAAAGAGCCTACAAAACCCTACAGCCAAAACAAAAAAACACACAAACAAAAAACCAACAAACCCAACTAACCAAACAAAAAACCAAGCCAAACCAAACCAAAACAAAAAAGTTAGACAAAAATCCTAACCGATAAAAAATCTTTGAAAAAACAGTATTAAATAAAATAAATGAATATTCATAGAGCTGTGACATACTCCCCGCCCTGAAGGAAGGGGTCTTAGCCCTGATTTAAGAGATAATATAAAAACATATATTTTAGCTACACCATAGGGGCCTATATTTTTTGTTATTTTATTTTTTGTAGGATCCAGGCTATGTTTTCGCCTAGGTCTTTCATTGTTTCCATTCCTTCTGTATCTTTTAGGACTTCTTTTTTGTCGCCACCCATCGCTAGGTTCCAGTAGCTGGAGCCGGCTACAAACATTTCGTTTATTAGGTAGAAGTGGTTTATTGAATCTAAAGTGTTGATTGATCCGGCTCTTCTAACTGCGGAGACACTTGCGCCTATTTTTCTACGTAAGAAATTGTCGTTAGCTGAACATACGTATCCAGCTCTATCGATAAGTGCTTTTGTTTCTGGTGTTAGGTCGGAGTAGTATGTTGGGGAACCGATTATAATACAGTCAGCTTCAGCCATTTTACCAATACATTTATTTATTATATCATCGTTGATTGTACACTTCATGTTTTTGTTATCGAAGCATTTTAGGCATGCAGTGCACCCTCTAACTTGTTTTCCACCGACCTGTATCGATTCACAATCGATACCTCTGTCTTCAAGTTCATCAAAAACTTTTTCAATTAAAATCTTAGTGTTTCCATCACTACGAGGGCTTCCGTTAAAACCAACAGCTTTCATTATTAGCACCAAAACACCAATACAACCGAGAAAAACATTAGTTTTTCCAAAAAAATGTTTTTTAGATAAAACCAGAGTGTTGTTCACACACTGTTTTTAACCAATCTGAAGAGAACTGCGCCAAAGTTAAGACCACAAGCTTCTGAGTTTATTTATGGGTGTGGGTGTTGTTAAATAAATCTAGGTGTTTTTTCTATGTATTTTTGGTATTGTTTCGGGTTGTCGATTGATTTCATGACTTCTTTTTCTTCATCGACGGTTAGTTTGTAGTAGAAGTAGGTTAGAACTGGGAGCATGGCTAGGGTGAGTAGGGATGGCCAGTGAATGAACCAGCCGAAGGCTATTAATATGATTCCTAGGTATTGAGGGTGGCGTGAATAACGGTATATTCCAGTGGTTACGAGGTCTTCTTTTTGTCTTTTTTTATATAAAGTAATCCATCCGAGAACCACGATCACCATGCCGATTATACTTATTATTGCTCCAATAATTTTCCAGAGGGTCATTGATAGGGATTGGCCTAGGAAGGTGAATGAGAAAATGACTTCTTGGGTTGGAGGTGCTCCAGCTGGTGAGAAAATTGTTGCAGATGAGAGGTAGACTGTTAATGGAATGCCATACATCTCAACAAATAGTGATATAATGAATGCTGTGTATATTCCCATCGATTTCCATTCGATTTTACGTCTAAATGAGAGTGGTAGTAGGAAGATGAGGAAAATTCCTACGTTAAGTAGGACGAGGTCCCATCTGCCTTGGATCACCATTGACTCTACATGCCCCGTCATAAACCAACGAGCATGTTCGAAAAAAGACGGTAGGGATAGTAAGGCTATTATACTTAAAACAATAAATCCGGTTTTACGCCAATCCAGTCGATCCATTTTATTTGAATCCTATAACAGAATTGTTTTATATCTATATTGGTTTTATTTTTTTTCAGTATTTTTATTGTTTGTTTTGATTTGGTTTGGAGAGTTTTTTTATTAGTTGGGTACTTAGTTTCTATTAGGTTTTGTTTTTTAGGTGTGATGTTTTATGAATGTTGTTGTTTTGGTTTTTGATACTGTTAGGAGGGATCGCTTGTCTCCGTATAATGGTGATATCGATTTTACTCCAGTTTTTCAGGAGTTTGCGGAATCCTCTGATGTGTATATGAATGCTTTTAGTCAGGCACCTTGGAGTTTTCCATCTCAACTTTCATTTCTTTCCGGTTTATATCCATGGCAGCATCAAGGAAACCAATCAAAACCGTTTGTAGATGGTGGGATCGATTGTTTACCTGTTAAGTTACGTGATGAAGGATATTTTACTTCGATGATTCATAATAATAGTTGGTTAACACCTGTTACTGGGGCTACTAAGGGTTTTGATGAAGATAGAACTATATTGGGTAAATCTAGGTATTTCCATAGTTTTTGGAGTTCGTTAGGGAAGAGTGATCTGGATATTGTTCAAAGAAAACTGATTTTGTCTTTTTCTAAACTTAATCTACTTAATCCACCTAAAGATTGTTATGGTATTTTAGATCAAATTAGGTCTATAGAACGTTTTTTAGATAGACATAGTGGCCGGGATTTTTTTTGTTATATCAATTTGGTTGAGTCACATTATCCGTATAACCCACCTGAGAGATATAAAAAAAGGCATGGTGTGGAGAGAGATGTTGGTGATTTAAAGTCGATGCCTTTGGAGTATGGTGGTAGGGTGTTTATGGATGAGTTGGATGTGTTGAATCGTTTGTATAATGCTGAGATTGATTTTCTCGATGATCTGTTCGGTGTGGTTTTGAATTTATTTAAGAAATATGGAGTTTATGAAGATACTTTGTTTGTTGTTTTCTCCGATCATGGTGAGTTAATTGGTGAGGAATGTAAGTTCGGACATCATTTTTCCACCAATAAACACTTGATAAATGTTCCATTGATTGTAAAGAAACCAGGTGTTGAAGGAAGGGTTATAGAAGAGGTTACTGAAGTTAGAGAGCTCCATTATATGATTTTAAATGAGGTTGGAGCTAACCAATATGATGAAATTAAATTGATGGATGGTTATGCCTGTGGAATGTATGAAAAACCAGTTATTTATAGGGAAAAACTTGATTCATTTTATGATTATTGTTTGAATGATGTTTTCTATATTGCTAATGAAGATGGTGTTTTCAGAGTATATGGGCCTTAAACCAACTTTTATATAAAGCAGTTTTTAGGTAGGGTTTTTTCAAACAATATATCTCTAAAAATCCGATAAAGTTTGTATTAACACCTATTTAGAGATGAATTGATGTAAAATAAGCTATAGAACCAAAAAAATTGTGTTTTTAATTTAGTTCTTTGTTTTTTGTTTTTAGTGGGCCCGCCCGGATTCGAACCGGGGATCTCACGGTTATCAGCCGTGCGCTTTAACCGCCTAAGCCACAGGCCCTCGTGGCCACAGTTTATTTTACCTGACCTCTCTTAAGTTTTATCTGGTTTTGTGGTTCATATTTTATGATTTTTTGGTTATTGCAGTTTTAAGGCTGGTGTTTTTTAATGGGAATATAATGATATAGGCTGTTGTTAGTGCTAATAAAGCTGTTGTAGTGGCTGTGAAGAATGGGCCTGTGGTTATTAATACCAATATCAATAGTATTCCAGCGGCAATTCTGGGTTTGAATGGTATTTTTGGGTATTTTATCTCTGATATCATCAATATCGATAATGCGAGAACTATGATGGTGGTCATTATCAATTCGTCGAAGTAGATTGTGTATATTGCAAGTGTTAATCCTGCACAGGTTGTTGGTATACCTTGGAAATAATCTTCGGTTTGGGTTATGTTGAATCTTGCAAGCCTTATTATTGACGCTGATAGGAATAAAACTGCTAAAACGATTGCAAAAACGGTGTTTAGTGTTGTATACAGTATTAATGCTGGAAGTACACCAAATGATGTTGCATCAGCGAGTGAGTCCAGTTGGGCGCCGAACTTGCTGGAGTCGTCTTCTTGTAATTTTCTAGCCAGAACGCCGTCTAGGCCGTCTAGTATTGCTGCTAGGACTACTAGTTTGATTGATATCAATGGTTGTCCGTGTATTAAGTATACTATCCCTATGAATCCAGCTATTAGGTTTCCTATTGTAACTATGTCAGGTATGGTAAGGTTGGTTTTCATCTAGCTGTCCTTTCCTAAAAATTCTTTTTTAAAGTTTGTTTTTATGGTTTATGTTTATGTTTAGGTTTTTATCGGGTTTTTTGAGGTGTTTAAACAAAAACTTTTTAAAATATTTTTTATTTTATTCAAAAACTCTTTAATTACTTAAGTTTTTGTGTAAAAAACTAGTCCTCCGGTAGGTCAGCGACCTTAGTAACCCCTGCAACCAACCTATCTCCCTCATCAACACCAATACAATCCAAATCAAATTCCTCTGGAAAATACAGGTCAACCCTGGAGCTGAAAGCAATCAAACCAAACCTCGAACCCCTATCAACAACCTCACCAGGATTGATGTAACACCTAATCCTTCTCGCAGAAAAACCAGCTATCTGAACCACCTTAAACTCACCCCAATCAGTTGACAAGAAAACCTCATTCCTCTCATTATTCTCAGACTCCTTCTTGAAGGCTGGAATATACCTACCAGGATGGTGTTCAACATCTACTACTTCACCAGAGAGGGGTACTCGATTCACATGAACGTCGAGCAAACTGAGAAAAATACATACAACCGGCCTACCTCCTACCGTTTTCACATCCAAAACCTTACCATCCGCAGGAGAAACAACTCCTTCACCATTAATCTCACGATCAGGGTCTCTAAAGAAAAACAAAACAGCTAAAGCGAAAAACAAAAAGACGGAACCTAGCACTAAATACCTTAGATAGAAAAAAACGATAGATAAACCGAACAACACACCCGATATCTTAAGTCCCTCACTAGCAACCTTCATTTCAAACCCCTAAACATCTTAATTGGAACCAACAACACACGTACAACCATCTTTTGAAGCTGTGGCAACACAGTTAACAAGAAATACGCTAGTACAAAAAGAACAATCAAAGAACCTATTTTAGCAAACACATGATGAGCAATGTTAAAACTACCCGTTATACCCAATATTGTCAAATCACCAAATAAATCATTACCTGTTGCATAAACAATAAAAACATTCCTAACCAAGTTAAGTAGATAAATAACAGGAACGGTGATAAAAGCCTTCAACTTACTATTTAAAGCGTCATGAGAAGAAAGAATAGCGGCAGTAAATACTGCCATACTCTCAATACCAGTACAAGCAAAAATAATATCTATATTCGTCATAGAACTACCATCTAAATAAACTAAAGTAGTTCCATAACGATCAACGGACATCCCTATCAACTCAAGGATAAAAGCAGTGTTATGAGCAACCAATACCTGTAGAAAATCAAAACCACCTCCAGCCAAATAAGCTAAAGGAAAGTAAATACCCCCAGCAATAGCAGCCAATCTAGTTAAAAAAACAGACTCCTCTCTAAACTCAGCGTTCCACACACTCCTAAACTCAAGATAACCAACAGCCCACGACAAAAACGATGCAGAGCCGGTTAAAACCGCATTAAAATAATCCTGAATCTCAATATAACCTTCAGGAACAGAAAGCCAATAAACCCCAAACAACAACCAACCAACACCACCAACTACATGAACAATCCTACTATCCCTCCTATACACAGAGAAGACAGCAGCCAATAAAAACAAAAACAAAGCTATCCAAACAAAATATCCATAACCAATCATAAAACGCCAACTAAATACATTTCTTCCTTTAAATAGTTATCATTTTTCTATGAAAACATACAAAAAAACCATAAAAACAAAAAAAAGAGTATATTTTAGCTCTTGTTTTTCAGTTGGATTGTTTCATAGATTGCTTTAAAATAGCCGACATCACTTTAAAGAACGGTACTCCCTCTTTAACAAGGTTCTTCATTATGTATGTTGGTCTTAAATAAAACTCCTTGAAAGCTTGTTTCTGTAGGCTATGTATCTCCTCTAAAGTTAGGGTAGTTGTCTCTACAACAGGGGAAAACAGGTCATAATCCCCCCACTCACCCTTAATCTTACCGATATCCTTCATATTATTGTAGAACTCAGTTCCAGGGTAGGGCGTGGCAATCGAAAACAAAGCGTAGTTAGCCTTAATATCTTTGACAAACTGAATACTTCTATTAACCGTTTCTCTTGTCTCACCTGGCAAGCCAATAGCTAATGAAGCCACCGTTCTCATTCCAACATCGTTAGCTGTTTCAAATATCTTTTTAACCTGACTGGTTTGAGTCCCTTTCTTAACCCTGTCAAGTATCTCTTGGTTACCAGATTCAACACCTATAAAAATAGTGTGGCATCCGGCATCCCTCATCAACTCTATCATGTCTCTATCGATCTTGTCAACTCTTGCAGTACATCCCCACCCGATATCTATATCTCTATCCTTCAACTCTCTACAAAATTCACGAACCCAGTCAGGAAGCAATGTAAACGTGTCATCCATAAACGCAATAGTGGATACATCTAGTGTTTCTTTAACATGCTCCATCTCATCAACAACATCTGTAGGAGACCTCTTACGAATTGCTTTACCATGTAGAGCAGAAGAGGCGCAGAACGAACATTGCATCGGACATCCCCTGCTACAGACCATAGTTGTGATAGACATCCTGTCATCGAAAACCACATATTTATCGGTAGGAAGCAGATGCCTAGCTGGATATGGTAAGGAATCAAGATCTTCAATTAAAGCTCGGTCCTCATTTTCAACAACTCTACCCTCAGACCTAAACACAATTCCTTCAACATTACTTAAGTCACCCTCCTCTCTCAAAGTCTGATATAGGTCTAAAACTGTGTACTCCCCCTCACCTTTAACTACAAAATCTACCGATTCATTCTGGTTAAGAATATCTTCATGCATAAATGTAGGGTGTGGCCCACCTAACACTGTATATGCATTGGAAGCTTCTTTAGCAACTTGAATAGACCTCAGAGCTTCAGGTATCAATGGTGTTGTAGATGTAACCCCAACCAAAAAAGGATCTAACTCCCCAACCTTTCGCGCCATCTCATCATAACCTATATCCTCTGCAGCACAATCCATTAAAACTACATCTATATCGTTCTCATCTAAAACTGACGCAATATAAGCAATCCCTAACGGAGGCGCCCTGATATTAAAATATTTTTTATATTTAGACTTGAAATCCGGTGGGTTAATAAGGAGTACTTCAGTTGTCATCAATAATATATATCGTACACAATCAATTATAAATTCAGGCCAAACAACCAAAAGATAGATTTCATACCTTATATTAAGAGACCGGTTGAGAAAACTTATTGGTGATGCATCGAATCGAAACAATACCCCTATTTTATGTGACTAAAAATGTTTTTTGTATTATGGTTCCTAATAAATATAGTGAGTGAATTTGGTTTTAGGGCATAAGAGGTATTTAAATGGGAGAAGACTGGTTATCCAAGTCATTAGGGAAAATCTTCCGCAGAATGGGTAGTTCATTTGAGGAAGCGAAAAAAGAGTTTAAGTATGGATACAAAGACTCATTACTGGAGAGTGACAACACCAGATCCAAAGGTGAAAAAAAGGGTAAAAAAAAGCCTTTCGTTGATGTATTTAAGAAAGGTGATAGACTCAAGGTGTTGGTTGAAGCTCCCGGCGCGATAAAAGAAAAAATACATATAGGAGTATACAATGAAGATACATTGCACATCTACATTCCATCAAAAACAAAAGAAGACTACTCAGTCGATATTAAACTACCCTCTAAAGTAAAAACGAAAAAAGCCCGATATAAATACAACAACGGCGTCATGGCCGTATCACTTGATATACAAGACTAAATTATTATGTTAAAACCTTATACAAAATTTTTATTCCACTGGTTTGTAAACCAGTTTTTTGCATAGATTTTATTGTTATCTCTATAATAGATAAGTCGAGATACTACTATGAGTTTAGAAAATGAGTATAAACTGGATTTCCTTCAGGACAATGATTTTATAAGAAAAGAATGTAGTGAGTGTGGATACTATTTCTGGAGTTTAGATGGAGATCGAGAAACCTGTGGAGATCCTCCTTGTGATGATTACTCGTTTATCGAAAATCCACCTATCGATGGAGAGTTTAATTTAACGGAGATGCGGGAACACTACCTAAGTTTTTTCGAAGACCGTATGCACGATCGTGTTGAACGTCGACCGGTCATCGCTAGATGGAGGGACGATATATTCCTAACCATCGCTTCGATAGCTGATTTCCAGCCTCATGTGACCGGTGGCCATTGCCTGCCTCCAGCAAACCCGTTAACGATATCTCAACCGTGTATACGGCTTGATGACATCGATTCGGTTGGTAGAAGCGGTAGACATCTAACTAATTTTGAAATGATGGCACATCATGCCTTCAATTTTGATGAAGAACATATTTATTGGAAAGATAAAACAGTAGAGTTGTGCCATGAGTTTTTCACTGAACTTGGTATACCTGGTAGAGAGATTATTTATAAAGAAAACCCTTGGGCTGGTGGTGGAAACGCAGGTCCAGCTTTTGAAGTTTTATGTCGTGGGTTAGAGCTCGCCACTCTTGTTTTCATGAACATGGAGTTGGATCCAAATGGTGAGTATGAAATTAAAGGTGACCGGTACCGAAAAATGGATTCAACGATTGTAGACACTGGATATGGTTTGGAGAGAATTGTGTGGGCTTCTAAAGGAAGTCCAACCATATATGACGCTGTTTTCGATGAAGCGGTCAACCATGTTGTGGATTTAGCTGGAATAAACCACCACTTAAAAGACCCTGAATACCGGGAACTACTTGGTGAACACGCCAAACTATCTGGCTACATGGATGTTGAGGTCGGCAGCGACCTAATGGAGATACGTAGAAAAGTTGCAGATAGACTGGATTTCGATGTAGATCAACTAAAAGAGATGATGGAGCCTATTGAAGAGGCTTACGCAATAGTTGACCACAGCCGGACAATCACATTTATGCTTGGAGACGGTATCGTTCCTTCAAACGTGAAAGCCGGATATCTAGCTCGCCACGTAATTCGACGTGCCTTAAGAATGATGATGTCTTTAGAGATAGAAACACCGTTATCTGAGATTGTTCAACTACAAATAGACATGATGAAAGACGACTACCCTGAATTCAAGAGACGTGAAGATATAATACTGGAGATAGTTGATTTAGAAGAAAAAAGATTCGATGAAACCGTTTCAAAAGGCAGAAACCTAGTTAAAAAAACCGCTGAACACTACCATGATAAAGATGGTGAGATACCTCTAGACTCGGTTCTCGAGCTATATGACACACATGGAGTCCCCCCTGAAATAATTAAGGAGGTTGGCGAAGAGGTAGGTGTCGATGTAGAGGTTCCAGACGACTTCTATACAAGAGTTGCAAAAAAACATGAAGGAGAAACGAAAGAAGTTGAAGAACCAACAGAACTAGAAGAGAGATTAAAAGATTATCCCGCTACAAAACTCTTGTTCTACAGCCAACCAAACGACATAAGTTTCGAAGGAGTTATAATAGATTCATTCGAGAACAAAATCGTTCTAGACCAAACCTTATTCTATCCAGAGGGTGGTGGCCAACCAGCAGACCACGGAACAATCGATACAGGTGAACGTATCTACAACATAACAGACGTACAGAAAATAGGAGACGTTGTAGTTCATACATTTGAAAACGAAAACGGAGACGGCAGCGATATAAAGAAAGGAGTTGTAGTACAAGGCAAAATAGACCAAGAAAGAAGAAGAGCACACACAAGACATCACACCGCAACACACGTACTGCTAGGAGCCGCAAGAAACGTACTAGGATACCACGTATTCCAACAAGGATCAAACCTATCAACAAGTCAAGCACGACTGGACATAAGCCATTACAAACCCATCACCATGAACGAGATAAAAGAGATCGAATGGAAGATCAACCAAATCGTAATGGACAACCGTTCAGTAACAACAAAAACCATGGATCGGAACGAAGCGGAAAAAAAACATGGATACGTCTTATACCAAGGCGGAGTACCAATGGGCGACGAAATACGTGTCGTAGAAACCGAAGACTGGAACGTACAGGCATGTGGTGGTACACACTGCGAAAGCACAGGTAAAATAGGACCAATAAAAATACTATCAACCGAAAGCGTCCAAGACGGTGTTATAAGACTAAATTTCTCCGCCGGAGAAGCCGCCATCGAAAGCATACACGAAAGAGACGAAATACTACAACAAACATCCGACAAATTCTCAGTTCACTACCAAGAACTACCTAAAACAGCCGAGAGGTTCTTCAACGAATGGAAAGAACGAGGAAAAGAGATCGATAGACTACAACAAGAACTAGCCAAACTACGTAGACAACAACTATCAAACGAAGCAGTCGAGGTCAACGGAATAAAAATAGTAAGCCAAAAACTAACCGAAGCCAAAATGGATGAAATAAGAGCAACAGCAGAAGAAACATCGAACAGAGGAGCCACATCCATGATAACAGGAGACCAAGGACACACAGCAATCTCAGTAAGCAAAGAAGCAATAAATAAAGGATTAAACGCAAACAAACTACTTCAAACAATAACCAAAAAATACAGTGGCGGTGGAGGCGGCAACGAAAAAATAGCACAAGGAAAAATACCACCACACAAAATAGACAAAGCAATAGAAGAATTCAACAAAATGGTGAAAAAAGAGTTAAACGCCAACTAAAAAACAAAAACGGTCAGGTGGATACCTGACCAAAAAACACAGACATAGATAAACACACACCTATAGATATAGATGTCCAGATCTACAAAAAACCCCTATCTATAAGAGGGCTGCGTCAGATCAGAACTATCTTATTTTTTCTATGGTTTTTTGTGGTTTCTTTACTCGTTCTGGCTTTCGTTCGGTATTGTGCCGGGCCGGTGGTCTGTGCGGACGTATTCGATCTCTCCGGATGTGGGTATGTTTTCTTTCAGGAATCTATATGCGTGTCCATGTGGAGCTCCGTTTAATATCATCTCTATTGCTTCTATTGTTGCTGTTACCCTTTCGGGTTTGCCTATACAGGAGACTGTTTTTCCATATATTGATATGTTTGTTCCCGATATGTCTTCTAGTAGGTTTCGGGTTTTCCCTTTTTTACCTATTACCCTTCCTTTCAGTCTTTTTCTTGATTTCTTTGTTGTAGCGTAGTTTGTTATATCAAGTATCTGTAGTACGTAGTTGTCTTTGAGTAGTTTGACTGCTTTTTCTGGTGTGAATCCCCGGCCTATTGCTCTAACTACCTTGCTTGTCTTCCACCCTAGAACTGGGTCGGCGTCTTCTCTGTTTATTTCGACGTTTCCGTCATTACTATCGATAGTTAGTTTAACGCCTGTTCGCGCCTCTATATCTTCTTTTGTTCTACCTTTTTTACCTATCAATACCCCTATTCTGTCGTTGGGGATTTTTACGTAGTCTATATTTTCCGGCATTTTTCTTCAATTAGACAGTTTTTTATACTTTCAGCTTACCATGCTCTCTTAGCCAACGGACATCCCACTGTTTGTATCTCCATTTTATATCGGCTTTTTCATCTTGGAAGTCCCAAGGCTCGATGAGTACGACATCGTCTTCTCTTATCCAGTTTCTTTTCTGCATTTTACCCGGTATTCTCGCAATACGGGTTTCACCATCTTCTGAATGAACTCTAACTCTGTTAGCACCAAGCATATTTATCACACGGGCCTGTATCTCTCTTCCACGTGGAAGTCTTGGGCTCCTATGTGTATTTCCATCATTGTCATTCTTTTTTCCCAGATTAACACCTCCATTTTGATTTATCTCATTTTGATCTTGAAATTAGAAATCAGAGCTTTAATGAAAAACCAAGTTATAGGTGGTTCAACCAGTTTTCCATATAAGTTAAGTTGTGGAGCTGATTTCATTTTTAATTTATTTATCAGTCGGTTGTTTGTTTTTTTGTTCTTCCCATACCTTCAAACTATCCCTTAACATTTCTTTTTATTGGTTTACAGAACTTTTTCAATATTTTTTAGGAAATTTTCTTTTATTAAGTTTATTCTGTTTGTTTTGTTTTGTGTTTTTGTTTGTGGGTAGGAGTTATTTACTATTAGGTGGTATACGGTTTATTGTAATGTTGTTTTGTTCAGGAGGTTGTTTGTTTGAGTGGTATTAAAGCTGGGGATATAATGATTCCTTGTAGTCGTGTTGTTTGTATTGGTCCTGATGATCATCTTGCTAAAGCAAGGTTGGTTATGTCTAGGAATAATGTTGGTGGTCTTCCTGTCACTGTTGAGGGGCGTATTGTTGGGTTTATCACTTTGAGAGATATTACTTTGTGTCCTGCGCCACCTGAGTTCAGGGTTTCTGAAATGATGACGCGGGATGTTATAACTAAGGATGTTGATACCTCGGTTAAGGAGCTTGCCGATATTATGGTTGAAACTGGTATCCAGCGTATTCCTATTGTTAGTGGTGGTAGTTTGGTGGGTTTGGTTACTCAGAGTTCAGTTATTAAAGCTGCGCGTGACGTGCTTTAAGTTTTTTTCTTCAAATATTTCTTTTGCTATTGATGCAAGGTATTTGTCGACGTGGTGTTTTTCTCTTCTTTTGTATCCGTTTCTTCTGGCTATACGGTCTATTTCACGGTCGATTCTGCTTCCGTATTGTAGGGATTTTTTAGGTCTTTGTGTGATGTCTTGGGGGAGTATTTTTTTGGCTCCAGTTCTCAATATTTGTTTTTCGATTTGGTTTGAGTTTGGGGTTCGGTGTTTAAGTGGTATAGATAATGCGGTTTCGACGAATTTTTGGTCTAGGAATGGGTTTTTAGGTATTATCCCATGGGCGGTGAATATTTGGTGGTCTCGTTCTAGGTCTTTTTTAGCTATATGTTCGATGTCTTTGTACATCTCGGTTTCTGGGTTTTCTGTGTTTCTGTATTTTGTGTATCCTCCGAATAGTTCGTCTGAGCCTTGGCCGGTTAGTATTGTTGTATATCCGTCTTTTTTTAGTTGTTCGGCTAGTATGTAGAATGGTAGGCCGACTCCTGTTGTGAGTCGGGTTGCGTCGCATGTTGTCTCTATGGTTTTTGGTATTGTTTTTTCTATTTGGTTGAGGTCTATCTCTATCGGTTTGTGGGGGAGGTTTAGGTTTTTTGCTGCTTTTTTGCTCCATTTTATGTCGGGGGAGTCTGTATATCCTACGGTGTATAGGGTTGTTTCTGTGTGTTTGCTTGCGAGTTTTGCTATTAAAGAGCTGTCTATACCGCCTGAGAATGCTATTGCCGTTTCACCGTTGATTCTTTTTTGGATGGCTTGGTCTAGTTTTTTTATTAGTTGTTTTCCGTATTCTTCAGGTTTTTTGTTTTTATCTATCTCTTTTTTTGTTTCACGTGTTTTGATTATAACTTTATCTGTTATTTTGTTGTCTCTGATTGTGTGTATGTGGCCTGGAGTTATTCTATGTGGTTTTTTGTTGGTTGTTTGTAGTAGTGTTTTTTTGTTGGTTGAGAATGCTATTCCATCGGTTGTTTTTGTGTAGTATAGGGGTATGGTTCCGATGTGATCTCTGCCTAGTGTTATTTGGTTTTTGGTTTGCCATGCGAATGCGAACTCTCCATCCATTTTTATTAGTTTTTTGGGGCTTTCGGTTTCTTGGATTGTTTTTTTCAGGTTTGGTTTTTTGTTTCTGTATAACACACCTGATACTGCTATTGTGGTGTTTTTTTTCTCGATTATCTCTGATTCTGGATGGTTTTTCTGTATTGATATATGTATACCGTTTTTTTTGTGAGTTTCTATTGGTTTATCGATTTTTTTATCAAGTTTTGTTTTTAGTTTTGTGGATGTGGCGCCCCAAATCGTCACTGTTTTATACCTCCCTGTTTTTTTCGTAGTTGTCTACCACGTTTTCTATATGTTCGTTTACACAGCCTAGGTAGTTTGAAGGATCTATTACTTTATCTATTTCTTCATCGGTCATGTGTTCTCTGACTACCTGGTTTTCCATCAATGCTTGTTTTAATGTTTTGTTGGATTGGTATGCGTCCATTGCGCAGTCTCTAACAACTTTGTGTGCTGTTTGCCGGCCTAATCCTTTTTTAAACAACTCGATCATTACTGCTTCGCTCATGTTTAATCCACCGGTCATGTTGAGAACTTTCTCGATGTTTTCTTCGTCTATGACTAATCCGTCTACTATGTATTTCATGAGTTTGAGTTGTTCATCTACTAAGAGGAATGTTGTTGGTAGTACCATTCTTTCAGATGAGGAGTTGGTAAGGTCTCTTTCGTGTTCTAGAGGTACGTTCTCTAGTTCTGTTGTTACATTTGACCGAACTACTTTTGCAAGCCCACCGATTCTTTCGCTGCGCATCGGGTTTTTCTTTTGAGGCATCGTGCTTGAACCAACTTGTTTGTCTCCAAATGGTTCTTGCATTTCACCTATCTCTGTTCTCTGAAGGTTTCTAACCTCTTTGGCTATTTTATCAAGGGAACTGGATATTATTGCTAGTTTTGATATTAATTCAGCATATCTATCTCTCTGGATCACTTGGTTTGAGATGGTTACCGGTTTAAGCCCCAGTATTTCATTCACTCGTTTGTGGATATCTTCTCCAACATCTCCTAAAGAGGCTTGAGTTCCGACGGCCCCTGTAATCTGACCAACCAGTATACGTGGCTTGAGTTCCTCGATTCTATCTATATGTCTTCGTATCTCCGCTGCATAGATAGCAAATTTATGGCCAACTGTGGTTGGAACTGCGTGTTGTCCGTGTGTACGGCCTACACAAGCCAGGGTTTTAGTTATTTTTGATTTTTCTATCAAGGAGTCCTCTAACTCTCGTAACCGCCTCATTATTATTGAGAGGGAGTTTTTGAATTGAAGTGCTCTGGTTGTGTCGGAAATGTCATTGCTTGTAGCCCCTAGATGTACGTATTCACCTGCATCGCCTTCACATTGTTCTGACAATGCTTTCACAATAGCCATTATATCGTGTTTTATCTCGGCTTCAATCTCTTTCACTCTTTCAAGCGAAACGTAATCTAGGTTAGCTTTTTCATTAATCTCATCTGCAGCCTCATCTGGGATTAAACCAAACTCTGCTTCAGCTCTAGCTAAAGCAGCTTCAACTTTTAGCATGAACTCTAGTTCGGATTTCTTCTTCCATATCTCCCGCATCTCTTCAGAACCATACCTGCCTTCTATTGGATGAATTGACATCGGTTTATTTTAATTGAACAATGTATTAATGATTTTCCAGATACAGTACCGGTTATATATGCTGTTAAACTCGAATGTTTTAAGGATTAAGAACATCACTGTTATCTGGTAGTTCGGTCGAGAAATATAGTTCTGATGAGTGCAAAAACACAATAAGGTTTTTTGTAAGTGATTCTATATGAATTTGGATAGATATTCGTTGGTTACTAGGAATACAGAGGAAATTGTTGTAGAAGATGAGTTGAAGGAGCTATTAAAGGATGAAGAACAGCCAGTCACCTACGTTGGTTACGAACCTAGCGGAGCTCTCCATCTAGGACATCTAATGACGGCTAACAAACTTATTGACCTCCAAAAAGCTGGTTTTAAAGTAAAGGTATTGTTAGCAGATTTCCATGCATATCTAAATGAAAAAGGCAGTCTTCCAGATATTAAAGAAACAGCTGAGATGAACAAAAAATGTTTTTTAGCTTACGGTTTAGATCCAGATAAAACTGAGTTCATTTTCGGAAGTGAATACCAACTAGATGAAGAATACACAAAAAAGGTGTATGAACTCTCACTTCAAGTTACTTTGAACAGAGCTACAAGAAGTATGGATGAAATCTCCCGACGACATGAAAACCCAATCATGGGTCAGATGTTATACCCAATAATGCAAGCCATAGACATCGGCTGGCTAGATGTAGACGTAGCTATGGGTGGTACAGACCAACGTAAAATCCACATGCTTGCTAGAGAGAAACTTCCAAAAGTAGGATATAACTCACCAATATGCATCCACACACCAATACTAACAGGATTGGACGGAGAAAAAATGAGTTCCTCTAAAGACAACTGGATAGACATCTCCGACACCCCTGAAAAAGTAGAAGAAAAAATAATGGACGCCTACTGTCCAGAAAAACAACTAGAAAACAACCCTATAACCGAAATAATGAAATACCACGTTATGCCCAGATACGAAGAAATAACAATTGAAAGACCCGAAAAATTCGGAGGCAACCTAACATACACCCAATACAAAGAGCTAGCAAAAGACTACAAAACCGGTGAACTACACCCACTAGACCTCAAAAACACAGCCAAAGAATACCTAAACGAGGTCTTAGAGCCCGCAAGAAAAAAACTCAAAACATAAACCCCTCATATCCATTTTATTTTTTAAGTTGGTTGTGCCCTTCCACATGCTATTTTTAGAAAAACAAAAAACACATCCACAATAAAAAACCCCCTATATTATTAGATACACATTAAGAGAAAAACAACAATAAAAAAATTGTGTGTGCACAAAGATACCATATTAATTATACGCTCATGAATCACGATCAAGTCAAAGGTGGTTATACTTAACTAACCGGTTTTTTGATTTAGCTATTAAGTATTTAGTACATAATCAAAAATTTGTTCTATACAGACAACATGGCCTAAGTAGATATCTAAAATCCTCGATTTTTTGATAATAACTTATTTGTTTTCAACAAAATGAAGAACAAATGTAAAAGCGATTAATAGTACTACAAGGAACAGTATCAAAGGAGTGTGTATTTCCAATGGAATACCAAACCCTAAATTTCCAAATGCATTGATGCTAGCATGCATTAATACAGGAAGGAGAATGCTTTTTGTTTTGTAAAATATAAGTGTTAAAATTAGAGAATAAACAACTGTAGAAAGAAGATATGTTGAAAATGCATAATCATAATGAGCAAAAACATCAATTAAAAATAAAGGAGCATGCCAAACACCCCATAAAACACCTATACCTATACCTATTACCATTAGATTTAGTTTTTTTGATAGAGTATCTTGTAAAATACCACGCCATCCAAGTTCTTCAATACCGCCAGCAAAAATCATAAAACCAAATAAAATTGGAAAAGCAATGATTTCAGCCATTTCCAAACCAGGATACCACCAACCATCGTTATAGATAAGATTTGCAACCAGACCTATAACAAGCGGTGAGAAAAGTGCTAAAATCCACCAGAAAAAATGAACTTTATATAGAAAGACACGTTTCCAATATGTTTTTTTCTCTTCTTCGCTGTACATTTTAAACAACATTATAATTGCTGCAAATGCTGGAGCACCCCCACCAATAATACTAAGTACATTTAAAGGTAGGCTACCCCACTCTAACGATGTTGTTTCAAGTAAAAAAACAATCATGGCATGTGAAATATACATTAACCCAAAAGTTAAAACCAAAAATATTATAGTTCTTTTAGTAATCTTTGACGTAGTAAAAACCCCTTTATCAATTTTAATTCAGCACTTTAAAAAGTTAAATTATCAATTTTATTTTTCAACTATAAAGCGACCTAAAAAAACTACAATAAAAAAATCATGTATGCACAAACCTACATATATGATATCTCATTGTATGCGCATGCAGTTTTTTTGTTGTACTGTTTAGGTTTGTTGGAATTATCTTTAGTCTAATATAAAAATTGGGTGAGGAGACACCTATCCATATACTATATGAGGTTGTTACTATTTGAATAGTATATGGGTTTTAAGGTAGGTATGTGTCTGCTGCTATGAATGCTAGTTCTAGGAAGCCGTATGGTAGTAGTGCGAACAGGCCTAGTAGTATTGTTCCTGCCATTGCGAATACCATTGGGATTGATATCCATTTGGGTACTGGTGCTTTTACTTTTACATCTGGTTTTTTGAAGAATGCTCTGTATATGACTGGCCAGAAGACGAGTATGTTTAGTATTGCGCTTGCTATTAGTACTAGCACGAATATGTAGAGTTCGGCTTGTACTGCTCCTTTTATTAGGTACCATTTTGATACGAATCCTACTAGGGGTGGGATTCCTGCTAGGCTTACTGCTCCTACTGAGAATACGAGTGTTGGTATTGGCATTCGCCAGCCTATGCCGTCCATTTCGCTTACGTATTCTTTTCCTGTTGCTACGAAGACTGCTCCTGCGAAGAAGAACATCCCTATTTTCATGAATGCGTGGTTTGATATGTGTATTATGCTTCCTGCTATTCCGAAGTAGCTTAGTAGGGCGGCTCCTAATACGATGTATGATAGTTCGTTTATGGTTGAGTATGCGAGTTTTGCTTTGAGTTTGTCTTTTTTAAGTGCGATCAGCATGGATAGTATTATTGTTATTGAGGCGATGGTTGCGAGTGCGATTCCCATTCCGATTGCACCGGTGAGTTCTACTCCGAATACGTTGTTTACGACTCGTATTACGCCGAAGGTACCTGATTTAACTACTGCTACACAGTGAAGTAGTGCTGAAACGGGGGTTGGAGCTATCATTGCTGATGGGAGCCAGCCGTGTAGTGGCATGATTGCTGCTTTTACTCCGAAGCCTATTATGAAGATTATGAATAGAAGTTGTAGCATCTGTGTTGAGGCCATTTCTTGTGTTAGGAATCCGTTGTCGGCGAATGTTAGTGTTCCTGATATGTCGTATGTTATGATTAGGGCGAGTAGTAGGAATATTGCTCCGGCTGTTAATGTATAGCCGAGGTATTTCCAACCGGCTTTCATGGCTTTTTTGTTTTCTTCGTGTATGACGAGGGGGTATGTTGCGATTGTTAGGATTTCGTAGAATATGAAGAGTGTGAATAGGTTTTGTGATGTGGCGATACCCATTGTTGCAGCTATTGAGATTGCGAAGGCTGCGTAATACCTTGTTTGTTTGTGTTCTTTTAAACCCCGCATGTAGCCTACGGAGAACATCGAGGTAACTATCCATAGGATGCTGGCGAGGAGCGCGAAGAACATTCCCAATGGGTCTACTAAGAAGGATATGGAGATGCCTGGGATTAGTTCGGGGGTTTCCAGTACGTATTCTCCACCCCCGTATATGTGGGGGGCCATTGAGGCTACTAGAACGAAGATTGTTATTGACGTGAGGAATGTGATGCCTTCTCTTATGTTTCGGCGTTTTTCTCCCGCCATATAGATTAGGACGGGTGCTATTAGGCCTATTAAGACTATTAGTAGTGGTCTGATATCTGTTACAGTCGTCATTTTTTCACCAGGTTGTTCTCCATTTTTTTGTTTTAGGTATTTGTTTAGTTTATTTTAGTTTTGTTTTTGTTTTTGTTTGTTTAGTGTTGTTTGCGGTGTTTTTTGGTTTTTTTATGGTTTTTTATTGCATTAGTGCTTCTGCGAATGGTTCGATTAGGTCTAGTGGTATTGAGAATCCAAATCCGAATATTATGCAGGATATTGCGAGTATTCCTATCGGTAGGATTATTGTTATTGGTTCTTTGATTTTTGACATGTCTTCGGTTTCTCTTGTGTACGCTATGTTTAGGACTCTGAAGAAGTATATTGCGTTTAGTATGCTGCTTAGTAGTATTACTATCACGAAGATCCATTGTCCTATGTCCACTGCTGCCCATGCGAGGTAGAACTTGCTTATGAATCCGTTTGTGGGTGGTATGCCTATCATTGCTAGGGCTGCGATGCCGAAGAAGGCCATTGTGTATGGCATTTTTTTACCTAAACCACTGTAGTCGTAGATGTTTCTTTTGCCTGTTAGGTAGATGACTGCTCCTGCTGCTAGGAATAACGCGGATTTCATTAATGCGTGGTTGAATAAGTGTAGGAGTCCGGCGGATAATCCTAGTGATGTTCCTAGGCCGAATCCAAACATTATGTATCCCATCTGACTGACGCTTGAGTAGGCAAGCATTCTCTTTATGTCTGTCTGGTATATTGCGAGTAATGAACCGAACAATACTGCGATTCCGGCTAGTATTAGGAATACTGTTGTTAGTGGTATTATTTCTGTTATGTATTCATAGCCGTATACGGTGAGTAATATCCTTATTAATCCATAGGCGGTTACTTCGACTAGTACGGCTGAGAATAATGCTGACACAGGGCTTAATGCTTTTGAGTGTGCGTCGGGGAGCCATACGTGTAGGGGGAACAACGCGCTTTTTATGCTGAGGCCTGTTACTATGAAGGCGATTGATGCGAATATCGCTGTCGATGGATATAGGTCGAGTTCTACTATTCTGGCTGCGAGGTCTGCGAAGTTCAAGGTCCCGGTCATTATATATAGGTATCCGATTCCGAGGAGGAAGAACGCGGATCCTACGGCACCCATTAAGAGGTAGTTAAATGCTGCTGTTAATGCTTTTTTATCTTGTGAAATAGCTGTTAAGCTGTATGAAGCTATTGAGAATATTTCTAGACCGACGAACATGTTGAAGGCGTCTGCAGCCATTATAAACCACAGTAGCCCACCGGTCATCAATAGGATTAAGGTGTAATACAAGACTTCTTTTTTTGGTTTAAGACTGTGTTTTACGTATTTTTTTGAAAATATTGTTGCTAGAAGTGTTACGCCTAATACTATTAGGGCCATGAGGGCTGCGAGGTGGTCTGCGAGTATTTCAACTCCCCATGGAGGTTCTTCTCCAACGGTGAAGTAATAGATCTCTCCATTCACTAATATCTCGCTTGCAAGTATTACTGCGAGTATTGTTGTTATGAGTATTATGATTGTTGTTAGTATGTTGGTTAGTTTTGGTTTGAAATATCCTACCAATGGTACTATGTATGCTCCTAGGAGTGGTAGGAGGATTATAAGCATTGGAAGTTGGTTTTCGATAGCGCTCAGTTTACCACAGCTCCTCTATTTCGTCTGAATTTAAGGTTCCATATTCTTCGTATATCCGTATTATCAATGCTAACGCGGTTGCTGTTATTGCTAAGGCGATTACTATCGCGGTGAGTATGATTATCGATGGTAGTGGGTTTGCATGTTGGTCTACATTTACTTGGTCGTAGTTATAGAGTACTGGTGCTATTGCATCGGCTTTATCAGCCATCGATATATAGAAAAGGAATATTGAGGTTTCAACTATGTTTAAACCCATGAATTTCTTTATTAAGTTCTTTTTAGCTATCATGGCGTAAAGACCGATCATGAATAGTATGATGCTGACCCAGTAGTTGTAGTGGAGGAGGTAGAACTCAAAGTTCATACTCTCGTTTCACCTCCCATTGTTATGAAAATCGATACAACTATTGCTGTTACCGTTATGCCTATCGCTATTTCAAGTACAGCTATAAAGGTAAGTATGGTTGTTGTATCTGGATATGGTAGTGGTATTGCGGGGTATTCTAGAAAGTTTCCACCCCATAACATAGCTGCCAATCCAACTAAGATGAATATAAGTGTTCCACCAGACTCCATCAAACGTCTAACGGTTTTGTTGGCGAAATCACGTCCTTTATCCAGACCATATACTAATATGTATAATACGAATGCGGCGGATACGATAACTCCACCTTGGAAACCTCCGCCGTGTGAAACGTGTCCATGCCCTATTACGTATGCGCCGAACAACATGATAGCGGGAATAAGCAGTCTAGAAACATTTTCCATCAATACCTCGTTCTTCATTAAGTCCGACATTGTTAATCCCATCCAAGTAACGCCATAATTGCTATTCCAGCCGCGAATATAACGGTTATCTCTCCAAACGTATCGTATGCCCGCCAATATACAAGTACGGCTGTAACCATGTTGTGAACTCCGGCTACATCATACGCCTCAAGTATGTATGTTGGTGATACGTGTGATGAAGCAGGGCTTTCTGGATCTCCGAAATCGGGCATGTCGGCTACTGCAATAGCCATGATTGCCCCTACGATTCCAACGAGAACCATCGATATTTTTTTATTCATCCTCCATCCTCTCCGTCCGTACTATAGTTATTATGAACAGTATTGTTGTAGCTCCTGCTCCTACTGCTGCTTCAGCTATACCTACATCCGGTGCGTTGAGTTGAACGTAGACTATTGCCATTATAAAACTGTATACAGAGAATATTAGCGCTGCAACGATCAGGTCTTTCGCCATAACCACTGCAATCGCAGTAATCGGCAGTAGGAGTAATAACAGTAGGTTTAGTAGTAACTCCATTTTAATCCCCCTCCTCCAATGGATCATTCTTTTGGTTCTTCCCCGATCCATGACCCATTTTTTCTGGTTTTTGTTCCCCGATGTCTTCTCCGGTGTCTTCTCCGGTGTCTTTTCTTCTGGGGGCTATTGTTTGTTTAGAGCATTTATCGTAGTTTGTTATTTTGCAGGGGTTGACTCCAGAAACATAACCGCCTTTAGATATTATCTGTGCGGCGGTTGGGTTTGTCAAGTAGACAAAGAATATTATCATGAACAGTTTGATTGAGGTTAAATCAAATCCCTGATAGACGATTAATCCAAGTAGTATAGCTCCGACTCCCAATGTATCACATTTAGTTGTTGCATGTAATCTTGTAAACACATCAGGTAGTCTAACCAACCCTATCAAACCTACAATGAAGAAAAAAGTTCCTACAGCTATCAACGCTATCGAGATTATTTCAAGTATTGTGGTCACTTGAAAACCTCCCCCGTTATCAAGTATCTACCTGCTATCACAGCTAAAAGGAAGTTAAGAAGTGCATAAGTTAAAGCCACATCAATGAACAACGGTTGGTTAGTGATGTAAGCTATTAAAACAAGAACTATTAAAGTCGCAGTACCTATAACCTGGATTGCAACAAGCCTGTCAGGAAGTGTAGGTCCTTTCACAGCCCTATAGATAGCTATTAAAGCGGTAATTACCAAGATTATAGCGACTACCAAAAACACCTGTTCCATAGCTATCATCGATCACCCTCCCTGAATATATGCCTAACTCTATCCTCCATACCGCTTTCAACCAGATCATCGTAATGGTGTTCAGCAAGGCAATGTATATGCATCTCCCGATTTTCATCGATGCTCACAGTCAACGTACCTGGAGTCAGCGTTATAGAGTTTCCAAAAACTGTGATAGCCATATCACTCTCGATTTCTGGAGAATGTTTAACAAATTTAGGTGAAATCGGTAGTTCTGGATTGAGAACAATCTTAGCCACATTTATGTTCGCCTTCACTATCTGGATAAAATGCCACAAAATATACCTAGAAAACCTAAATATCTCAGTTGGGAGGCCGGTTATATCTCTCCGCCTAATAAATAGGTCATGAGTTATATAAGCTATCAAGAGTGAAGCAATAACTCCCATAAATATATGTGCAAAGTCATAATAGCCTGATAGGAGTAACCAGAACCCCATCAAGGCTAGAAAAGTAACTAGAAATCCTGAAATTGATTTATTAGTTTTTTCCATTAACCGATTAGCCCCCGTCCCGAATTCAGTATACTTGAAGAACACTTAAATCTTTTGAGGAATTAAATAAAATCGATGCAAAAAAACACTGGACTAATTTTTGCAGCCGACCTAGAAAACGGTAGGCGTGCAATAAACATAACGAACGAAATATCCGATTTAATCGACGCTGTAAAAGTTAACTACCCAATAATCCTTTCAAACGGACTACAGATCGTAGAAGAACTCAGTAGAACCAAAACAGTGATAGCAGACCTCAAAATAGCGGACGTACCACACATAAACAGAAAAATATGTAGAAATGTATTCGAAGCAGGTGCGTCAGCAGTAATCTGCCATGGATTCACAGGTAAAAACAGCATAGAAGCCTGCATAGAAACAGCAAACCAGATGTACGGAGACGTCTACGTTGTCGCAGAAATGTCCCACCCAGACGCAGAACGCTTCATACACCACGCCTCAAAAGAAATAATCAATATAGCAAGCCAACTAGGAGCCGACGGATTAATAGCCCCAGCAAACGACCCAAAAAGACTACAAAAAGTCCGAAAACAAAGCAAAAACATGCGAATACTCTCACCCGGAGTCGGAGTTCAAGGAGGCGGAGCAAAAACAGCAATACAAGCCGGAGCAGACCAAATAATCGTCGGAAGAAGCATATACGACCACAGAGAACCAAGACAAGCCGCAGAAAAAATAGTACAAGACATAGGATACACAAACCCCTAACCCAATATTTTTATCTCAACCCACCCCAACACAAAACCAAAATCCAACAATTTTAGAAGAACAGCTCATCAAAAAACTTTTATTGTAATTTTTTCAGGAATTGAAAAACAATACATTTGCAAATTAAACAAATCAAACCAACCTCAACCAATCTACAGGTTTTCCAAATCCACAAAATAACTAACTGAAGTCAAACTAAATTAAAACTGATTAACTTCAACAAAATAATTAAACTAATTAGTTATTTAATTTTGTTAGATTTGATCCAACCGGTGATGTTTTTTTATGGGTAAAGGCGAGATACATCTTCTGAAAACCGCACACGTTAGCAAAAAAAGCGTTAGGGAAGTTGAAGAAGCTATAAACAAGATAGAGCCAGACATTGTAGCTGTAGAGCTTGACATAGCTAGATATAAATCTCTTAAAGGAGAAGACACCGAGATAAGTGTTAGAGATATCCTCAAAGGAAACGTCTTCATCTTTCTTTTCCAAATGCTTCTCTCCTACCTACAAAACCGAATCGGAGCCGACCTCGGTGTAGAGCCAGGCGCTGAAATGAAAAAAGCTATCGAACTAGCTGAAGAAAAAGACATCCAAGTAGCTTTAATCGATAGAGATATCCGTATAACCATGAAGAGGCTTTGGCATCAAATGACACTCCGAGAAAAACTAAAGATGATGGGTTCATTGGTGCTTGGAGCCCTCGGATTTGGAGACCAAAAAGAAGTAAAAATAGATGAAATAACCGAAGACGACACAATAGAAATGCTGCTCTCCGAATTTGAAAAATTCTCCCCAAACGCAGCAAAAGTATTGATAAACGAAAGAGACGCATATCTAGCCGCAAACCTCCTAAGAGAAGCTAAAAAAGAAAAAAAAGTATTAGGAGTTATTGGAGCCGGCCATGGAGAAGGAGTCAAACACTACTTGAAAAACTACGAAGAAATACCACCACTAAAAGAACTAGAAAAAATACCTAAATCACGTAAATACCTACGAGCCATAGGAATAATAATACCACTTTCAATACTAGCCTTATTCGGATACCTAGTTTTCGCAGGACAACCACTCTCAGTCATACTAACCGCCTTCGGCTACTGGTTCCTAATAAACGGCTCACTAGCAGCAATAGCCGCATTACTAGCCAGAGCCCACCCATTATCAATAGCAACCGCATTCTCCACAGCATGGCTAACCTCACTCTCCCCATTCCTAGCAGCCGGATGGTTCGCAGGAATGTCAGAAGCATACATAAGAAAACCATCAAGCCAAGACCTCAAAATACTAAAAGACGCAGAAAAACTAGACGAACTACTAAACAACAAACTATTCAAAGTAATACTCGTCGCCGCAGCAGCAAACGTAGGAAGCATACTAGGCACATTTATAGGAGCATACATACTACTAAAATTCGCAGGAATCGACATAGAAACCCTAATACCCTAAAACAAACAAAAACAAAAAACAACTATAAAAAAACTAAACAAACAAACCATAAACCAAAAACCCAACCCCAAACAAAATCTAGACCTTAAAAAACCAGTTTTTTAGATTTATTTAGATTTAACTTGATTTATTCTTGTGGAACCATTCCCATTTCTCCTAATTCGATTGCTGTTGTGAAGTCGCTTCTGCTTATTATGCCTACGACTTGTCGGTTTTTTGTTACTGGGATTCGGCCTATTCTTTCTCTTGAGATGATTCTTAGGGCTTCTATTGCATCGAGTTCTGGATCTACTGTTATAGGGTTTTTGGTCATTATGTCCTTTACATATGTTGCGACTCTGCGTTCTCGTGGTATTTGTCGTATATCTGAGAAGGTGATTATTCCAACGAGTTTTTCGTTCTTGGTTACTGGGTATCCCATGTGCTTTTTTTTCATCATTAGCTCGATCAGTTCTTCTGCGTTGGTTTCGGGTTGAACTGTTAATACATTTTCAGTCATTAGGTCTTTGACTTGGAGGTCTGAAAAAATCCTTGTGATTTTTGTGCTTTTTTCTTCTTGTGAGGCTCCAAAGTAGATGAATGCCGCTATCAAGATCAACCAGATGCCTGCGGGTAATAAAAGTAGGCCGACTAACCCTAACGAGAATGCGAATGCCTTTCCGATTCCAGCTGCTCTTTCAGTTGCTTTTAGGTAGGGCATTCTTTTCGCAAAGATTGACCTTAGAACTCGGCCGCCATCCATTGGGAATGCGGGTATTAGGTTGAATGCGGCAACTATTATGTTGATGTATCCGAGCCATCCGATGAATATGCCTGCAAGCGATCTTTCATCTGGGAATATGGGTGTTGGTAAGCCAGCTAGGTAGTTGATTGCGAGTAATACAATACCTATTGCTAGACTGACTAATGGGCCTGCTATGGCTAGTTTTAGTTCAATAGATGGGTCGTCTGGAGTTTCTTCCATAGCGGCGACGCCACCGAAAATCATTAATGTAATGCTGTTGATTGGGATGTCGTATTTAAGGGCTACGTATGAATGTCCTAGTTCGTGAAGTAATACGCACAAGAAGAACATCAATGTGAGTAGGGTGCCTAATGTGTAGGCGAGCCATGGTTCTACAATTCCTTGGAAAAAGAATGGGGAGTTTGCAAAGAGCCAGGCAAATGGTGGTAGAATTATTAAGAACGATATATGGAGTTTTATTGGTATACCCCATATTTCAATCATCTTAATTGAGCTTTTCATATATCAAGGCTCCCACGGCTTATTTATCTCCATATACGACGTAAAACACAAATATTTTTTTTAACCCTCTACATCTAAATTCAAAGACCCAGTACCTATCCATTGGTTATCTTTGGTTTCTGTATTTACATGTTTTAATTCTTTTTTAATCAACATACTTCTTTTCTTAATATACAGATAGGTTTGTTCTTGAAAGGATTTGTTTTAATAGTTTTAAATGTGTCTTGTTTTTGTCTTAGCTTGATTATTGGTTTCTTGAGTGGAGAGTGGGGTGTGTCTGTTGTTTTTAAAAAAAATATTGGTGTGGGGGAGGTGTGTTTGTTAGTTTTCGATTTTGATTTTATGTTTGTTTTTTATTTTGGCTATTGTTTTTAGCATTGTTCCGTATATTAGGTCGTCGGGGACTTCCTCGGCTATTACGTTTAGCACTAGATGTCCTTTTTGTATTTTGTTTACTTTGCCTGTTATGTCGACTTCGTTTGTTGCTCTGGGCATGCTTGCTTTGATGTATGAATCGCCGTCGTTAATGTAGGCTTTTATGTGGTGTATTTTGCCGCCGGTGTTTGTTATGTCGTTTTTTAAGTTTTGGAAGATGTCTTGCACCAGTTCTTGTGTTTTGGGTTGGTTTAATGGGGTTTTTGATTGGAATTTGAATTCTTCTCCCCTTTCATTTATTCCTGAGACTGATTTTAAGTATTCTTGGAACATTGCTGGTGATTTAAAATCGCTTCCTTGGTGTGTTTCCTTTAATAAAATCTCTAGGAGTTCATCTAGGTTGTTTCCATTTTTTGCTGACACTGAATGGATTTCTACATTAGGGTTTAGTTCGTAGACCATCTCTTTAATGTCTTTCAGTTCATCTTCTGATAATAGGTCAAGTTTATTGATTACTACTATTTCAGCGTCTTTAACCTGTCTTGCATCGATTAAAGGGAATTCTCTATCGTTATCTAAAACATCTTTCAGTTCACGTCCATCTAACAAAATAGTGATGGGGGATAAATCGATTTCATCGCCAAATTCATTTCTTAAGTCAAAATATAGTTTGGAGGGGAGGAAATATGAAACAGGCTCTACGAACAAAACATCTTTTTTCGACTTGTCCTCGATATTACGCATAATCTCTTTCAACCGATCCAAGTAAAAACATATACATCCACCTGTCAACTCATCTCCATCGAAACCAAGCTCTCGCACAAATAAGGGATCCACATTCGAGTTGCCTTTCTCATTATCGATGAACAATACAGTTTTACCGTCCTCTTTCAGCTTCTTAGACATCTCTGAAATCAACGTAGTCTTACCTGAGCCATAAAAACCACCAATAAATGATACCTTCAAAATTATCACTCTAAACCTAAATACAGAAACATAGTATTTAATATTTTCACAAAACACAAAAAACGGTAGATTGGGAGAGGAGAAAACATAATTATCTGTCGGAATACCTTATTGTTAGGTGGTTTGTTGAAACTTATTAAGCAGGTATCCGTCTTTCTAAAAAACCAGCCTGGTGAGCTAGCCAGGTTGTTTAAAACAGTAGATGACGGGGAACTGGTTGTATCTGCTTTCGAAATAGCTGAAGCAGGGGATTTCGGTGTAATTAGATTGATCGCGGCCAACCCAAACAAACTGGAACAAAAACTTGAAGAAAAAGACTACACAGTTTCAGAGGTAGATGTAATCTCTATAAAGAAACAAGATGTTTCACGTGTTTCAGACAAACTGGGTAAGAACGGTATAAACATCGAGTATGCATATTCAGCCTGTAACAACGGAGGAGAAGACATGGTGATTATGAAGGTCGATAACCCAGAAGCTGGTTTAAAAGCAATAAAAAACTAAAAAATAGCTATATTTAGTTGATTCCAAAAGAGATAATTGTTGATGGAGAGATAAACTAAATTACTGTAAAGTAAAAAATGTTTTTCTTTCGTTTTAAGTATAGAGAATCAATATCAAACTAAAGTTTGTTTTTTGAGTGTTTTGGTGGTTTTTATGAATAGTCTTGAAGAGACCTGCAGAGAGATTGCTCGTCGTATTGTTGAGGAAGATATACCTAGAGATATGATTGAATCGGTTAAGAGAGAGGTTTGTAGAGAGACCGGTGTTTCTCGTTTTCCAAGCAACCCTGAGATATTGAAGTATGTTGATAGTGATGAGGAGAGGGATAAGCTTAAGTTAAAACCAACCCGCTCCATCTCTGGAGTTAATATCGTTGCTGTTATGACCTCGCCTTATGAATGTCCTCATGGTCGGTGTGTTCCATGTCCTGGAGGGCCTGAACAAGACAGTCCACAGAGTTATACTGGTAAAGAACCGGCTGCTATGCGTGCTATAAGAGAGGGTTACGATCCTTATAGTCAAGTAGAAAAAAGGGTAGGTCAGCTTAAAGAGATTGGTCATGATGACGTGGAGAAGGTTGAGTTGATCGTTATGGGTGGTACCGCTCCAGCTCGCGAAGGATATATAGAAGGTTTTGTGAAAAGGTGTTTCGATGGGTTGAATGCCACCGAATCCAGCTCCCTTGAATCAGCTAAAACAAAGAATGAAGATGCTGACATTCGTTGCATCGGCCTTACTTTCGAAACAAGACCTGACTACTGTAAAGAAAAAGATATCGATAGAATGCTCGAGATGGGTTGCACCAGAGTCGAACTCGGAGTTCAAACGGTATACGACGATATATATGAAAAAATACAGCGAGGACACAGTGTTTCAGACGTTTATAAAGCGACAAAACTGCTTAAAGACTCTGGATTGAAAGTAACCTACCACATGATGTTAGGGCTACCGGGTTCAACCCCGGATAGAGACATAAAAACATTTAAAAAGATTTTTAACGACCAAAAGTTTCAGCCAGATGGCCTTAAAATATATCCAACCCAGGTTGTTGAGGGCACCGAACTATATAGTCTATACCAAAAAGGTGAATACACACCTCTTTCAAATGAGGAGACCGCTAACCTGATCGCCCAAGCTAAAAAACAGGTCCCACCACACGTCCGCATAATGCGAGTTATGCGCGACATACCTTCTCATGAAATAGATGCTGGACCCGATAAAACCAACCTACGTCAAGTTGCCCGTAAGAAACTGGTTGAAATGGAGGAGCCATGTAGGTGTATAAGGTGTAGGGAGGTAGGTCATAAAGAGATGAAGGATGGTGTTTCACCACAAAACGTCGAGCTGGTTTCTCGAGAGTATACAGCCTCCGGGGGTCGTGAGATAGTTTTAACTTATGAAGATATAGACCAAGATATATTGGTTGGTCTGCTTAGACTTAGAATACTTGAATCTCCTTTCAGGCCTGAACTAAATGATGGAGATGCCATGGTCAGAGAGCTACATGTCTATGGTGACGCAACCCCAATAGGTGAAAAAGGAGATTGGCAACACCATAGTTATGGTGAAAAACTATTACATGAAGCTGAAGAACGAGCCAGAGAGTTTCATGCAAAAGAGATATCTGTTATAAGTGGTGTTGGTGCCCGAAACTACTATAGAAAATATGGATACAACAAAAAAGGTGTCTATATGAATAAAAAATTATAAAAAAAGATAAAATTGCTTAACTTTATGGTTGTCGGGAAAATACATATCTTTCAAGTGTTTAATGATACCTATAGGTTTCTAGATTTATGGAGGAATTAATATATGGATGATGAGTTGCTTGGTGAGCTTGGAAAGATGGATCAAGATGCATTAGACTTTATCTCATCCCTAAGTGATGATAAATGGATTTTTGATGCCGACATACTCGTAGACATAGCTCATGTTTTAATGTTGATGGAGCAGGATATCGTTCCAGAAAGATCTGGCGTTGAAATAATACGTGCATTGAAAGAGATAAAATACGATGACCTAAGTGGTGAAGACGTCCATGTGGCAATAGAATCCCGTGTAAACGAGTTGGTTGGAGAAGAAACAGCAGGCTGGATGCATACCGCCCGTTCACGAAACGATGAAGTAGCAACCTGCATAAGAATCAGATTAAGACATGAACTATTAAATATCGCCTGGGACCTACATCAATTTCTAAAAAACATACTCAAAGTTGTTGAAGAAAACACCAACACAATGATGCCGGGATTCACCCACCTACAGCACGCAGAACCCACAACCATCGGACACCACTACCTAGCCTACTTCGAATCCTTCGACAGAAACCTAACAAGAATATTAGATTGTTTCGACCGAGCAAACAAAAGCCCACTAGGCTCATGCGCCCTAACCTCCACCACATTCAAAATAGACCGCGAGTTAACCGCCCAACTACTCGGTTTCAACGGAGTAATGAGAAACAGTATGGACGGAGTTAGCTCAAGAGACTTCGCACTAGAAGCCGTCTCATGCTTCAACAACATAATGCTCGACCTAAGCCGTCTCTCAGAAGAACTCATCATATGGAGCTCAACAGAATACTCATTCGTAGAACTACCCAACGAATACACATCAACCTCAAGCATAATGCCCCAAAAAAAGAACCCCGACACACTCGAACTAGTCAGAGCCAAATCAGGGTCAGTACTAGGAGACTACACAGCCATCTCAAGCATCCTAAAATCACTACCATACGCATACAACAGAGACCTCCAAGAACTAACACCAAAAATCTGGAGCAGCGTACAAAACCTCAGAGGATCACTCAACATAGCAAACGAAGTAATCAAAGAAACCGAATTCAACAACGAAAAACTAAAAAAATCCTCAAAAAAAGGACTAACAAGCGGAAGCGAACTAGCAAACTACCTAGTAAAACAACAAGAAATCCCCTTCCGAATAGCACACTCAAAAATCTCAAACCTAGTCAACAAAGGCCTAAACATAGAAGAAATGGCAAAACAACTAAACATACCAAAAAACACACTAAAACAAATAACAGACCCACAAAAAATACTAGAACAAAAAAACACCCACGGCTCACCCTCACCAAAAATAACAAAACAAGAAATCAAAAACGGACAACAAAGACTAAAAAAACACAAAAAACAAATCAAAACAAGAGAAAAAAAAGTAAACGACGGCCTAAAAAACCTAGAACAAAAAATGAACAACTACCTAAAAAAACACACATAACAAAACACAACAACCCAAACCAACTCAACCTAACTTAACTAAAACTAACTATAATTACTATAATTAACTAAAAATGATTTAGATAGATCAAGTTAAATTAATTTAGATTTGATTTGGTTTTTGTTTGATTTATTTTATTTTATTTTGGAGGCAATCGATGGATATTGAGCAGTTTATGATGGAGAATGGGATAGAGATAAACGATAAGGTTGAGATTGAAAAAGGAGGGCTTTCGTATTTTGGTAGGTTGATGCCTTCTTCCGGAGATGAGATAGCTGTCCTAAAGTTGGAGAATGGGTATAATATAGGAATAAATATAGTGGGTTGTCAAGCTACCTTGATTGAGAAATCGGTTGAAGGTGAAAAACCTATAGAGAGAGAGGTGGTTGGTTCTGGTTCTAGTGATAAGACTGTTTCAATGTTGTTGACAGGTGGTACGATAGCTAGTCGTGTGGATTATAGGACCGGGGGTGTTTCAAGTGATTTAAGTATAGATGAGATAGTTTCGGCGATACCGGAGTTGGAGGGCATGGCTAACTATCGTTTTAAAGTTGTTTCAAATATTCTGAGTGAGAATATACGGCCAGAAGATTGGGTTGAGATAAGTAGGGCGGTATATCAGGAGGTTGAAGCTGGAGCCGATGGAGTTGTGGTTGCACATGGAACCGATACGATGGCTCTCACTGCTTCAGCAGTTTCGTTTCTTATCGACACGCCGGTTCCAATAGTGTTTGTAGGTTCGCAGAGAAGTGCAGATCGGCCGAGCAGTGACAATGTGCTGAATGCTATTTCAGCTGTAAAACTTGCTAAATCCGATATAGCTGAAGTTATGGTTGTAATGCATGGAGAGACATCCGATACCTACTGTCTCGCACATAAAGCCACAAAAACACGTAAAATGCATACCTCTCGTCGGGACGCGTTCCGTTCAATTAATACAGAACCAATAGCTAAAATCAGAGATGAAGTAACTGCTAAAACTAGCTATACATCTAGAGATGAAGTGGAACTTTCTTACAACGGTGGATTAAATCCAAACATCGGACTATTAAAATTTACTCCAACAACTAAACCAGAAACACTTAGACATTATCTAGATACAATGGATGGAGTTGTAATCGAGGGAACAGGTCTTGGACATGTATCGAAACAACTCATACCTACTATAAAAGAAGGTATAGCTCAAAACACTCCAGTTGTAATGACTTCACAATGTCTGTATGGACGTGTTTGCAACAGAGTATATGACACAGGTCGAGACCTAATTAAAGCAGGTGTGATACCAGGGAAGGATATGCTTCCTGAAACAGCAATGGTGAAACTGATGTGGGTTACTGAACAAACCAGCGATATGAACAAGATAAAGAGATTGATGACAACGAACATCGCCGGTGAGATAACAAGCCGTAGCATACCAGACAAATTTCTTAAATAAAAAAACGTGATTTTTTATGAGTAAATACGACGAACTTGGATTAAAAGTCGGATTTGAATTTCATCAACAACTTGATACAGAACACAAACTTTTCTGCAACTGTCCAACAAAACTTTCAGAAAAAGATACGCCAGACTATACATTGACTAGATATCTACATCCAACCAAAAGTGAGTTGGGAGAGGTTGACCAGGCAGCTCTCGAAGAAGCAAGGCTCTCCAAACAATATAGATACCATGGCTATCAAGAGAACACATGCCTCATTGAATGTGATGAAGAACCACCCCAACCCATGAACATTGAGGCACTGGAGACCTGTATGGAGGTCAGCCTACTACTAAACGCAAGAATTGTAGATCAAGTTCACACCATGCGTAAAATAGTTATCGATGGCTCCAACACAACTGGGTTCCAGAGAACATCGATGATAGCAACACAAGGAAAGATAGAGACAGATGAAGGAGAAATCGGTATCGACGGAATCTCTCTAGAAGAAGAATCTTGCAGGAAGATAGAAGGAGACATCGGAGACATAGAGATAGTTTATTCATTAGACAGACTTGGAATCCCATTAATAGAGATAGGGAGTGAACCTGACATAAAGACTCCAAGCCAAGGCCGGAAATTCGCTGAAAAAATAGGAGAAATACTCAGGTCAACCCAAAAAGTCAAACGAGGAATTGGAACAATAAGGCAAGATATAAACATAAGCATTGAAGAGGGAAGCCGAATCGAACTAAAAGGAGCCCAGGAACTAGAGCTAATCGAAACATACATCGAAAAAGAAGTGGAAAGACAGACCAAACTCATAGAAATAAAAAAACAACTCCAAGAAAGAGGCGTGAAAGAAAAACAACTCAATGGAGAAATAAAAGACGTAACCCACCTATTCACCGATACAGATTCTGGAATAATAAAAAGCGCATTACAAAACGGAGTAGTACTAGCTCAAAAACTAAAAGGATTCAAAGGACTTGTTGGAAAAGAAATACAAGAAGACAGACGGCTTGGAACCGAACTATCCGACAGAGCAAAAAAAGCAGGTGGAGTAGGCGGAATCTTCCACACCGACGAACTACCAAAATATGGAATAACCCCCGAAGAAGTCGAAAAACTCAAAAAAGAACTAAATGCAGAGCCTGACGACTGCATAGTGATAATCGCAGACAAACCCAATAAAGCCAAAGAAGCACACAAAGCAGTAACCGAAAGAGCAAGACAAGCAACCAAAGGAGTTCCAGAAGAAACAAGAAAACCACTACCAAACGGTGGTTCAGAATACATGCGGCCACTACCCGGATCAGCAAGGATGTATCCAGAAACCGATATACCCCCAGTCAACATAAAAACCAAGAAAATCAAGGAAATAAAACAAAACCTACCAGAACTCATATCCGAAAAAATAGAGCGACTAAAAAAAGAATACAATATAAATAGAGAGATGGCGAGAAACATAATAAAAAACCAAAAAACCAGTTTGTTCGAAGAAACCGCTCAAAAAAACATCCCCGATACAATAATCGTCCGTACACTAACGGGAACACTACAAGAACTAGAATCAGAAGGATACAACACAAACAAAATAACAAAAAAACACTTCAAACAAACATTTCAACTACTAGAAAACCAAGAGATATCGAAAGAAGTCATACCAGACATACTCAAAACAATAACCAAAAACCCAGAACTAACAGCAGAACAAGCAGTACAAAAAACAGGGAAAACAACAATAGACACAGAACAAGCAAGAAAAACAATACAAGAAATAGCAAACCAAAAAGAAGAATTCATCCAAGAACGAGGAATGGGCGCCCTAGGACCTCTAATGGGCATTGTAATGCAAAAACTAGATAAACGAATAGACGGAGAAACAGCAAGCGAAATACTCAAAGAAGAGATACAACAAAAACTATAAAAAATTAAAAACAAAGGGTGCAAAGCGGATCAATCTTGGAGGGGATGGGATACCGCCAGCACACCCTTCATACTAAACCTTATTATCTAATGGTATAAAAAACCTACGCAAAAACAAAAACCATAGAAAACACCCAAAACACAAAACAAACCACACAAACACCACAAAAACCACATAAAAACACAAAAACAAAACAAAACAAACCAAAAAACCCATAAAAAACATATTATCTATTTTAAAGACCTACCTACCGTTTCAACTACACAGCCCTCATCGATATCCTAAAAACACAAAACACCATTCAAATAGTCAGAAAGAATTATTTTTATATCCCCAACCAATCTGGTTGGAGTTTTCTTATAATTAACAGTTAAAACAGAACTAAGACCTCTTCGCTCACAAAGAGGATACAGCCCGATAGTAATTTTATTTTTCATCATGGCTATACATATCTATTGTATGTGTCGGGTTCATGGCAAGTCTATGATATAAACCTCGTTCAAGTCTTTGGAGCCGAGTGTAAAAGGCATAAGGACTGTGGAGATTAAATACTCTGTAAAAAATGAACAGAGGCACCAATGAAAGTGCCCAAGAACCCTTTTAGCTCCGACCCGACCTCTATAGCCTGTAAGTCAATTAGCAACGGACAACCACCAACAATATCTACCAGAGAGTCGACGTGTTCTTCACAACACCTCCATCAATAACTCCCTAACCCCAAAAAAAAAGGAACGAATAGGATGAAGACCCCGTCCATTTAGGTCGGGGAGGATTTCACAGTCGGGTTACTCTTTTGAAGCCGGATAGTTCAACGACTTTTATATTGAATTTATCAACCATTTTATCGAGCAGTAGGTTTAGGCCTATTGAGTCGGAGGATATGTGGCCTGCTGCAACTACGTTGATGTTTTGTTTTTTAGCTTCTTTGATTTGTTTTTTGGACATATGCATTGCTATTATTGTGTTCACTCCTGATTGAGCCATTTTCTCTAGTCTTTCTTTACTTAGTTCTGTACCCCCTGTCATGTCGTATGCTACCTTTCCAACTCTATTTTTCTTTTTTCCATTGAATATTGTTGGTCCGAGGTCGTATTCAAGAGCCCATTCATATTCGGGTATCTCTATCAGTATGTCTATGAGGTCTGATATCCTATCTGGGTTTTTTTCTTCAACGTATTTTTCTAGATAGTTGTTGACATGGTTGTCTGCTACTGTGTGGAGACAGGCGTATGGGATATCTAGTAGGGTTGCTGTTTGTACAGACCTTGGGTGGTTTCCTGAGTGCACGCCTTTACGGACCTCGTCTACTCGTCCTCTAACAATGGCTTCTGCTTGTGAAATGCTGACACCTGTTTGTTCAAGTGTCTCAACCTGCATCTTCATCACTTGATGTAGGTTTGCGAGTCCACGGCCTTCTGGGTGGTGCGCTATTGCCGCATCGATCTCTATTCCTTTTTCGTTTAACCGGTCTATTAGAAGAAGGTCTTGTGTTTCTATGTCGATTCCAACAGCTATTTTCTCAACATCGGTGTTACCGGCATGCAAAATCTTACTGTCATCGTATGGGTTTTTTAGTCTATTTTGGTCGTATTTGTCTTTTCTGACTCCCTCTAGATCCTCGTATTTTTCATTTCTTTTTTGAAGTATCTCATCGATCCTGTCTTTATCTCGTGGGTCTACTTTGATAGCTTCTTCAACTGCAAACTCATGTAGTTCTTTTAATGTTACCATAGGCAAAACCTCTCTGTGACATCCTCTTCCACCGAACTCGCTAAGGTCGTTAGGAAGAGGCTTCCAGATAATAAGGTTGGTTTAACCTGAACCTTATTCTCTGTGGTGTTGCCACAACACCACTACTCTCTACTCCCATGTTGGTTTCGAGCATACCTGCTTTGTTTTGTCCATATCCGTATGTTTTGTGGACATGTTTTGGTCGAGCAATAGTCTACTGCTATTTAAACATTCTTTCTCTATGGCTATTATATCTGTCGGGCCTGTATCCTCATCATAAGGAAGAGTGGTCTTAGCCTTGTTTTAAGAATAAACTTGATTTAGTTCGTTATCCATGAAATATATTCTCATCAGGACAAAAAACCAATATCGATAGTGATTGTTTTTGTTTATGGATTTATTGTTATATGGGGGTTAATTTTGAATTTAAGTCGGAGGGATAAAATTAGGTTGGATAAGTATAGGGATGTTGTTAAGAGGGGTTGAGGGTTTTCTCTGTTATTTTGTGGTATAGGTTGGTTAGTGTGAGTATGTCTTGTCGGTTGTGGCTGAGTATTGGTAGGAGTGGGCCGGGGTTTTGTTTTTCTAGGTATGTTTGGTAGTATTTTGGTACTTGGCTGCTTGGTATGTCGATTTTTCTTTGGATGTTTAGTAGTTTTTTTTCGATGTGGTTTAGTTTGTTTTTGGGGAGGTTGTGTGTTTTTTTGGTGTAGTGGTATAGGTCGATGTGTGTTTTGTTTTTGGTTGGTGTTATGTTGTGGTGTTTTTGTCTTTTTTGTATGTAGGGGATGTCGAAGGTTTTTCCGTTGAATGTTATTATTGTTGTTTTGTTTTGGAGTTGTTTTTTGGTTTGTTGGAGGACGGTTTTTTCTTGTTTTGGGTTTTCGATTAGTAGTTGGTTTAGTTTTAGGTGGTTTTTTTGTGGGTGGCCGATTCCGATCAGTATTATTGGTTGGTTATGTAGGCCGAGTGTTTCTATGTCGAGTAATGCTATTTCTTTGTTTTTTAGTTTTGGTGTGTGTTTTAGTGCTTCGAGGCAGGTTGGATTGATTTTTTGGTGGAGTGTTTTTATTGTTGTTGCTGGGGTTGTTAGTTGTTTTAGGTGGTTTTGGCATTTATGGCTCCATTTTGGGTGTTTTTTGAGTTGTGTTATTGTTTTGTAGCCTTGTTTTTTGAGTTTTGTTTCGGTTTTGGGGCCTATTCCTGGTATGGCTTTGAGGTTGGTGTGTTTTTTTGTGGTTGTTTTTTGGGGTTTTATGGTTTGTTTTATTTTTTCGCTGCGTTTTATGTAGCTGCCGTTTTGGTTGTGGATTTTTTTGGTGTTTGGGAGTTGTGTTATTGTGGTGTTTTTGTATTTCTGGATTAGTTTTTGTTTTATGTGTTTTGGGTTTTTGTTGGCTGTTTCTGGGTTTATGTGTTTGGTCCAGTTATTTAGCATCTTTATCTTTATTTTTAGGTTTATTGGGGGGGTTTTAGAGGGTTGTTGCTGTTGAGGTGTTGTTTGTTTTTTGTATCTGTATTATGTTGTCTACGTAGCTTTCCATTTTTGGTTCGTGTGATACTAGGATTATTTGTTGCATGTTTAGTTCGTCTATTATGTCTCTTATTTTGTCTAGTTGGTTTGTGCTGAATCCGTCTGTTGGTTCGTCGAGTATGATCATGTTTTTTGTTTGTATGTCTTGTACTAGTTGGTTGATTACTCGGTTTAATGCGAGTCTGTATGCGAGTGCGATTGATGTTCTTTCTCCGCCTGAGAGTCTTTTGTATTCTGTTTCTGTTTTTCCGCGTTCTATTATTGGTGCGAAGCTTTGGTCTACGTGTACGTTTATGTCGCTGTCTTCTATTAGCATTCGGAACCATTTGTTGAATATTTCGTTGAAGTTCATCTGGATTTTTGTCATGTATTTGCGTTCTATTGTTGTTGATAGGTTTTTTAGGTTTTCTAGCCATTGTTTGTTGGTTTGTATTTTTTTCATTAGTTGTTTTGCTGTTTTTTTGTCTTTGATTTCTTTTTTTAGTTGTTTTAGTTCTCTTTTTTTGTTTTTTATGTTTGTTTTTGTTTCTGTGATTTTTTGTTCGGTTTTGTTTAGTTTGTTTCTTGTTTCTTCGATTTTGTTTTCTACTTCCTGGTTTTTTTGTTTGGTTTTCTGTTGTTTTTGGTGTTTTTGTTTGGTTTTTTGGAGTTGTTTTTGGTTTTGTTGTATCTGTTTTTTGTGTTTCTGTATTTTCTGTTTTTTCTGTTCTATTGTTTGTTTTAGTTGGCTGGCTTGCTGTTTTTTTTCTTTGTATTTATGTAGTTGCTGGTTTTTTTGTTGGAGTTCGTTGGTTTTTTGGTTTATTCTGTTGATTATTTCGTTGGTTTTTTGGTTTATTTCTTGTTCTAGTTGTTGTTTTTGTTGTTGTTTTTGTTGGAGTTTTTGTTTTTGGTTTTGTGTTTTGGTTTGGATTTCTTGGATTTCTTGTTGTTTTTTGTTGAGTTCTTTTTTTCTGTGTTTTTCGTTGAGTTGGTTTCCGCATATCGGGCATTTTGATTTGGTTTGTTTGAGTTTTTCTTGGTTTTTTTCGATTGTTTGTTTTTGTGCTTGATGGTGTTTTAGTTGGTCTTTGTGTTTTTCGATTTCTTCCTGGATCTCTTGTTTTTGTTTGATTTTTTTGTTTAGTGTTTTTTCGATGTCTGGTTGTTTTTTATGGCATTTTTCTTTGAGTTTTTGGAGTTGGTTTAGTTTTTCTTCAATTGTTTGTTGGCTGGTTTCTGTGGGTCGTTCTAGTTGTTTTATTTTGTTGTATCTGTTTTCTGTTTCCTGTAGTTCTTGTTCGTGTTCTTTTATTCTTTCTTTGGTGTTTTTGATGTTGTTTTTGATTTCGGTTTTCTTTTTATCCAGTTTATGGAGTTTTTCGATTTCTTCCTGGATCTCTTGTTTTTGTTGTTTCCATTTCTGGAGTTTTTGTGTGAGTGTTTTTTTTCTTTCTGTTTGTTTTTGTTCTAGGTTTTTGTGTTTTTCGATTTCTTCCTGGATCTCTTGTTTTTGTTTTTGTTTTTGTTCTAGGTTTTTGGTTGTTCCTTCGAGTTGGTTGTATGGTTTTTTTAGGTGGTTTCGGACGTCATCTATGTTTTCTCTTATTTTTTTGTAGCGGTTGATTCCTGTGATTTTTCTTAGTGTGTCGAGCCTGGTTTCTTCGTCGGCTTCTATTATTTTTTTCATTTCTTCTTGTGGGGTGTATACTGTGTATCGGTATATTAGGGATTTTCTTTTTGACACCATTTCCATTGGGTATCCGAGTATTTTGAATATTTCTGCTTTTAGTTCGGTTGGTGATAACTCGGTTTTTGTGTTTTGTTTGATGTATCCGTTGTCTTGTCTTATGTATTGGTTTTCTCTTGTTAGTTCTCTGTATGCTGTGATTGTTTGGTTGTTGATTGTGAATGTGAGTTCTACCCAACCTTTGTTGCTGCCTTCTCGTAGTAGGTCTCCACCGGATAGTTGGTTTCCTCTTAATCCGAATAGTGCGAACTCTATTGCCATGAGTAGTGATGATTTTCCGTGGCCTATGTCCCCTGATAATAAGAGTGTTCCTTGGGGGAATTCGATCTGTTCTTGTTTGTAGCTTCTTATGTTTTTTAGTTTGATTGAATCGATTTTCACGTTGTATCCTCAGGGGTTATAGGGTTTTTTCTAGTTCTTTTTTTATTCCGAGTGTTTTTAATGCGTCTTGAACGACTCTTTCTTTGTAGTCTTTCTTTTTTTCTCCGTCTTCTTTTTCTATAGATAGTTTGTCGAATAGTTGTTTTGTGAGTTGTTGTTTTTCTTTATCTGTTTTATCGTTCAGTTCGAACTGGCCGATGTGTTCTTCTATTAATTTCTGTTCAAGTTCTTTCCGGTCTCCTGCTTTGACATCGAACTCCTGGTATTCTTTTGTTTTGAGTTGGTTGATGTTTGTTCTTACTGCTGTTGCACCGAGGTCTTTTATTTTGTTTCGTATTTCATTGAGCCCTATTTCTGTTGTTTTACCGGTTTTAAGAACTCCATATATCTTTAATAGGGTTATTGAGTTTTCTATTTCTCTTTTCTTTATCTCTTTGTTTATGTTTTGTTCTACCATTTCGGGTGTTTTGTTTTCGGCATCTATTTCGATCGATGTTATGGGGGCTACTTCTATTTTTTCAGTTTGGATTTCTATTTGGTTTTCGTTTACGTCTACTATGTAGAAACTGCCGTGTTGGTTTTTTTCTAGTTCACGGTAGTCTGTTGGGAATATCGCTCCTGGGAATGTTATGTGGCCATAGTCTTCTTCATGGAATTTGTCTTGTTTGTGGACGTGGCCTCCTGCGTAGTAATCGAAGTTTTTCGGTAGGTATGAGAGTTTTATTCCTTTCATTCGTTTTAGGTATTCGGGTTTGTATTCGTTTATTGCTGAGTGGAACATGAATATTTTGAAGCCAGGTTCTTTTTCCAGTTGTTTTTGGTTGAGTAGTTGGTATGCTTTTGATTCTAGGGAGCCTGCTCTACCGAGCATGCCGGTTACTTTGACTCCCTCTGTTGGTTCGTGGAAATTTAGTTTTAGTTTTCCATTTTCCATCTGTCCCTGGCTTACGTTTGTTATGAGGTCGGCTGATTCAAGGACGTTAAGCATTGTGTTTCCGGAGGGTGAGAAGTCGTGGGAGCCTGGTACTACTAATACCTCGATGTTTTTTTTGTTTAGTTCTCGTAGTCTTCTGAATGCTTCCATTAGTACTGTTGTTGGGGGGCGGCCTGTTTCGAATAGGTCTCCTGATATTATTATGAAGTCTACGTTTTTGTTTATGCATCGGTCTATTGTTTGGTTGAATGCTTTTATGGCTAGTTGTTTTAGGTCTGTTCCACCCCAACTACCTAGGTGGACATCTGAGATGTGTGCGAAACGTGTTTGGATTTTGTTTACCTCCCTTTTTTTGTTTGTTTTAGGTTATTCCTCGGAACTCGATCTGTTCTGTTGGTTTTTGTTGTGTTTGGTCTACGATTTTTTTGAAGTATGGGATTTTTATTGGTATTGCGAAGTCGGTGAATGTTGAGGTTATAATTGCTTCTCCTTTGTCTAGAGTTGCTATGTTTCTGTCGTCTTTTGATAGGTCTTGTGACGCGCTTTCGACTATTGAATTTCTTTCGCTCCGCATCTCCATTCCTAAAATTATTTTAGTGTTCATGTTTGCCAGTATCTGTCTGGGGATGACGCTTGGTAGTTGTGTTATAGCTGTTAACCCTATCTTGAATTTACGTCCTTCTCTAGCTATTTTTTCGAATATGTTTCCTGACTGTATTATTGAGTTTTCCCCTATAACTCTGGGTGCTTCTTCTAATACGATGGATATAACTGGTTTTTGGTTGATTTGATCGGTCGATTTATATTTTTTATATCTATTGAAAAGTCTGTTTGCGATTATGGAGCCTACTAATAACTCTATTTTTGCTTCAAGGTTTGATGTATCTAATATCAGGGTTTTTGTTGATTCGAGAGATTGAACTATGTTTTCGATTGTTGATTCCCCTGCTTTTTCGTCAAAGATTCCTTTGCATGTAAGTTGGTTGTTTTTTTCGTGTATGTCGAGGTATACTGCTAACTTCCGTTTCATAGTTTCCAGAGTTACTTCCTGGATGTTGTTTATTGGTTCTTGTGACAACATGAGTTCTTTAATCCAGTTTTCCTTATGTTCTTGGTAGTATGCGTTTATTGCTTCGGTTTGTGCGTTTGATAGTTCGATTACTTTCATTAAATCCCATGGTTTTAGTTCCTGTATGTTGATTACGAGTTTGTTTACACCTACTTGGTTTTTTCCGGGTGAGTATGCCTCTACAAACTGGTTTGCCATTGGGTGGTTTGAGAGGCCTGGTGTTCCTTGGGTTCCATAGTATTCGTTGTGGGGATCGATTATTAGTAGTCCACAGTATTCTTGGTCTAGTAGTTCCCAGGCCATGGTTTTAACGAGGTTTGATTTGCCTTTACCTGTTGATGCTGGAACGAGTATGTGGTGTCTTAATACTTCTTCTCCAGGTAGGTTTATCTCTACATCTAGTTTCTGCGATCCTGTTCTGACGTTTCCAATCACCAATGGTTTTTCATGTGTTTGTATGAAGTTGAAATCTTTATCTTTTGCTCTACGCATTCCTGAGAAGAACTGGGGTAGTTTTTTGGGGGAGTGTGATGTGTTGTTGTTTTTTTCAACTGTAACCAAGCTTTTTAGGTCTGCTATTATGTAGTTGCTTAATTCGGGGTCGGTGAAGTCGAGGTCTCTTCCATATCCCTCTAACTTCATTCCGGCGACCAGGTTTTTTTCTTTATTAGATATTTGGGAGCCGTACATCAGGTCATGTACTTGTAGTATTGTGTATGAGTTTTGGTTTTCAGCTACCAGTAGGTCTCCCATCTCGATCGTTTCACTGGCTTTCTGTCTTATCTTTACTGTGTCGAAATCTCCACTAACAATTCTTCCTACAACATTCATGGTTATCACAATTCTTGGTAATCTTGGTTTGTTGGTTATCTTAGTTTGTTCAGGACGTCGTGTGCGTCAACGGCTGATAGGTATGTACGTAGTTCGCTCCAGAGACCTGTTCCTGATGTCATTGCTTTAAATCTAGCTCTATATCTTGAGGCTTCTTCTTTGGAGACGCTTGCCATTCTATCAGCATCTACCAACCCATATGGATATCCTGGAAACCTTACGTCTCGGGAGTTGTTCGATAATGCGGTTAATACCGATTCAATTTCCATTTTGCTTGCGTTTTTCTTCCAATCTCGCTGTAATTCATATCTGAAGGCGTATTGTGACTCTCTATAGAGTTTTACGAAATATATTTCGGCTTGGTGGTTTGGATCTACGTTTTTTACAACTGGGTAGTAGTACCATGGATATTCTATTTCACTTGCAAGGTCTTTAAGCGTTTTAACTAGACTGTTACCGGTTGTTGTGTGCAGTGTTGTTGTTTTAGATAACCCTGAATACACCACATCGTTTTCCAATGCTTTTTTATAGGCATTTTCTGCGTATCTGGTTTCGTTTTTGACAGATGTTTGGAGGCTTCCATCCATCACCATTATGTCTCCAGCACTGAGTTCTTGTTTGGATATCTCTCCAGCAACCTTCCACTCTGCGAACCTACGTGCAGCTGTACATATCCTCCCGATTCGGGACATACTCAACTGTTCATCTGGTTCGCTAACAACTTCACTAAGTTTTAACTCCAGGTCTTCTTCATCCGGTAGGTATTTCTTGTGGTTAGAGTTAACCGGATATATCTTTCCTTGATATTTGATTTCACCGTTTACTTCGGATGCGATTGCAAGTGCATAAAAATCTATTCTCTGGGGCAATTCTCCCGGCTCAATCCTCTCTCTACCTTTAAAAACATTATAATAAACACGAATCAGGTGTACGGAGAACATAGGTGAAGAAAAAAGCTCCATATTACCTCCATCGATAAAAGAGAGCTTCCGATCAGTATCTCCACCAGGTATTTTATAGAAATTATCTTCATCTAGCTTGATTGGTGTGTAGTTTAATCCTCTGAACAATGGTTGCCCATGCTCTGTCTGCTTAATGCTGTCACCAAGGTCGTTTAGTAGGTTAGCTAGAGCAATATCCTTCATATTAGAATCCACACCAATATATTGGGTACAACAACAAATCTCATTGTGGTGAGTTAACCGAAACAAAAAAACCAATGGAGAACCGTTAACATTCATATAACAATAGTTGGTTATAATGACGGGGGTATTAGTCCTATGGATAAAAAGATTGTTTTAATTTCATTGTTGATAGTTGGAGTTGTATTAGCAACAGCGGGATGTATTGGTGGTTACGATAAATCTGTTTCAGCTGAAGAAGGATTAGCCATGCTTACTGACGAAGAGATTGAACCTGAGATACAGAACCACATCGACCTTGAAGAGGTTGGTTTGGATGTAAGTGATGGCAACCTATTGATAGCGATAGAGACATATGGTGATATTCCATCTACTATCGATCCAGGAGCCAGTCAATACGAAGTTAATATACAGAATTTGGATGATGAAGAGATAGCTGATTTCTCCCTCACTCTTGAATTAATAGGGGATGCAGTCTACTTTGAATCGATGGCTACAGTTGAAGGCGAGGTATATGAGTTGGATGGAGTTGAATATACAGTTGACTCTAAATTCTTTGACGGCTCTGAGATAATAATGGAGGTACCTCTAGATGAATTAGGAGATCCTGATAAGGTTGGGGTGCAGGTTTCTTCAGAATGGTCTGAAACCGATGAACCTGGAACAGCAATGGATTTCGTTCCACTGGATGAAGATGGAAATGTTGACATAGACAACTACATAGAGTATGAAATCTAAAAAAATCTAAGAAATAACGAAGATGGTTGGTTTATCCAACTATGGTTTAGGTTGTGTTAGGGAGTTTTTTTGGAGGTACCAGGTTTCTGTGTTGGTCTGGTACGCTCCTAATTTGTTTTTTTATATTTTGGATAGTAGTTTTTGTATTGCTTTTTCTGGGTTTTTTGTTTTAACTACTCCGGAGGCCACCAATACTCCTTCGGCACCTAGTTCTATTGCTTTTTTTACGTCTTCTCCAGTTGAAACTCCTGCTCCACATAGTATTGGGGTTGTTGAGTTTTCTACTGATTTTTCGATTATTTCTGGGTCTGCTTTTGTGACTGATATGTCTCCGCCTATAAGTTCTGGTGGTTCTATTGCTACGTAGTCTGGGTTGAGTTTTGAGGCTGCCTTGGTGGTTTGTACGTTGTTTGTGCAGATTATTGTTTTTAGGTCGAGTTTTTTTGCTCGTTTGTTGGCTTTAGCGATTTGTTTTAGTGTTAGGTTTTTTTCTGAGTGGTTTATTAGGGTTCCTGTTGCCCCTGCCTGTTTTACTGCTTCTGGTAGTATGTGGCCTGTGTTGCTTCCGTAGTTGATGGGGTCGATGTGTTGTGCGTATATTGGAGTGTTTGTTTGTTCGTTGATTTTCTGGATATCTGTGGGTTGTGGGCATATTATTATTTCTGCGTCTGTTTCTTGCTGGATTTTTTCGATGGTTTTAGCGATTTCTATGGCGTTTTGGTTTGTTCCAGCCTTGTATGTTTTGAGGTTTATTATTAGTTTCATTTTTTTCCTATCTTTTTTAGAGTGTGGTTTTGATTTCTTCTATTATTTCTCTGGCGGCTCCTTCTGGGTCTTTGGCTCCTGTTATAGCTCTACCCACTACTAGGATGTCGGCGCCTGCATCTACTGCTTCTTTGACGTTTTGTGTTTTTATTCCACCTGCGACCGATATTAAGCCGTTGTTTAGTTCTTTTTTGAGTTCTGGGATGTTGTGCCATGCGTGTTCTGCTTGGTCTTCCATGTCTATTGCTCGATGTAGTTCTAGTATGTCTGGTTTTTTGTCGAGTTTTTTGATTAGTTCTATTGGGTTTTTCATGTTTATTGTGTCGATTATTGAGTATATGCCGGTTTTTTCTGCTTCTTCTATTACTCCTTCGATGGTTGGTTTGCTTGCTATTCCAGCTACAACTACTCCATCGCCTCCGGCGTCTGCTACCATTCGGGCTTCTAGGTTGCCTGTGTCAAGGGTTTTTAGGTCTACAACTATGAATGCGTCTTCTCTGATTTCTCGCATTCGGCTTACGACGTCTACTCCGTATTTCTTAACAAGTGGTGTTCCTACTTCGAATATTACGTTGTCGTTTTCGGGTATTTCTTTTAGTAGTTTTTCCACGTGCTGGAAGTTTGTTGTGTCGAGCGCTACCTGTAGGTATGGTGGTTTTGAGAGCCTTGTTATCCGGTTACCCATTATTGGATGGCCTCCAATGTCTTTTTCTTTTATAACTTCATTGGGGGTGGGTTCTTCGTTCAATGCTCTTTTTATTGCTAGTTTAGTTGCCCCGTAATTGTATCTATAGATTTTTTGGAAATCTGTTGCTTCTGGATGTATGAATACACTTGTTATGATTACTTTTTCTTCTGCGGTTTCAGGGTCGATTATTCCTTCTTCAAGTGAGTCTGCAACTGCTTTTGATACAGCTTCTTGTGCTGGACCGAATATTTTTTCTGTGTCCTCCATTCCTTGTATCGTTACTTTTGGAACGATCAAGGTTGAGGGTTTTGTAGGTAGGTTTGGTTTTATGACTCCTAGCAGGGGTGTGTGTCCCTGTGATAGGTTTGTTAATCCGTTTAGGAATGCTTGGCCTGCTGGCCCTGATTTATCTCCAATCACTAAATCGATGTGCGCTAACTCTGGTTCTTCTCCTATAAGAGCTTCTCCAACTTTGAACATTAAAAAATCACCGTATTAAAAAATCTTTTTTATATGATTTAGTTTAAAACTATAATATTCCATCCCTTAAAAACACAAAAACAATCTGTTTATCTTTTTACTGGTTGTTTTGTTGTTTGTTTTTTAGTTGGTTTTTTGGTTTAGGTGTTTGGTAGTGTTTTTTTGGCCAGTATGAATCCTATTGTTCCTATTAGTAGTATGGTTGCTGTTATCAGGAAGAATGTGTCGAATTGGTATGCGCTGGCTATGGCTCCGAGTGCTATTGAGCCTATTGCTATTCCCATGTCGAAGCTTGAGTTTATTAGTGCGCTTGCTTTTCCTCGTTCTAGTGGGTTTACTGTTTCTACTGAAAGGGCGAGTAGGGTTGTGTATGCTGCTCCGAATCCGATTCCGAATACGATTCCTGCTATGTAGAATCCGGTTTCGTTTGTTGTGATGCCTATTATTGTTATTCCTATTACGGATACAACCATCATTGGGGCTGTTAGTAAGCTGATTCCTTTTTTGTCTGCGTACCTGCCTACGGGGACGCGTACTATTAATGCGGCTGCTGCGTATATTGTGAAGAATAATCCGATTGTGAATTCTGTGTATCCTAGTCGGTTTGCGTATACTGGGAAGAAAGCTGTTACCGCTCCATATGCTGTTGTAAGTGCTAGGACTCCAATAACTGCTGATGTGACGTTGCTGTCTTTCAATACGTCTATGAATGTTGCGGTTGTGGTTCCGTCTATATCGCTTTCTGTAACCATTAACACTAGTATTAGTGATATGACTGCGAACATTGAGGCTATGTAGAATGCTTCGTTGTATCCGGTTAGGTCGACTAGGAAGCCTGCTATTCCGGGACCCAGTATCATGCCTAGCATGACTGGAACTCCGAATAGCCCCATCGCTTCTCCTAATCTCTTTTTTGGAACCATGTCAACGGCCATTGACATTGAGGCTACGCTGAATCCACCGATTCCAACTCCGTGGAGTATGCGTATTAGTGCTAGGGTGAGTAGGGATTCTGTTAGTGTGTATAATATGGGGGATATTATGAATATCAATGCGCCTATTATTAGGAGTGGTTTTCTTGCTACGTTGTCTGCGTAACGACCGAATGGTATTCGGCTTAGAACTGCTGAGAAGGCGAATATACCTACTATCACCCCGATCATCAGTTCTCCGGCTCCAAGTATTTCGGCGTATAGGCTGATTATTGGTACTATTGCGAAGAAGCTGACGAAGAACATGAATACGGCGGTGAGTAGGGTTAGGTATTCTGTGGTTAGTATTTTTCTGGCTTTCATAGTAGGTCTCCGAGCAGTTTTGTGGTGAAGACTCCGAAATATTTGATTAATGAGGGTTTGGTTTTAAGTATTTCTATTGCTACTTTGGATGGGTAATCCATGTCTCCGTAGTTTTCGATTGTTTTTATCAGTTTAGGGTTGTCGAGTTTTTTTATTAGTTTGTCAAGTTCTTTGTCGGATAGTGAGCATAGTGTTTTGTGTAGTGACATTCCGATTTTTAGTTCTCTACCTAGTTTTTTTCTCCAGTTTGTGTCGTATTCCTTTAGCTGGGTTTCCCCATCTAGATATCTGTTTATTGTTTTTGCGGCTGTTTTACCGCATACCATTCCTGTGTAGACTCCGCCTCCGGTTGTTGGTTTTACTTGTCCGGCTGCGTCACCAACCAACAGTGTTTTTTTATCATATAGCTTGCTTGGATATCCGATTGGTATTGCACCGTAGTTCCATTCTAACTCCTTATCTTTGTGTTTTTTTAGTTTTGGATGGTTTTTGATTAGGTTTTTTAGGTATTCGGTTGCGGGTTTTTTAGCCATTTCTGGGTCTATACACAACCCTATTCGTGTTGTTTTTCTGTCTGTAGGTATGCTCCAGGCGAAAAAACCGGGGGCTGTTTTTTGTCCAAGGAATATCTCTACGAAATCTGGTTTTTCGATTTCTGTTCCGGTGATTGTGAGTTGTGCTCCCGATAGGTATTTCTGTGGTCTTGGTAAGTTGATGCTGCGTCTTATTGTTGATTTAACTCCATCTGCTCCGACCACGACTTTTGGTTTTATTTTTTTGGTTTTAGTATTGTTTTTTGGAGTGCTGATCTCCAAGGTTTTGCCGTTCCAGTTTACTGCTCTCCAACCTAGTTTTAGGTTTGCTCCTGACTGCACTGCTGATTCGATTAGTTTTCGGTCGAACTGTGATCGATCTATTATGTAGGCTTGTGTTTCCGGCCTGCTTATCTCTATGGATTCTCCGTTTGGTGAGTGTATTTTTGCGCCTCTCACTCTGTTCTGTATGTAGTTGTCTTTTTTTAGTTCACTTTCTTCTATGGTTCTGGTGCTTACTATGCCGGCGCATTGAACTGGATTGCCTACGCTGTTGTCTTCTTCGATTACAAGTGTTTTTATATTATTTTCAGAGAGTTTTTCCGCTGTTTTCGCGCCGGATGGCCCTGCTCCGACAACCACTGCTCCATCGAATTCATGTTCCATTTGGATAACACAACCAGGTGTTCAGTGATTTCTCTCTATTACCAAAAAAAGATTCGTAACTAATATTAGTTAAGGATTCAGTCGGTTGTGGTTAGAACTGTTATAAAACTAGTTTTTGTTTGTTGGTTTGTCTTGGTTTAGGTTTTTTCGAATAGTTTTTTGATTTTTCTGTGTAGTTTGGTTGGTTTGTTGTTGTCGTTGTAGAACAGTTTAAGGCTTTGACAGTTTGGACATCGTATCTCGTTTGACATCAGTAGGTCTTTTTTGTATGTTGTGCTGCAGTTTTCGCATATGAACTCTATCTCCGTTTGGTGGTTTGCCTTGGGTTTTTTAGGTGGTTTTTTTTGTTTTTTCATGGTTATTGAGGTGGATTGGGTTTTTTTGGTTTCCGGCGGAAGCCGGGCCGTTTTTTCCCTAATGGGTGTTTTAATATTTTGGTATTTATTGTTTTCCCTTTTTTTGGTGTTTTTATTGTTGGTTTTTTATTGTTGGTTTTTGAATTGGTCGAGTGTTTTTATTCTTTGTGGTTTTGTTTTTGGTGGTTCTAGTTTTATGTGTTCGAGTTTTTGGTCTTCTATTCTTTTTTGAGCGTTTGGTGTGATCGATGGACTTACCAATATGCCTCTTATGTTTTTGTATCCTTTCTCTTGGTAGTAGTCTATGTATCTCTGTAGTTGGTCTACGGCTTTAGGTCCTACTCTTTTTCGTTTTAGTTCTATTATTACGTTGTTTCCCTGGCTGTCTCTACCGAAGAGGTCTATTCGACCGTATCCTGTTTTTCGTTCGGCTTCTATTATTCTAAGGCCTTCTTCGATTATCTCTGGGTTTTTGGTTATCTGTTTCTGCATCTGGGATTCTTGTTTGTTAAGTGTTAGTTGCGCTCCGTCTGTTAGGTTGTATGATGTTGTGTGAAGTGTTTCATGTATCGTTATTGTTAGTGTTTCGTTGGGTGATGTTCTCTCTGATTTGAGTTCTACCTTTTTGTTTTGTGTTTTTACTGATGGCCGGGATCCTGGTGGCTGCCAGTTTATTGGATCGCTGTTGTTTTTTTGGTGAACAAGTGTTGTGCCATCAGGTTTCAGTATGGTGATTCTTTCTCCAAGTGGTAGGTATCCATCTGCACGGCCTTGGTAATCTACCTCACATTTTCCAGCGATAGTTAGAAGTTTTGATTTCTTTATCGCGTTTTTTATAAATCTGGTTGTTTTTTCCGGGGTTGGTTTTTCCAGCGTGTTTATCTTACCCAACAGGGTGCCTCCATCAAGTTCCTTTACTATGTTCCTTAGAAAATAACGTGTTCTTCTTTGGTTTTCTCTTGTTATTTTTTGTATCGTAATTAGTTTTGGTTTGTGTTGTGTTTTGTTTTGTTGTGGGAGGGGTTTTGTGTTTGCCCTCCCTTTTTTTTTGTTTTAGATTATGCTTGGTTCTTCGATTTTTTCTTCTCTTTTTGCTTGGAAGTCTTTTGATATTTTTTGGTATTGTTCGATTTCTCCTCGGTCTTTTGAGGATCTGACTTTTTCTAGTGCTTGTTCGAAGTGGTTTTTGGTTATTTTTATGTTTTGGATTGCTTTTTTGGCTTCTTCTCTTGTCATTCCTTGTTTTACTTTTTCTCTTAGGGCTATCATTGATGCTTCTTTGCATACGCCTTCTATGTCGGATCCTACGTATCCGTCTGTTTTTTTGGCTAGTTTTTCTGTGTCTATGTTTTTGGCGGTTGGTTTGTTTTGGGTGTGTACTTTGAATATTTCTTTTCTGGCTTCTTGGTCTGGTGGTCCTACTTCTATGTGTTTTTCTAGTCTTCCTTGTCGGAGTAGTGCTGGGTCTATTAGGTCGGGTCTGTTTGTTGCTGCTATTACTACTACTTCTCCTCTTTCTTCGAGTCCGTCGAGTTCTGTTAGCATTTGGCTTATTACTCTTTCTGTTACTTGGCTGTCTCCGGACATTCCTCCTCGTCTTGGTGTTATGCTGTCGATTTCGTCGAAGAATATTATTGTGGGTGCTGATTGTTTTGCTTTTCTGAATGTTTCTCTTACTGCTTTTTCTGATTCTCCTACCCATTTGCTGAGTAGTTCGGGTCCTTTTACTGAGATGAAGTTTGCGTCTGATTCGTTTGCTACTGCTTTTGCGAGTAGTGTTTTTCCTGTTCCTGGTGGGCCGTGTAGTACGATTCCTCTTGGTGGTTGGGTGTCTATTTTTTGGAATGCTTCGGGGTATGTCATTGGCCATTCGACTGCTTCTCTTAGTTGTGTTTTTATTTCTTCTAGGCCTCCGACGTCTTTCCATGTTATGTCTGGTATTTCTACGAATACTTCTCTCATTGCTGAGGGCTCTATTTCTTTGTGTGCTTGTTCGAAGTCTTTTTTCTCGACTTCTAGTTCGTCGATTACTTTTTGTGGTATTTCGTCTGCGTCTATGTCTATTTCTGGTAGTATTCGGCGTAGTGCGTTCATTGCTGATTCTTTTGTTAGTGATTCTATGTCGGCTCCTACGAATCCGTAGGTTCTGTCTGCGAATTCGTCTAGGTTTATGTTTTCGGCTAGTGGCATGCTTCGTGTGTGTACTTCGAATATTTCTCTTCTTCCGTCTCGGTCTGGTACTCCTATTTCGATTTCTCGGTCGAATCGTCCGGGTCGTCTTAGTGCTGGGTCTATTAGGTTTATTTGGTTTGTTGTTGCGATGACTACTACTTCTCCTCTGGCTTCAAGGCCGTCCATTAGGGATAGTAGTTGTGCTACGACTCTTCTTTCTACTTCGCCGCTTACTTCTTCTCTTTTTGGTGCGATTGAGTCGAGTTCGTCTATGAATATTATTGAGGGTGAGTTTTCTTTGGCTTCTTCGAATAGTTCTCTTAGTTGTTTTTCGCTTTCTCCGTAGTATTTGCTCATTATTTCTGGTCCGCCTAGGCTTATGAAGTGGGCGTCGGTTTCGTTTGCTACTGCTTTTGCGATTAGTGTTTTTCCTGTTCCTGGTGGGCCGTGTAGTAGGACTCCTTTTGGTGGTTCTATTCCTAGTCTTTGGAATAGTTCTGGTTTTTTCATTGGTAGTTCTATCATTTCTCGGACTTTTCTGAGTTCTTTTTCTAGGCCTCCTATGTCTTCGTATGTTACTTGTGGTACTTCTTCGACTTCTTCGACTGGTTTGTCGTTTATCTGGATTTTTGTGTTGCTGTCTGCGATTACTGTTCCTGCTGGGTCGGTTTGCACTACTTTGTAGTTTATTGCTCTTCCGAAGAATTCTACTCTTATTTTTTGTCCTTTTGAGATTGGTCTTCCTTCTAGTATTTTGCGGACTCCGTCTGATGAGATTCTGAGGTTTATTTCTTCTGTTGGGGCGATTGCGATTTTTTTGGCTTTTTGTGCGTTTACTTTTTTGACTTCTACTTTGTCTCCTATTCCGGCTCCTGCGTTGTTTCGGACGCTTCCGTCGATTCTTATTGCGTCGTTTGGGTCGTTTGGGTAGCCTGGCCATACGACTGCTGTGGCTGTTCCTTTTCCGTCTATTTGGATTATGTCTCCGCTGGTTAGGTTGAGTTTTTGCATTACTTCTGTTGAGACTCTTGCTATGCCTCTTCCGGCGTCTCGATGTCTTGCTTCTGCTACTCTTAGTTTTATGGTTTTATTGGGCATTTTTACACCTTTTTTGGTTTTTAATTTTGATTTAATTTTTTTTGTTTTGGTTTGGGTTTGGGTTTGGTGGGGTTTTTTGGGGTTTTATAGGATGTTTTTTTCTCTTAGGTTTTTTACTGCTTCGTATATGTCGTCTATTTCGAGGTTTAGGCGTTTTGAGAGTTCTTCGGGTCTTACTTGTCCTTCTTTCATCATTTCTAGGAGTATGTCTTTTTCTTTTTGGTTTGTGACTTTTTTGTTGACTATTTGTTGGCCTGTGTGCATTAGTTCGTCTATTAGTTGGTAGAGGCGTTTTTCTGTTTTTTTGATTTTTTGGCATTGTTCTTCGATTTCTCTGATTAGTGTGAGTATTTGGCGGAAGTCTTGGTTTATTTCGTATTTTTTTCGTTCCATGCGTTCGATTTCTGGGAAGGTTGTTCTTGCTTGGTTTATGTCGTTTTGTGTCATTTCTAGGTCTTCGATTTGGATTTGGGTTGTGTTTTGTGTGATTATTATTTGTAGCATTAGGGTTTTGTTGATTTTGTAGTATTTTCTGTTGCCTTTTTTGTATGGTTTGATCAGTTCGTGGTTTTCGAGTATTTGGAGGTGTTCGATGACTGCTTTTCTACCTGTTTCTAGTTTTTTTGAGATTTCTGTTACGTACATTGGTTTTTCTGCGAGCATTTCTAGTATTTTTCTTCGGTTTTTGTTGCCGAGGATGTTTAGTGTGTTTTTTTGGTTTTTCAAGTTTAACCCCTAACCCATGAGTAACCTTGTGTAACTAAAATATACCTACATATATAAAAAATTTACGAAAAAACACAGATAAAAGTAACCAAAAGTAACTAATAGTTTTTTTTGACACAACAAAAACACAAATAAAAAAATGAAAAACAAGATAAAATGAACAAAAAAACCTATAAATCAACAATAAAATATGGTGATCAAAATATAATAAAAAAAACAAAATTAGAGATCCATTTCTTCCTCAATCTCCTGATAACGATTTCTTATAGTTACCTCGCTAACACCGGATACCTCACTTATACTGCTTTGAGTAACCTTTTTATCCATTATCTTTGCAACCAGATATGTAGCCGCTGCAGCAATACTAACCGGAGATCTCCCACTCAACAAACTACGTTCACTAGCCAACTCAATCACCTCAACAATACGGTTTTCAACCTCCTTACCCAAACCAAGCTCACTAACAAACCTAGGTACATAATCAACTGGAGACGCGGGTTTCAAATTAATATCAAGCTCGTCAACCAGATAACGCTCAGCCCTAGCAACCTCCTTCTTAGACACCCTAGCAGCATCAGACAACTCCTCCAATGTCCTAGGTAGCTCATAAAACCTAGATGCAATATAAATAGTTGCAGCAACCATAGCTTCAATACTACGGCCCTTCATCAACCCTTTATCGGAAGCAGTCTTATAGAAAACAGCAGCAACCTCATGAACATCCTTAGAGATATTAAGCTGACTAACCATCCTATGCATCTCTTGAAGCCCAGTACTCAAACTCCTCTCCTTACCAGAAGACCTTCTACTCTGAAGCTGAAGCCTCCTCAACCTATTAAACTGAGATTTCTTCTCCGGTGACAACTCCTTACCATACCTATCCTTAAAACCAATCTCAGTACTCAACCCCTTGTCATGTTTAGTGACACTTGAGGGAAGCCCTACATGCGACTTCTCCTTTTCATCATCATAAGAAAAAGCCCTCCAGTCAGGCCCAGAATCAATCAACTCCTCATCAACAACAAGTCCACAGCTCTCACACCTAACCTCATTATCCTCAGAGATAAGCTTTCCACCACATTCAGAACACCTCTCAACATCATTCAATTCAAAACCCCCAACACAACCGGAATAAACAACAAAACAACCGGAATAAACACCGATAACCCAGAAAAAACTACAATACACTTCTAAACAGAAATTAAGAAATTTATCTTATTTAAAAATATCGCAAAAACCCAGAAAAAAAAGAAAAAAATAAAGACCCACAGAAATGCAGGTCCGCAGAGACAATCAACCAATCAAAATCTCTTTAGCTTTCTCATCATCGGCTTCACCCATATACTTGATTCCAACCGCTTTCTCTGTCTCCCTGTTAGCAGCCATCAAATCATCTCTAGAAACACTGTCCAAACTGAAGTTTCTGGAGCCAGCCATCAACTGCTGTAAACCACCTTTCAACTTATCAACCAAGTTCCACAGCGCTACTGCACCGTACGGCAGTTCATCCATCCTATCCTCACCAACATGGTTAACAACGTCGTACCAACCAGCAAACATACTTTCAGGTGTTTCACCAACATCTTTCACAGTCTTCGGTAGACTATCCCAATTACCATTCAACTCTTCCTTACGCTCCGGCCTTAAAACACCCTCGATGTTAGAGCCTAAGAAACTTGGAATCATCAAAGCCCTACCCATACATACAAGTTTTACATATGGCGAGCCAAGAGCTAAAGCCTTGAACAGATGGTCTTCTCTTGCAAAACCACCAGCAAAACTGAGGTCTGGAACGAACAGATCCTGGTCATCAAGAATCTTAGCATACTCATGAGCCTTGTTATGCAACACCAAGGAAGGAACACCCCAATGCTCCATCATGTTCCAAGGACTCATTCCAGTACCCCCTCCAGCACCATCGATCGTCAATAGATCCAATTCAGCTTCAGAAGCCAGTTTGATAGAAGCAGCAAGGTCACGCATTCCATAAGCACCAGTCTTTAAAGAAAGCCTCTTGAACCCAAGACTTCTTAAATAATCGATTCTATCCATGAACTGTTCCTTCAATTCTTCGAAACTAGGTGCATCGGTAGCTCCAAGACGGCTATGTCGAGCGAAACCATCTATACCACCCTGCTTAAAGCTCTCTTCATTAGCTTCCACATTGGGGTCTGGATCGACAACATAACCCCTGTTACGCAGGAATTTAGCATAGTCCAAACTATCAACCTGTATCTCACCACCAATGCTCTTAGCTCCCTGACCCCACTTTACCTCGATAATCACATCATTACCATGTTTTTCAGCGATATACTCAGCAACCCCGTTACGCATATCCTCTACATTGAGCTGTATAAACAAACCACCATATTCATCGTCAGCAAACTCATAATACGTCTCAATACGCCTGTCAAGCTCGGGAGCATCTACAACCTTACCGTTCTCCAACTCAGCATCCTGGTCAACACCAACAACATTCTCCCCGATAACGATCGGAAAACCATTAACAGCAGCTCCAATCGCAAGCGACCTCCAATACTTAGCAGCGATAGCAGTAGAGCCTAACGCACCGGTCATTAAAGGAACCTTACACTTTGTCTTAATCTCACTACCAAACTCGGTTTCAACATCAACGTTCGTATAAAGACAGTCATCAGCGCTATCAGAAATTCCTTCAGGCCGTCCCTCAGAACCATAAGCATATCCTTTAACACGCAGCGAATGGTATCCAACTCCCTGAGGACTTAGATTACGAGACCCAGCAGTAATGTCTCCAAAATCTCTTGGATACAGCATCTTACGGCCTTTTAAAGACGACATCCATACCTCGCACTTACCTTTACAATCAGCCCTGCAAAGGGTGCAGAGACCTGATTCACACGGATTACCTCTATTAATCGTTCCTAACACATCATTTCTTTTCAAACTAGACATCATAAACACCAATTATTGTGGAGAGCGAGCAAAAACCCTGAAACACAATCCTGATAAGCCAGTGAGACCCAGCTAGCTACAAACATACTCTCCCGGCGCACACTATATAACCTAACAATTAATTTAAATTATTGTTCCCAAAAAAACCACAATCATGAAAAAACACAAATAAGACATCACTCCAAACTCACTCTCAACTTAGAGAAACCCTCACTAACCGTTACATCATACCCCATACCAATCAGTGTGTTCTTTATCAACTGTTTTATAAATTCCTTGCTTTCATTACTATTCAAAATCAATGTAAACTCTTTAGGTGAAGTCTGATTCAACTTAAAGAAGTTACAGGCCTCTATCCTCTCTAAATATTCTTTCGGATCGGTTATCGTGTCACCTAACTGTTCAGCATGAGATTCTGCCACCAACTCAAGGTCTTTCCAGAACCCACTGTCATCAGGAATATCCCTCAAGTATTTTAAGAAAAGTATCCAGTGATCCATATCCAGTATCACATGCTCGCCCTTGAACAGCATGTTCGCATAGAACTTAAGCCGGTCTTCACCGTAGCTATCCACAAACTCCTTATTTTCTGAATAAAACTTAAGAGCGTTTCTAACCACTTCACTCTGATTCTCCTCAAAATCCTGTTTAAGAGTCTCTAACAGATGTTGTGACTCTTCATCCAACACAATTGTTACTCTCTTAGTCATATTAAAACTCCATTTTTTTTAATCAGACATTGCAAGGGCTGCAGCCAACACTATAGCGTCTTCATAATTCTCACTGGCCCTTGAAGTATCGATATATGTTTTATCTAAATTCATTATTGGAGCGCCAACAGCCTTTCCATCACCCAAAAAAGTCAATGTCCTGAAAACAAGGTTTCCATTAATACCATCTGGCGGGATTATCATATCTGCCGTCTTTATCGCATCCTCAATCAATATTTGGTGGTTTTCAACATCAACCCCTTCACGCTCCAACCTCTCAGTAACTTTTTCTGCTTGATTTAAAGTAAAATCAACCCGCTCACTCCTACCATAGTCTTCAAAACGACCCCCAGACAAAACTGCCACACCACCAGACATACCAAGCCTATCCATCAATTGAGTTGCATACAAACCAAACTTAACCTTCTCACCAACAGTTTCACCTTCATCGATACCAACAGGAGCAAGTAAAAAAACCTTATCCAATGGATGAAGGGTCTCAAGAACCGCAACCCTATACAAAGACTCAAAACCAAACATCTTTTTAACAGAACCAAGTGTTTTCTCAGCACCCAAAGTACCCCTAACAACAGCATCAACCTCACCATCCCTCAACAAACCAACCAAACATTCCTCAGGACAATCCGATTCAACAAAATCAACATCAACAGAACCCCAGCCTTCAGACCCAACAACAACCACATCAACCAAACCAGATAACTCTCTAGCCGACTCAACAACCTTACTAGTATAGTCCTCTCTCTCACAACCTGCTCCAACAGCCACCTTAACACTACCCTGCTCAACTAAACTATATAAATCACTTAACCTCATAGCCATCAAAAAACAATACAACACAAAAACACTTAAAACAAACTAAAAAACAAACAACCAATCCTAAAAAAACCAAGTAGATAAAACTACCATTCTACTGTTTAGATTCCGGTTATAGAGCCGGGTTGGTTTCCAAACATTACCAAACCTATATAGATCTATATGGCTCTACAATGTTTTAACATAACCATGGCCTGGTTTCTTTTTATCTGTGTTGTTTTTTTGGTTTTCTGCAGGAGATTCCGGTTATTTTGTCTTTTTCGAAGTTGAATATGGTTTCTTTTTTGTCTCTATCTTTGATTATGAGTTTTCTGTGGTCACGTACTTTGCCTATTTTTTTGCTTGTTAGGTTTGATTTTTCGAATACCTCTATTGCTTTTTCTGTTTTTTCTGGTGGTGTTGTTACAACGAAACCCATTCCTGGATACATTTTGATCCAGTCTATCATGTCTATGTTTTTGGGTTTTGGTATGCTGTTTATATCGATCTCTGCTCCTTGGTTGCATGTCTCGATCATCATTCCTGCGGTTCCAACCATTCCTGGATTGCTTATGTCTTTACCGGCTGTAACCAGGTTTTGTTGAGCCAGTTTCTCCATAGAACCAAGTTGTTTTAAAAGTATCTCTTTGTCTTTCATCGTTGTTGTATCGTAGTTATATTGGAATGATGGGTGTACTCGGCCTTCTAGGTCGATGCCTACGACTATGTCGTCTCCTGGGTTTGCTGTTGTACTATATATAACGTGGTCTAGGTCTATTGTACCCATAATTGCTACGTCGATTGCGTTGTATTCACAATCAGGGTTTGTATGGCCTCCAACCATTGGTACGTTGAGTTTATCCATTCCTGTGTTTATGCCTTCAACAAGCCTGTTGCAGATTCCTTCGTTTGATGTACTGCAGATGCTTACCATTGCCAGTGGGGTTCCACCCATTGCAGCTATGTCGTGTGTGTTGACAAGTACTGAGCAATATCCTGCCCAAAATGGATCTGCTCTCATTAGTTTGTCCCAGATTCCATCTGCTGCGAAAACCAATCCCTCATCTCCTACTTCTATAACTGCAGCATCCTCTCCAAATGAAGCTATAACGTTTTCAGGATGGTCTGCGAACTTCTCAACCAACGGGCCTATAGGGTTTTTACGAGTGACCCCTGGAAAATTTCTAAGCTCCGATGCAAGTCTTTTTAGCATGGCATATCTGATAGATTCTATATCTTTTTATCTTTTTTGATAGAAAACTGGTTATACAACGTATTCAATACTGTAGTTTTCTCTTTATTTCTCTTATTTGTGCTTTGTTTTTATATCTATTTGTATCAAAGCATATTGGAGATATATTCTATTGTTTTTTCTTTTTTGGTTTGAAGCCAGTGCTGTAGGTAGGGGTATTGTTTCTAAGGAAATTGTTTTGTTGTTTTGGAAAGAATTTGTTTTGGAGGTATTTTTATCAGCGATCTTGGTTTTGGTTTTCCCGATCATCCTTCTAAGGTTGTTTGTGTTGGTTTGAATTATGTTGACCATGCTAGGGAGTTATCTATGGATGTTCCAGATAGGCCTGTGTTTTTTTATAAACCCCCCTCCAGTGTGATTGGTGATGGGGAACGGATTTTGGTTCCTTCTGAGGTTGGTCGTGTTGATTATGAAGCGGAGTTAGCGGTTGTTGTTGGGGAGCGATGTAAAAATGTTTCAAGTGGGGAGGTGGGTGATGTTATAGCTGGTTTCACCTGTTTGAATGACGTTACTGCGAGGGATGTTCAGGAAAATGAGTTACAGTGGGTTAGGTCGAAGGGTTTTGATAGTTTCTGTCCTATAGGTCCGTGTGTTGTTGACAGTGTACCGGAGGACGCTAGTGTTGTATGCAGGGTTAATGGGGTTGTGGAACAGGAGTCGGACATCACCAACTTTATATTTAGTATAGAAGAAATTATCATGGACCTTTCTAGCGTTATGACTTTGGAGAAGGGTGATGTTATATCTACTGGTACTCCACCTGGTGTAGGTCGTTTAAGTGACGGGGATGTTGTTGAGGTTGAAGTAGATGGCGTTGGTGTCCTAGAAAATGAGGTGAGTTATATTGAGTAATGTGGATTTTGAGTTTAATATAAGAGAGAGTGTATGGGTTTTCAGGCGTTATATCACTAAGATTGTTCCTTTCCTAGCGTTCATTTTAGGTCTTAATATAGTTGTACAGCTATTGGCAGTTCTTGGTTTTGGTACAGCATTTTCATATTTACATTTCACTGAAGGGTTAGGTACGTTCATCGATTTATTGGTTGAAGAAGAGTTTACATTGTTTATAGAGACCTTGTTGGCTCAAACAGGTTTTCTAGCTCTGTTTGGACTTACTGTTGTTGTATCAATAATCGCTAATATAGCTGGATATTCCTTGATAATGGGTGGTTTTGTAGAGCTTGTTAAAGAAACGTTTGTAAGTGATAAAGTTAATGTATCCGTTGGTTTGAAAGGCGCGGTAACATACTTCAAAAGATTGTTTTTACTACATATCTTTGGGTTAGCCTTGATTTTCGTAGGCTTGTTGTTGCCTTTTGTTTTTGGTCAAATCAGTCTCGTGTTAGGTATTTTAGTTGGTTTATTTGTCCTACTAGCATTTTTGGTTGGATTTATCGTTTTCTTCCTGTTTTCACCGGAAGCCATAGTTGTAGACGACGTTGGTGTATTTGGTGGTTTAAAGCGGAGCGCACAGTTTGTTAGGTATAATCTGCTTGAAGTTATCGGGTTTATAGTACTGTTTGTAGCGGTAATGATTGTCATAGGTATCTTGAGCCAGTTGTTCACATTCCTGTTCAGAATTCCAATCGAAAGTTTTGTAAGCATATTCATGTTACTCGTTGTTCTACCAATGTTCCTAATACTTAAAATCCGTTTGTACACCGCATACAAGGGTTTTGATAAGGTAGAGCAGTTCAATGCCGAGTACTGGCCTTGGATCAAAAATGGTTTCCTTAAATCATGGTCAACGTTTGTTGGTTTTACAAAAAACCAGATCGGGTTGTTTGGTGTTTCAATAGCTATATTCATGATAGGGGTATTCGGTGGTTGGTACTTAGGTGGATTAATACCGTTCGGACTACCTGAAATGGAGATACCTCAGCAAGTTGATTTAGGATTAAATGGCGCTTTCGCCAGCCTATTCCTATACCTAATGTTCCATAACTGGACAGTAGCCATCGGAATCGCATTCAGTGGAATAGTATTCGGACTACCTACAATCGGAGCGTTATTACTAAACGGCGGCATCGTAGGTATCGTGGGCGCATTAATAGACGACCTCGGTTTCTTCTTAGTCGGAATACTACCTCATGGAGTTGTAGAAATCCCAGCAATAGCCATAGCAGCAGCCATGGGTCTAAAAATAGGTATCAGCTTCAAAAACTATATAGGGAACAACATTGAAATAGAGGAGCTTGGCAACCAGATTGAAACTATGATGATAGCTTTAGTAGGATTGTTCCCACTGTTTGCAGTCGCAGGAATAATCGAGGCCTTCATAACACCATTGTTGATGTCGGTATTCACAGGAATACCAATGTTTTAACCGATTACTCCACAAAGGTAGAAATAACATTGGGAAAAAACTATTTCCCTCATTTTTTCCTGATGTTTTATATTATTTAATACCATTTTTTTCATCGATTTTTTTTATTAATAGGTAACATATAGAGCTTTTATAGATCCTACTCAGTTCGATTAGATGCTGAGTGTCTACTTAAAATATTTTGTTGGATTGGTTATTGTTATACATATTGGTTTTAATTTTATACCTAATTTTCACTGTCCTAAAAAAATTTTTATAACCTTTAATATAAATTAATAGTAGTTTTAATTCCTTTAGTTTTGATTTAGAGTGTTTTAGAATGATTTTGTATCCAAAAACTTTATATTTGAGTTAGTATATTAATTGAATCACCCTCAAAAGAAAGGGGGGAGAATAGATGGAAATGATCAAACAAAAAAACACACCAACCGACTCATGTGTAGAATGCATTGTCGAGAAATGTGCCAGTTGTATAAGACAAGGATGCACCCTTTCTGAAAGGGCATGTAATCTATGTAGTGAGGAACAAAATGACACACCAGAGTTTGAAGACATAATCGACGAAATCGAAGAATGCCAAAAAGAAAAACTCAACGACCCAGGAATAACAATTGGATATGAAGACGACATGTACAACGATGAACATTTCGATGGAGGATCCGACCCATACATGTACTAACAAAAAACTAGAAATATGATAAATCGATATCCAACTACATCGATTTTATGAAATATAACGATGTGGAATACGGTAAGGTTTATTGAGTGTGAGGACGGAAACAATCTGTAGAAGATGACTGAATCTATTAGACAAGAGATTGAAGAGCTTGAGGATGAAATTCAAAGCACTCCATATAACAAAGCAACTTCAAAGCATATCGGGAAACTTAAAGCAAAGGTTGCTAATTTAAAGGAGAAACTTGAGAAACAAAGTTCTGGTTCTAAAGGCGGAGAGGGATACGATGTTCAGAAAAGTGGTGACCGAACCGCTGTACTGGTCGGTTTCCCCTCCGTCGGTAAATCTACTTTATTATCTAAATTAACAGGAGCTGAATCTGAAATTGCTTCTTACGACTTCACAACCTTAGATGTAATCCCAGGTATGCTTAAACATAAAGGCTGCAACATACAGATACTGGATGTCCCTGGTTTAATCGAAGGCGCTTCAACAGATAGAGGTCGAGGACGAAGAGTTCTATCGGTAGTTAGAAACTGCGACCTGGTGTTAATCACCACAGATGTTCATAGAATGGAGCATATAACCAAAATCAAACAGGAACTGTATGACGCCGGCATACGATTAGATAAAAAACCACCTAAAATTGAAATCGAAAAAAAAGACAAAGGCGGCATCGACATAGTCAGTTCAGTCGAACAAGACCTCGATGAAGACACAATAAAAGCAATTCTCAAAGAATACAAAGTAATAAACGCAACAGTTATACTAAGAGAAAAATTCGATTTAGACCGTTTAATAGACGGAATATCAGGAAACAGAGTCTACATGCCATCACTCACAATAGTAAACAAAGTAGATGAAACACAAAAAAACATAAAAGAAGACAGCGAAGGACGTATCTACATATCAGCTGAACAAGAAATAAACCTAGAATACCTGAAAGACAAAATTCTAGAAAAACTCGACATAAAAAGAATCTACCTAAAACCCCAACGTGGCGAACCCGACATGGAAGACCCAATAGTTGTAGACCAAAACGCAACCGTAAAAGACGTATCAAGAAAGCTACATAGAGAGTTCGAGGAAAAATTCAGATACGCAAAAGTATGGGGCAACTCAGCAAAACACGACGGCCAACAAGTCGGTAAAGACCACCAACTAAAAGACGGAGACATACTAAGCATAGTAACAAACTAAAACAACCCTAACCCCCACCCAAAACCCAAAAAAAACAATACATTAAATCAAACAAAATTGAAATAAGTTTGTTGGTTTATAGTGTGTGCACTATTTTTTAGGGTTTGTAGGTGTTTGGGTTGTTATTTTTGGTGGTTTCTGGTTTTCGTGTATTTTTATTTTGTTTTTTTCATTGAATTGGTTTACTAGCCATGCGTTTGTTTTTGTATGCATCGTTATTTCGGTTGTTGTGTAGTTTCCACCGGCTAGTGATAAGGTTGGTATTAACTGGTCGGCACAGTATTTATCGATGTCTCCTTCTGTTTTGATTTGTTTTATCAGTTCTATAGCTGCTTCTTCCCCTACTTTTTCTGCTGGTTTTCCGGGTTTGCCTAGTGAACTTCCGGCGTAACGACATCCATTTTGGCTCCAAACTACGATGCCAGAGCCTTTACCTAACACATCGCATGTTTCTATTTCGATTTCGGTTGGTAATCCTATTTTCTTGAGTTTTTTAGTTGCTGTCTGTGCTTGTCGTATGGCTATGTGTCGTGGTAGGTTTCCGCAATGTGAAACTCCCTTGATTTTTTGGGGTTTTTTACAATCGATGGATTTTGAATTTAAGGTCAGATCTCTGGTGGTTAATGATATTTTTCCACCGCCTTTCGGATAATAACCTCTTTTAATTAAATCTAAATCAAACTCGATACCGAACTGGCTTAAAACTGGTTTTGTTACGTGTTTCAAGTAATCTATTGGGGGTGCCCATTTAACATCGGTTCCACCGACTGCAACAATTTTTAACTCGCTCGCTACATGGAGAGTTGGCACAACACACTGTATCAACAGGGATACACTTCCAGCGGTTCCTATATCTATCTCAACCTCTCCGCTAGGGGTTTTTTTGGGTTCGAAAAATAGTTCTGTAGACCTCAAGGTATCTCCAACAACCCTGGCATCGGTTAGCCTTTTCATTAATTCTACACAACTTAGGTGTTGATGGGATAAACCTGGTTTAGACCTGCCAGCCCGAATATTCTCTAATCTAAATGGTTTTTGTAAAACAGTTGACATAGCCAATGCGGTTCTAACTACCTGGCCACCACCCTCCCCATAAGAACCATCGATAACTAACAAAACAACCACAGACCGACTTAAGGTTTTTTACAACTCTGCTTTCCTTCCATATGAGTCTTCTTCCCTGACAATGTCTTTAAGTCTCTGAACACCGTCAACCTCATCAATAACTTCAAGTGTTCCCTCCGGAACCAAATGTGTCCATCTCTCATCCTCAATCATACGTCTTCTAATCTCAGTTCCAGAATATTCATCACGTTTAAATAAAGGTGGATGACGCACCTCATATCCTTCCTCTTTACATAACCTAACAACAAGAGGGTTATTACTATAAACAATATCAAAAGGCGGGGTCATCGACTCGAGATGTGAAGTCCAAATAGAATTTCTCTGAATATCTTCAATAGGAATTATATAAGACATCCCTTTAAATCCATTCAACTCAAGGGTCCGTCGAATCATAGCAACCCTCTCACCAGCAGTAAATGGATTATCAAGTTCATGACTAATTTGGGCACTACCAATACCAATCACAATCTCATCAACTACATCACTAATCTCCCATATAACATTCATATGGCCTTTATGAAACGGTTGATACCTACCTATCGTAAGAGCCCTCATACCCCAATATATAATCACAAAACACCATATACCTAATGGAAACCTCTTTAAACCTACCTAAACATAAAGAGAGAAATCCAAACCAATACAACCACAACCAATATCAATGTATAATCAATGTATATACTATCTAGATTTAGATTAAAAATCTAAACTAAAAACCTGATATACAACTTCTAAATTATGGTTTCTATCTTAGGTCGATATCTTGTTTTACTTCGAGGTATGCTGGTGGTATTTCATCTGCTACCCATACACCTTTAGCCGCCTTACGAATATCTACATCGCTTACCTGAGCTTCCCTGCTCCTAACTATTATCAATATGGGGTTGTCTGTTGATGAACTTGCAACCTGTAGGGCCGACTCTTTTTCTTCACTGAGATGGACCTTAACTTTATCCGCAGGCTTCAAACCTATTTCAAGAACCCTACCTGCTTCCTCCTCACTACTACCATAATAAAGTTCTTCAGGAGCTTCAACCATCGGTAGTTCTGGATCCACATCAACCGTATGGCCATATGTAGCTCTAATCTCCCCATCCCTAATCTCATACCTACCCTTTTCATCGGTCTGAACAAGAACCTCGATATGCTGTTTCTCAAGCCAGTTATACCGGTTTCTCCTACTAATAGAACTATACAAATTATCTAAAGAGGCCCAGCCATCATCATCCAACTCAACCCCTATATCACGTGGAAAATGTCTGAGAGAACCAGAAACAATCTTACCCAACGCAGTAACCTTATCCTCAGACATAAACAACTCTCCCTCATCCCCACAACCGCAGGAATCACCTCTAAAATAACCATGGACGGGACATTTCTTTATATGCATCCCTTAAAATGAAGTGCCACTCCTCTAAAAATTTTTCTATCAAAAAACACAACAAAACAAAAACCCCTTCATTACCTTTTAAAACCGATATAGATATACCAACATCCATCCATCTAAATATAATTAAATTAAATTAAATTTTAATTCAGTTTATAATTTAGTTTTTGAATTCAGTTTAGTGAGAGATTGTTTTGATTGAGTCAGAGTTTTTTAGTTTGGTTATATTGCCTTTATTGATTTTCACAGCTAGGGTCCTCGATGTCAGTATGGCTACAATAAGAACGATATTCGTTGTTAGGGGAATAAAATTTCTAGCTGCGTTTATAGGTTTTTTCGAGATATTAATCTGGTTACTTGCTATTGGCCAGATAATGGCAAATCTAACAGATCCAATAAACTACATAGCATATGCTGGTGGTTTCGCAACTGGAAGTTATGTTGGAATTGTTCTAGAGGATCGTTTGGCTATAGGAGACCTACTGATACGGGTCTTAACGACAGACAAAGCAGATGAAATGTCCAACAAACTATACAGAAAAGGATACAAAGTAACCAAGATACCGGCAACATCAAATGGAGACAAAATCGAGATACTATACATACATATAAAACGAAAAGAACTAGAAGAAATAATAAAAACAATAAAAAAACACGATCCAAAATCTCTCTACACAGTACACGATATAAGGGAAGCAAGCGACGAAAAAACAATAGAAATGGAACAAAAAAGATACCACAGACGTATCTTCGATTACCTAAGACGTGGAAAATAACACAAACCCACACAAAAACGATTAAACAACCACAAAATAAAACCCAACAATAAACTATATTATAACACTAAAACAAATAAAACAATCTAAAAAACAACTTACAAACAAACCAAAATTAATTCGATCCAACCTAATCTCCCTTACCTTAACCTCACAATTAATAATTTAATTTAATGTAAATCAACCTAATTTAATGTAAATAAACCCAATTGATATAAACTAACCCAACTAAATTCAACAGAACATTAAAACCAATTTAATTAAGGTTATTCAATTTGGCCTGATTTGATCTAGTTTGGTGTATGTTGGTTTGTGTTTGTTGTTTTGGTGGTAGGGTTGATTGTTTGGGATATGTCTGGTAGATCGGTTTGATGTAAAAAGTACAACTGGGGTTTTCAGCATATGGTGGATGAGTCTAAGAAAGAAAAAACGTTTCAACAAAAATTGGCTGAGGGAGATTATACGAGGATTGTCTCCATTATTACGGTGATTTTCGCTATAGTGGTTGGTACGTGGATGCGTATCAGTATGGGTACTTTGGATAGGTTGCAGAAATTTGATCCATTCCAACACTATTTATTGTCGGAGTATTGGTTTGAGAATTGGAGTTATGCCGTTCATGATTTAATGATGTATCCAGGGCCTGAGGGAGCTCTTCGTAGTGTTGGGTATCCTCCTTTAACCCATGCAGTTCCGGCGTTGATTACCGAGTTTGTAAATTTCTTTACGTCGGTAAGTGTTATGGATATCGTTATTCTTGGCCCGGTTATATTCACTGCTTTAATACCTGTTGTATATTGGGGTCTTGGAACAGAGCTGTACAATGAAAAGGTTGGTATTGTAGCGGCGTTGTTAACTCTTGTTTTTCCACATCTTATTGAGGTTGGTAGGGCTGGAGCTTACGACACAAATCCACATATCGCTTTGTTCTATCCATTGATCTTGTTATTGTTGGTTAAATCGTTTAGGCAGAGTACAGTTCGTGGTAGAGTGCAGTGGGGGTTAGGTGCTGGTGTAGCGATGGGTCTTTTTGGTTTGTTTTGGGCAGGATTTAACTCGATTTTCGCTTACACCGCTTTTGCGATAGCGATATATGTGTTGGTAGGGTCTTGGTTTAACAAGGTGAAAAAAGAAGACACCTACTCGTTATTAGGGATATTAGTTGCATATCCGATTATATCTTATTTCCACACACTCTCGTTCCCAGGTGAAGAGACCTTGTTGGTCGCTCCACTTGTCTTGTTGCCGTATATTGCAGCTAAACTGCCTGAGTGGTCTGAAAAACTAGATTTCGTTGGGGATGGACTTAGATTCAGAAATTACGTTACAACAAGTATTGCTGGAGTTATTTTCGCTGGAGCGTTGTTGGTTTGGTATGGAATAATTCCAATAGGTGTCAGTGGTTTCGGGTTGATTAGTGGTGAAGGCGTTTGGGGTACAGTAGCTGAGTTACAACCTACTTTTGGAACCGGGTTTGAAGCCGGTTTAACACCACTCTATAATCATTTTGGACATTGGGGAACCTTTTTACTGCCTCTGGTGTTTATCGGTCCAATTCTTTACACCGGCTACAAAATCTACAGTGATTTCAGAACTGAAAGGGTGTTTGAATTCACATTCATACTGTTGACCTTTATAATGATGTTCTGGGCTCATAGGTTCCTACCGCTCTACCTATACTTCATCCCACCTGTTGCCGCAGCAATGGTAGTTGGATTGGTGGAGTTTATCGGACTTAAAGACATACGTAAGGAGATGTCCCGTCGATGGGGCCAAGTTAAACGGTTTGACGCGATAAAAGTCGGAGTGGTAGTCCTATTTATATTCGCCGTATCGTTTGTTTCGGTACCGATCTCAGATGGTGAAGTACGGCAATATCCCTCAACAATATACCAAGAGAACAACGGGGCTTGGATATCCACCTTTGACCACATGAGCGGGTCAGAAGACTTCACTCCGGATGACCATGTAATGACATGGTGGGACTATGGATTCCCATTAAAAGCTCTTGGTGATGTAGGTGCCTTCACCGACAACACCCAATGGAACGTAGATGATGCAGCCGACTTCTATATGTCCAAAGATATAGAGGAAGCACATCAAATGTTGGTCGATTGGTCCGAAGACCGTGATGAAGAAGTAGACTACATAGTTGGAAACAAAGGACTCGGTGTATTAGTGCCGGATACAATGTATGGTGGAAAAACAAGTGCAGTGGCAACAGTAGCCGACGTAAACCCAGAAGACTACGTAGACGACTGGCCAGAAGGACAAGACAGTATATCACAACAAGTACCATGGTCGATAGTTTGGCAAGAAGGAATGGAAGAACCTAATGTTCCAGAAACACTTGAAAACACAACATACTACAACCTCGCGTTCCCAGAAGGAGTCAGTCCAGGAGACAACGAACCAGAAGTAGGAGACGTAATATACGACAAATTCGAAGTAGTATACAAAAGCCCTGAAAGTATTGGAGGACCCTTCGACGGAAGCGCAATAATCGTATACGAAGTAATATACGACTAAAAAAACAAATCAAATCAAATCAAATCAAAACAAGCACAAATGAAAGTTCCAAGCTTGTGCAATGGGCTTGGGACTCCCTATCCTTCTTTTTATCTATATCTATTTTTCGCTTCGTCTTTATTTTTAGTTTTAGATTTGGCTTTATTTTGGTTTTGGTTTTATTTTGGTTTTTTTGGTGTGGTTTATCGGAAAGGTTAAAACTTTTTGATGTAGATATCTCTATTTATGTTGTTAGTTTGTTTTGGTTTGGGGGGTTGTTGATTTTGGTTGTTAGGGATGTGTCTATTGTTGGTGGTGGTTTGTCTGGTTTGTTGACTGCTAGGTATTTGGATAGGGTTCCTGGTGTTGATGTTCGGGTTTTTGAGAGGCGTAGTAGGGAGAGGTATAGGGTGGATTGTGGTGGGGGTTTTATTGATTTGCGTGGTGTTTTGGGTTTGGTGAGTGATGAGGTTCGGTCGTTTGTTCGTTGTGAGGTGGGTAGTTCGGTTTGGAGGTTTAAGGGGGATTTTGGTGTTAGGAAGGTTAGTGTGGAGCATGATGATTTTTTTTGGATTATTGATAGGGTTGGTTGGCAGGAGAAGGTGATTGATGATCTCTGTGATGTTGATTTGGTTTTTGGTGAGGAGGTGGATGTGGAGTCTTTGGATAGTGATTTAGTTGTTGATGCTGGTGGTGCTCGCTATAGGTTGGGTAGTGCTGTGTATGGTGTGTATAAAGGTGATTTTTCTAAGTTATCTAATAGGGTTATTTTTGATTATAGACAAAGTTTAGATGGTTATTATTGGGTTTTTCCTATGGAGGATGGTTTTGCTAATATTGGTTGTGGTGAGTTTGGTGGTGATGTTGGTGAGGGTGTGCTTGATAGTTATGTTGGTGAACTGCCTTTTGAGGTTGGTTTTAAGGTGAAGCATGGGGGAGGTTATTTTGATTATACTTATTTTTTGAAGGATGTTAGAGGTAGGAGGAACAGGCTTATTCAAAAAAAGGATGGTGGTTGGTTGGCGAGGGTTGGGGATGCTGCTGGTGTTATGGATCCGTTGACTGGTGAAGGTATTGGTGGAGCGGTATCCACTGCTTACTGTCTTTCAAAAGCGGTTAAAAAAGATAGTCTTGATAAATATCCTGTTTGGGTTGAAAAACAAAACAACCATACAGTGCGTAAAAAAATGGCAGTACTTAGGAAGAAGGATTACCAAAGGTTTGTTAGGAGGATGGGTGTGTTTGATGGGGTTAGGTCAAGTGATTGTTATAGTGTTCCTAAATTCCTTATAAAACATCCAATCCGTTCGATTAAGTTCTTAAAATCCTGAGACTTAAAACAAAAAAACAGGTAGGTATTGGTATAATTGTATATGTTGTTTGGGTTTTTGCATTGGCTTTATTTTATAGAAAATAAATTACTTTTAGGTTAAAGTTTTTAGGTATAGTTTTGATTGGGACTGGTTAAATCAATGAGACTGGCAAAATCTTCGATCGCTGTTTTCTTAATAAAGATATTTGTTGCAGTAATTGGTTTTTTAGGTACTTGGTATGCTGCGAGGGTTGTTGGTGCTGAGGGGCTTGGTGTTTTTTATTTGTTTACAGCGGTTGTTTCGGGTTTGTCGTTGTTCACCAGTTTTGGTATTGGAAGTGCCACAACTAAGCGTGTGAGTGAAGGTCGGGAGCAGGGTGAGTTTTTGGGTGCTGCTTTTTTGATGAATTTAGGTCTCTATCTGGTGACCATATCTATTGCATTAATATTTAAAGATGAGATTATAGGTTTCATAGGTTATGAACCGGCCTACTACTTTATATTCATAGTTTTACTTTTCAAGGTTTTTAAAAAACCAATTAAGTATGCTTTGAAGGGTGAGAGGCGTGTAGCTACTGGTAAATCTCTTTCGCTTGTTAGTGATTCGGTTAGGGTTGGTTTGTGGGTTGTTTTGTTAACGGCTGGAGCCGGTGTGTTCGGGTTGGTTGTTGGGTATGTTGTGGGGTATCTAGCTGCTTTGGCTGTAGGTTTGTTTCTTATTTCGATTAGGCTTAAACTGCCTTCTAAAAGGCATTTTAAAAGTATTTTTGATTATTCTAAGTATAGTTGGTTGGGGTCGATTGAGAGTAAGGCGTTTAGTTGGACCGACACAATCGTTTTAGGGTTGTTTGTGGCTCCTGCTTATATCGGTATTTATGAGGTTGCTTGGAGTATTTCAGGGTTGTTCTATTTCGTGGCAGGTGCTATCGGTTCGGTTTTATTTCCTAATGTCAGTCATTTAGCGTCAAAAGGGAAGGTAGATGAAATTAGAGACATCATTGAGGAGGCGTTGATTTATGTGCCTATCATCGCGTTCCCAGGTTTGGTTGGAGCTGCAGTGGTAGGTGAAGGTGTTTTGAGGCTTTATGGTGAGGAGTTCACAATTGGTTATATAGTTCTGACTATATTGATTTTAGCACGCATAGGTAATACATTCAAATCTTCTATGACGAAAATAATCAATGGTATGGATAGGCCTGACCTATCTTTCAGGGTTTATGTTGTTTTCTTAGTTTTGAATCTGTCGTTGAATTTCGTTTTAGTTTATCTGTTTGGTTGGGTTGGAGCGGCTGTCGCAACAGCTTTCTCGATTACTGTGGCGGCTTTGATAGCCTATTATTATTTGAATAGGTTGATAAGTATTAAATTGCCTTTTAGAGAGCTTGGTAAAGAGGTTTTCGCTGCTTTAATTATGGGTCTTGCTTTATATCCACTTTCGATAGTTCTATCTCCATTGTTGTTTTTCGAAACTATCTTTTTGGTTGTTTTAGGTACATTGGTCTACTTTGGAGTCTTATTATTGATAAGCACTGAAATTCGGGTTAAGTTGCATGGTTTGTCTAAAACCATCTATATGGAGTATATCAAAGGTTGATTGGGTTTTTTGTATAGCTCCAATGGTTGGCTTCTCTCTTTATTGAATTTAGCAAGCCTGGGTAAAAGGATTGAGTTGGTTTGGGTTTGTGTTAAAACTAATTTGGTTCGAGGATGAATATGGTTGTAGGTTTTTGGTGTTTTTATGAAAGAGCGTATGACTAGTGTTGATGTTGCTGCTATTCAGAGTGAGTTAGGTAGGTTTGTTGATGCGAGGGTTGAGAAGTCTTATCAATTGACTGAGAATGAGGTTTTGATTAAGCTGTATCATCACATGCATGGTAAGGCTAATCTTTTGATTGTTGCTGGTGAGCGGATTCATTTTACCGAGTATCCACGGCCTGCTCCGGAACGACCCCCTAACTTCCCTATGGTTCTACGTAAACACACGAAGGGTGGTGTGATTACAGGTGTGCGTCAATATGATTTTGATCGTATTGTTGAGATAGATATTGAGAGGGGTGGTGAGGAGATGACTTTGGTTGCTGAGTTGTTTGGTGAGGGTAATGTGATACTGACATCTGGTGGTGAGATTATTGCTCCATTAAAGAGGAAGAGTTTCCGGGACAGGCGTATAAAGCGGGGGGATCGTTATGAATATCCTCCGAGCAATGAAAATCCATTGGAGCTTGAGTTAGGTGGTTTTAAAGAGATTTTCAGTGGTTCTGACTCCGATGTTGTTAGGACTTTAGCCACAAAACTCAATATCGGTGGTACCTACGCCGAAGAGATATGTCTTAGGTCGGGGGTTGAGAAAAACAAGGATGTATCTGTTGTTGGTGATAGTGAGTTAGAGCGTTTGTACAACGCTTTATCCAGTATTGCAAGTTCGATTAGAAGTGGAGATATCGATCCACAGATTGTTGAAGATGATGGTAAGGTTGATGTTGTTCCTTTAAAGCTCGAGATATATCAAGACATGAAGACAAGTGATTTTGATTCGTTTAACACCGCTTTGGATGAGTTTTTCAGCAAGGATGAGATACAGGAGTTGGAGGAAGAGAAGAAAAATAAATATAGAGAGAAACTTGAGGGGTTGGAGGGACGTAAAAAAGGACAGTTAGGTACTGCAAAGAAATATATGAACCAGTATCATGAGGGGATTGAGAAAGGAGACCTAATCTACGCCTATTTCACACAGCTTAAAGAGATACTTAACACAATCAGGGATGCAAGAGAGAACTATAGTTGGAGTGATATTAAAGATAAATTTCGACAAGCGAAAGAAAAAGAATTGGAACCTGCTAACATAGTTAAAGAGATCAATGAGAACAAAGGTGAGTTGGTTGTTAAACTCGATGACAAACAGGTCACAATAGATATACGTAAATCTATAGAGAAAAATGCCCAAAAAACCTACCAAAAAGCTAAAAAAATGAAGCGAAAGAGCAAGGGAGCGCGTAAAGCCGCAGAAAAAACCCAGGAATTGATCGATGAACTTAAAAAGAAAGACATAGAAGAGTTCAAGACACGTGAAATCCCACAAAGAAAAGTTCGTAAAAAAAACATGTGGTACGATAAATACCGTTGGTTCAAAAGCTCAGATGGTTTTTTAGTTATAGCCGGTAGAAACGCAACACAGAACGAAGAGATAGTTAAAAAACACATGGACGACAACGACCTGTTCTTCCACACACAGATGGAGGGAGCTCCAGCCGTCGTAATCAAATCTATGGGTAAAAAAATTCCAGAAACAACCAAAGAAGAAGCAGCAGTTTTCGCAGCATCCAACTCAAATGCATGGAAAAAATACTACTCAACAGACGTATACAGTGTATCACCCCACCAAGTAACCAAAACACCAGAAAGCGGTGAATACGTTGGCAAAGGAGGCTTCGTAATCCGAGGAGAAAGAGAATACTACCGAAACACACCACTAAAACACTCAGTTGGAATCCAAATCCAAGAACAAACAAGAGTGATCGGAGGACCCCCATCAAGCATAAAAACACACAGCGAATACAAAATAAACCTAAAACCAGGAGACACCGACCGGATGGAAGCCGCAGAAAAAATACAAAAACACTTCCTACAAACATGCAAACCTGAAGACCGCGACCTAATAAAAAAAATAGCCAAACCAACAGAAATAGACCGACACATACCACCAGGAGACGTGGAGATACAAAATGCAGATTCGTCATAAAAACCTTGAAGAAGGAGTACTAAAAATAGTTCCAGAAAACGTAGACGACTACTGGACAATACGCAACATAATAGAAAACGGCGATTACGTACGTTCACTAACATTCCGCAGTCCAGAAGACGCAGACGATAAAATAAGGCCAGAAGGACGTAAAAAACAAGCCATAAAACTAACAATCGAAGTAAACGAGATAGAATACCAAGATTTCTCAAACAGACTAAGAATAAGCGGAGAAATACGTGAAGGAAAAGAAGACTACATAGGAAGACACCACACAATCAACGTCGAAGAAAACAAACAACTCACAATCAAGAAAGAAAACTGGAAAAAAGACCAACTAGAACGTATAGAAACAGCTGTAAAAGAATCAAAAAAACCAAACATACTGGTAATAGCTATAGAAGAAGGCGAAGCAACCCTTGGAACCATACAGCGACACGGCATAGGAGAAACAACAACAATCAAATCAGGTTCAGGAAAAAACCTAGACGGCTCCACAAACAAAAGAAAAGATTTCTTCGGAGAAATAAACAAAATCCTAAAAAGAACCACCCAAACAAAAAACATAAACAACATCGTTCTCGCAGGCCCTGGATTCACAAAAGACGACCTATACAAATACCTAATCGACAAAACACCAGAACTAAAACAAAAAATAGTTAAAGAAGACACATCAAGCGGAGGAGAAGGCGGAATACACGAAGCCATAAAACGAGGAGCAATACAACGAATATGGAAAGAATCAAGAATAACACAAGAAGCAAACCTAATAGACAAACTACTAACAGAAATAGCAAAAAACGGAAAAGCCACCTATGGAAAAGAAGAAGTCGAAAGAGCAATAAAACTCGGCGCAGTAAAAAAACTAATAATAACCGAAAACACACTCCGAGAAAAAAGACAAGAAGGAACAGAAATCGAAAACCTACTAGAAAAAACAACACAACAAGGAGGAGAAAACACAGTCATAAGCAGCAAATTCGAACCAGGCGAAAAACTCGAAGCACTCGGCGGAATAGCCGCACTACTAAGATTCAAAACCTAAAAACACTACAAAAAAAAACAAAAACCCTAAAAACCAGAAACAACAGTATATTTTTTTATAGGTATTTTTTTATAGGTATTCATGGAATGGTTTTAGGTCTTCTATCTCCTCTTTATCCTTTCCTACCTCTTCTATTATTTTTGGTTTTGTATACAACTGTGTTTTGCATCTGGTTGACAGGGCCATGCAGTCGCTTGGACGTGCATCTATGTTGAGTTCCTTTCCTTTTTTAAGTAGGGTGAGTTGTGCGAAAAAAACACCGCCTTCCAGTTCGTCGATTATTGCTTTCTCAGCGTTGGCTCCAACCTTATCTAACAAATCGATTATTAGGTCATGTGAATATGGCCTTTTGAGTTCCATCCCTCTATGTCCTTTATCTATCGATATAGCTTCGGATAGCCCTACGTATACCTTCATATATTTGTTTTCTTTTGTTTTCAATACAACTACTGGAGCTATACCTTCAGTTGTCTCGGTTACACACACATCCTCTATATCTATTGGAATCAGGTTTTTTTCAGGCATTTTAGTTACTACCTACCGGGTTGGTTTAAAACGGGTTTGGATCTGGTATTCCACGTTCCTCTTCAGGATTGGTATACTCCCTACAATCTAGGCAGTAGTCAACATGTATCTTACCTCGCAATGAACAGTATACCATTGAGAAACTTCCACCCTCTACATACTTTATGAAGTATTTACAATCCGATGTCTCTAGGTCCTCTCTATGGCTAAACAAACCACCATTTATGTCATCGCCAGGAAACCTCTTGTCGTCATCTGTCATACCATTTATAGATTATTTGTGACACAATAAAACGTTATGCTCCCAACTATGTTTCGTTGGCCTCACTGTATTCCTGGGTTCTTAAGTCGTTTTTGAACCAAACAGACCGTTGTGGGAACGGTATGGTTATATCTTCTTCACGGAATCTTTCATCGATAAGGTAGTTCATCTGGCTTCTAACAGTTCGTCTTTCAAATGGACCTCTAACCCAACATTTTATAACAAACTCTAGTGAAGATCCACCGAACTCTCGAAACCTAACTGTCGGTTCAGGTGTTTCCAAAACCCCTTCAATCTCCTCAGCAACCTCATATAAAATCCTGGTTACCTTCTCGACATCGGAGCCGTATGCAACACCTACCGTAACATCCATCCTAACCTTCTCTTCAACATAGGAATAGTTGGTGAAAGATTTAGTAAACAACTCCTGGTTAGGAACGATTATAAATACATTATCACGGGTCCGGATTGTCGTAGACCTCATTCCGGTATCATAGACCTCACCGATAGTTCCATCCAACTCAATAACATCGCCTATTCTAACAGTTCCTTCACCCATCAAAAGAATCCCTGAAATCATGTTTGCAGTGATAGATTGCAAACCAAAACCGAGTATTATACCAACGATACCTGCAGCGGCTAACAGACCTGTGAGAGGTATCCCAATAACGTTAAACGCGACATAAACACCAAAGATAAGTAGTGTGTAGTAGGTTATCTTAACGAAAGGATGAATCTCTTTCTGATCAAACCCCCTACGCCTCAACGCCACTTTCAAAATATTTCTACCCCACCTGGCAACAAATATCGCTATAAATATAGCTATCAGAAAAATAATTATGTCCTTAAGACTGATAGAGGTCCCAGCTACGGTGAAAAGTTCGTAAGTCCAGAGGTCAAATAAACCTAAATCGAAATACATCCTACACCAAACACAATATATTAAACTACAGTTCTAAACAATCTAACTAATACCTTTTGTAATTATTACAATAAAAAAATAACCTATCTGAAAGGTAAAATACAATTTATAAAAATTTATTTATATTAGGTAAATAAAAACTGGAGTGAAAAATATGGATGGAAAGATTTTCGAAGCTAAAAGAGGGCATTATATAAAGAAAGACAAAGTAGAAGATGGTTTAGAAGAGATTTTTGGAGAATATACAAAAGAAAATGATATCTATGTTGTCAGTGACTACAAAGCTTTTAAAACTGTTGAGATCGAGGTGTTGGAGAACAAAAACAAAAAGAATAAACTACGTGTAGACACAGACTCCGACATGGATAAAGCAAGCCAGGCTTTAGATTCAAAGAGAGATTTAGATAACTTTCTAGAGTTGGTTACAGGATATACGCCTAAAGAGAGGATGAAAAAAGCTAAAGAAAAAGCAAAAAAATCCTGAAAGCTGGATAAAACCTACAAAAAATTTAAAGATATAATTAACAGTTAAAAAGAATCAAGTGCGGTTTGAGATGGCTCTATAATCTTCTTACCAGAGGTTAAGGCGATACATAGATCTCCGTTCGAAATCAACTGTCCCTTAACCCCGTATATCTCACCAGCAAACCGTCCTTTCCGCACCAACTTCCTACCTAATTTATCCGGATAGTTATAAATCTCCTGTAAATCTAAAACCCTGCCTTCAACACCGATAGGCCCCATAAAACTATCTAGTTTACATGGTTTCTTAATCAATTTCTCTTCCTTACGTATTGTCTGACTTACACCATGCTCTCTAGAGATTTTTTTCTCTAAATCCAATGCCTCCATAGAGGAAAGGCCATCTCTAACTTCAACACCGTAATCACCGCCTTGTTCCAGCCATCGCCTCACAAGTTTATCGGAGCGTGTGACACCAACCTTAACTTGACTGCCTGCCTGAACGAGATAAACGGAGAAATCAGCATCAACTCTGGCTGCAGAACGACCTATAACATAATCAGAGTATACATCTCTCTCGCGACAACTAAAACACTGGGAACCACTAACGATATCCCTGGTTTCCGGACATGGAACCAACCGACCGATATCACTGTAATATCCAGTGCAGACACGGCTGTCAACAACCTCAAACTCAACTAGATCTCCGACAACCAACTCCACTTCTCTATAACCTCCTTCACGGGTCAACTTCAAGATTGGCGTCCAACAACCGTTTTTATCACGCCAAACCACCTTTACAATACCACCAGCTATATCCAGGTCAAACACCCATCCAATATCTAACAAAATTTATATATCTATTTATTTTATTTGTTTAACTGGTTTCTGATAGCCTTTCCCCTATTTTATTACCTATTAAAGCTCCGATGAACACTATTCCTGCAAATGTAACTATTGTTGGGCCTGATGGTATGTCAAGTGCGTAGGATATCGATAAGCCTAGGTATGTGAATATTAGTGAGAATATTGTTGAGTATACCATCATGTGTTTAAGGTTGTATGTTAGTAGGCCTGCGATGGTTGGAGGTATAGATAGCATTGCTATAACCAAGATTATTCCAACAAATTTCAGAAGTAACACGATTGAGATTGAGACGATTAGTAGGAGTAGGTAGTAGATCAAGTTTGTGTTTATTCCAACTATCTCTGAAAATTCTTCGTCGAAACTGACTGCTTGGAACCTTCGGAAAAAAACGGTAATTATCAAAACGGTTATAACTGTTAGTATGGCGAGTAGTGTTACGTCTACCGATCTTATCATCAATATATTCCCGAATAGAAAACTTTCAGCTGAAGGTAGGTATCCTGGGGTTAGATAATAGAACAACGCTCCTAAAGCCATTCCAACAGCCCATATTATCCCTATTGTTGTGTCTTCTCTTTGAACAGATTCTCTACCTATATATCCTATTGAGATTGCGGAGCCTACTGCGAAGATTAATGCTCCAACCAGTGGATCCCAACCCAGGAAGAAGGCCATGCCTACACCTCCAAAGGATGCGTGGGCTATACCTCCACTTATGAAAACTATTCTTTTTACAACAACGAGGGTGCCGACCAAACCGAATATTATCGATGCAAGGAAACCAACGATTAAGGCGTTCTGGATAAATGTGTATTCAAGAAGCTCCAGCATTTTAGTTTTCACCAACGTTTTGATTCAGTTCAGGATGGTCCGGATGTTCATCTGAAAGTATGCTAACAGGAGCGCCGTATGCCTCTTCAAAAACCTCAAGCGGTATTTCGTCCTCTCCATGATATACGATTTTTTGGTTTATGCAGGCAATGCTAGTCATCTTTGAATAGACAACACCTGTGTCATGTGTTGAAACCAAAATGGTTATACCACTTTCATTCAAGGTTTCAAGTAATTCATAGATGTTCTCTTTTATTTTTTGGTCGATACTGGCTGTTGGTTCATCCAATAATAATATCTCTGGCCTTGTGGCTAGAGCTCTAGCTATCAAAACTCGTTGGTGTTGACCACCGGATAGGTCGGAGATCCGGCGGTCCATGAGGTCGGCCATCTCTACCTTCTCAAGCGATTCCCGAACTATCTCTTTATCCTTTTTACTGAATCTATTGAAAAACCCGGTTCGGCCTAAACGACCCATCTCCACGACCTCTCTAACATTTATTGGGAATTCAGGATCGAAATCCGAGTACTGCGGTACATACCCGATTTTTCCCTGTGTTTTTTCAGGTGGCCGTCCAAACACACTAACAACTCCCTGATCCGGCTTGATCAACCCTAAAATTATCTTAAGCAAGGTAGTTTTCCCCCCACCGTTAGGACCGACCAAACCCACAAAAGAGCCTTCATCTATCGATAGATCTATCTGTTTCAACGCATCAGCACCATCAAAACTCAATGAAACATTCTTCAACTCAATAGCCTTCAAAAAACCACCCCAAATAGTTTTAGAAAAATTCTGTTCATTCCAATGAGTCCTTCAACTTGTTGTAGATATCGAGTAGGTTATCATCAAGTTCTTTCTCTAATGGGTTCAGAAGCACTACCTCGCCATCGATTTCATCGGCTATCGATTGGGCTGCAGATTGATCGAATTCAGGTGAAACAAAGATGGTTTGGATCCCTTCTTCTCTGGCTTGGTCAATTATCCGCTGTTGACCGGCCGGTCCAGGCTCTTCACCCTCTTCCTCGATTGGAATCTGCTCTAGATTGTATTCGTGAGCAAAGTATCCGAGGCTTGGATGAAATATCATAAACTTCTCTTCAGAATGGTTCATCAAACCAGTTTTAATTTCATTGTCAATAGATTTCAAGTTGGAGATATATTGTTCCGCGTTTTGTTCATAGTAATCTGCGTTTTCAGGGTCCAGTTCAACCATAACCTCAAGTAGGTTTTCAGTCATCTGCACCACATTAGATGGGGATAACCAGATATGAGGGTCCTTATAGTCATGGTTATGGTCGTGATCATGGTCGTGATCATGGTTGCAGTCGGGACAGCAGGTGTGTTCCATGTCCTGTAGTGTTATGTTTTGGCTTGAGTCGGCTATTTTCATGTTTTTGTTTTGTTCGGTTATTGTGTCCATGTGTCTATCTTCGAATTCGAGTCCTGATCCTATTTTGAAGTATATGTCTGCTTTGGATAGGTCTTGGAGTCTTTGTGGGTTTGGTTCGGCTGTGTGTGGGTCTTCGCCTGGTGGTACCATGGTGGTTGTTGTGATTTTGTCTCCGCCTATTTTTTCTGCGATTTGTGTTTGTGGTGGTATTGTTAGGGCGATGTGGAGGTCTGCGTCTTGTTGGGTTATTTCGTCGGTGGCGATGTATGCGGTTCCGGCTGTTATGATTGTTATGAGGAGTATTATGGTGATTAGGGTGGTTTGTTTTTTTGTTATTTTCATGATTGCCTCATTTGATTTTTAGTGTTTTTTCTTTTATCCAGTGGCATTCGGGTAGGTGTTTGTTTGTGATTTTTTGTTGTGTATGGAAGTTGCATCTGTATTTCATATTGATTTCGGAGTTTTGTTCGATTTTTTTGATTAGTTTTTCGCTGAATGATGGTGCGATTTTGTATGATTCTTTGCAGGATTCTTCGGGTGTTAGGTTTAGGTGTGTTCTAAGGAAGTTTTCGACTATGTGGTGTTTTTTTATTTCGTTTTTTATTGTTTTGAGGCCTTTTTCTGTTATTAGGAAGCCTTTTCCTGGTATGTAGTCTCCGTATCCTTGTTTTGATAGTTTTTTCATTTTTTTGTATGCGCCTGCTCTGCTTATGTTTCGTTCTTTTGCTACTGTTGAGGGGCCTATTGGTTTTTTGTGGCCGTTTTTCTTTATGATGGTTCTTAGGTATTGGATGTTTTTTTCTGTTTTATCAATATACATGTTAACCCTTCCTTAACAAACTCGTTAACATATGGTTAACATCCTTTGTTTATAAAACTAACCCAACAAAAAAACACCAAAAAAGATAGTAATCCAACACGAATAAATCTATAATCATTTTAGATTACAGTTAAGTTCTGGAGAGTGTAAAACTTGAATGTTGACGATAAATTTGTATCAAAAGCAATAATAGACGAATTCAGCAAAGACTTCCTCGACTCACTATCAGTAGACGTAGCAATAGGCGGCGCCGGCCCCGCCGGAATGGTAGCAGCAAAATACCTAGCAGAAAACGACATCAAAACAGCCGTATTCGAAAGAAAACTAAGCGTAGGCGGAGGCATGTGGGGCGGAGGCATGATGTTCCCCCGAATAGTCATAAAAGAAAAAAGCCTACCAATCCTAGACGACCTCAACATAAACTACAGAGAATACCAAGACGGCTACTACATAGCCAACTCAATAGAAAGCGTAGGCCAAACCGCCGCAGAAGCAGTAAAAGCAGGAGCAGAAATATACAACCTAATGACAGTAGAAGACCTACACTACAAAGAAAACAAAGTCAATGGAGTAGTCATCAACTGGAGCTCAGTAGACCTAGCCGGACTACACGTAGACCCACTAACAATAGAATCAAAAATAACAATCGACGCAACAGGACACGACTGCGAACTTGTTAAAGTAGCACAAGAACGAATAAACAAAAAACTAAACACAAAAACCGGGAAAATAATGGGTGAAAAATCCATGTGGGCCGAACAAGGCGAAAAAGACGTCGTAGAACTAACAGGAGAAGTACTACCAGGCCTATACGTAACAGGCATGGCCGTAAACGCAGTCCACGGAAAACCAAGAATGGGTCCAATATTCGAAGGAATGCTACTATCAGGCAAAAAAGTAGCAGAACAATGCATCAAAAAACTAAAATAAAAAACACAACCCAAACCAAATCTACAGAAAAAGGTTATGGACCGACCGGGATTCGAACCCGGGGCCTCGTCCATGCCAAGGACGCGATCTACCGCTGATCTATCGGCCCAAACTCAACGTTATTTTGTGTTTTATAGTTAAAAAGATATAGGGAAAAAAGAACAAAAGAGATATCGAGATTATATATCTATTATCAATTTCTCCCCCACATCCACTTCCTTATAGTTCTTTTCTGGTATTTCAATTATTTTTTGAGCAACTCCCTTCGCCCTACCTCTCCATGCCTCCAGCTTACTAATCTTCCTAACCCTATCCCTCTCATCTAAAAAAAGAGCCGTGATGTTGAATGGGACAAAAAGCATGTGGAGATTTACCTCCTTTTCTTCCTTAAAAATAAAAACCATCGCATAGTCATCTGGTGGATTAAGTTTGAACATCAATCCCTTCATTCTCGTTAGGTATGTGTCTGCAACATCAATCTCCCTTGCAACCACCACTCCATCCTTGGTCTCTATCATAGTTATCTCTATCTAACTAATTTTTTTTGCACCGTTTCAAGTAGGTATGTCAATCCAACAATCAAGATGGTTGTTGTTATAATCAACGTGATCTCGTTGACGTTGGGCTCCAACAATGTATATCCAGCTAATACAGCTATTATCGGTCCTAAAATACCCACATTCATTATTTTGTTGTTTAATATTACTTTGAAGCTTAATCTATGGCCAATATAAAATATCAATGCTACTATAGAAACCAATATCCACCATGGAAGCCCTAGCTGTATAGCGATATACCATGCAAGCAATCCACCCCCTGCTCCAAAAACACCACCTGTTCTCTCAAACTTACGGAAAAATGTCTTGATATCCTGCTCCGTTCTAGGTGTTAGATACCAACCCACCGCTAAACTTGCTTCATAAAGTATTATGAAGACCACTGTAACTATCATCTGTGAAACAAGTGTAGGGTCAGGCGAAACAATGCTCGCTATCACGAAGAAACCAATATAAAAGAATATCCGTTTGTCTTTGAGAAATGTCGGTGAAATCAAATCGATCTTAATAGCCAGCAACATTACTATTGGAAGTTGGAACAAAAACCCGAAAGTCGCTATAATCGACATAACAAAGTTATAGGCAAGCTCTATCGATATAGCCGGCTCTACAACCCCTTCACCCATATAAAAAACAAGGTTTGCTACAACCGGTACAACCAGGAAATATGCAACAGCTACTCCCATGAAGAAAAGCAGCACCGACCCAGGAGTTATCAATGCAAAAAACCTCTTTTCATTTTCGAAAAGCCCCGGCTCCATAAACTTGAAAGCCTCATATATTATTAAAGGCAGGCCAACACCGATCGCGAAGATGAAAGAAAAATTAAACTGTATTAAAATAGTTTCCAAAGGATCGTAGACAACCAACTCGCTTGGATCCATAACCGGTTCAACAACCCAACCAATCAATTCAAACGAGAATATGAAAGCTATAACTGACAGTATTATTATGCCGACCAGTGTTACGACCATTCTGTCCCTAAGCTCGAGGATATGCTCCATCAAAGGACGTTCTTCATCCCCATCCGGATCCCCGAAATCTCTATTCTCCATTCACCTACCTCACAAACCCAATCATCTTTGAACCAATAAAACTTCAACAAAACCCTATTGTTCAAAGGGTTTAGAACCTAGAACAATAAAGAGTTTTTTTAGATAACAAGTTTTCGAACCAAAAAATAACTATACCCAATATATAAAATTGGAATTGAAAAATGGTTAAAGGCATTATTTAAGTCTTGTTCACCAATTCTGTATTGGTGGTTTAAGTGGTTGACACTGGTTTTTCAAGCTATATACATAAGGCAGGTGCGGCAGTTGGTGTTGATGAATCGGTTATAGATAGGATTATTAAGCCTGAAAAGGTTTTAGAGAGCTATGTATCTCTTGTTGTAGATGGAGAGCCTAAAACCTACAGATGTATCCGGTGTCAACATTCATCCCTATTAGGTCCCTACAAAGGTGGTGTGCGTTTCCATCCAAATATATCTATAGAAGAAACTTTAGAGCTAGCTCAGACAATGACTTTTAAAAACGCTGTTGTTGGAGTGCCTTTTGGAGGGGCTAAAGGAGCCGTCTGTTGTAATCCTAAAAAAATGAGCCATGAAGAACAAATGGAGTTGTCAAGACTTTATATAAAGAGTTTAAGCGGTTTTATTGGTCCTAAAAAAGATATTCCAGCTCCAGACGTTAACACTGGACCTGAAAACATGGCCGTTATGATGGATAGTTATTCAGAACTGACTGGTCAGAACACACCTGCCGTAGTAACCGGTAAACCTGTTGAAGTTGGTGGAACCGCCATAAGAACAGGTGCTACAGGCCGGGGAGTAGCCACTGTATACAAAGAGTATATAAAAGATGTTGGTTATCCAATCGATGAAGTAACAGTCGGTATTCAAGGATTTGGTAAAGTAGGGCAGGTAGCTGCAAAACACATAGAGATGATGGGTAGTAAGGTTGTCGGGGTAAGTGACTCTAATGGAGCAATACACAACAGAGATGGACTGCCAACACAAGAAGTTATTGATTGGAAAAAAAAGACAGGTTCTGTTGTTGATTTCGATAAAGCCACAAACATAACCAACGATCAACTAATAACCCACGACTTAGATATATTGATTCCAGCAGCACTAGCAAACGCCATAGACAAAGACACAGCAAGTAAAATAAAAGCTAAAGCCATAATAGAAGCTGCAAACAACCCAGTAACTCCAAAAGCCGATAAAAAACTAAATAAAGCCGGAGTCACAGTAATACCGGATATATTAGCAAACGCCGGTGGAGTAACAGCATCATACCTCGAGTGGATCCAAAACACACAGCACTACAACTGGAGACAAAAGAAACTACATAACGAACTTGACAACAGAATGAAAACTGCATACAACGAAGTTAAAAAAACACACGAAAAAAACGAACAAAACTACAGAGAAAGCGCAATGCAGGTCGCACTAAAAAAACTTGTGAAAACCCTAAAAATCCGTAAACCAATGTACCAAAAATAGCCAACAATTACCCTATAGCTAAACAACCTTAACTCAATTATACTAGGTCTATATGTTGTTGGATATTTTATATTTGGTTAGGAGGAAGTGTTTATGAAAATTATTGTAGATCAAGACGCCTGTATTGGGTGTGGTATATGTTCAGATGTCTGTAGTGAGGTTTTTGAGACAGATGACCTTGACATCTCTCAAATCGTTACAGAATATAGAAACGAGGATGTTAACGTAGGCGAGGTCGATGAAGAAATAGATTGCATAGATATAGCCGTTGAAGACTGTCCCGTAGCCGCAATAGAAATCGAGTAAAAAACTCTAAAACTCTTTCTTTATTTTTCTTTTTTGTTTTTGTTTTCTTTTTTGTTGAGTGGTATTTTTTGTACTTGGAATCTGTTTGAGGTTGGGTATATTTCGATTATGTCTGTTTTTAGTTGGTGTTTTGTTTGTAGTTCGATGTGTATTTGGTCTGCTATCCACCATGCTGTTTCTGTTTTTTGTTTGTGTTGTCCTATTTTGTTTTTGGGTACGTTGTATTGGGTTTTTAGTATTTTTTTTGTTTGTTTGGGTGGTTTTCCGGTGATTATTGCTCTTATTAGTGTTCCGTCTTTTGTTATTTCGTCGTATGGTTTTGCTTTTTGTTTTGCTGTTCTTTGTAGTCTTTTTCTTAGTTGGATTGAGTCTTTGTAGTTGGATGTGCAGAAGTGGATTGGTTTGTTTTGGTTTTGGTTTATTATTTTGGTTGCTGTTTCTCGGCTGTTTTTTATTGCGTGTGTGGTTTCTCCGATTGGTTTGTGGTTTTTTTGTTTGATTTTGTTGTAGTTTGTTTCTGAGTATTCGAATTCGTTTAGGTTGTAGAAGTCTATGTGTTGGTGTGTTTGGTTTATTATTTTTTGTATTTCTCTGGTTTTGTTGGGTATGGCGGGTATTTCTATTCCTGTTTCCATGTGTTTGGTTGATTGTTTGATTGGTTTGAGGTAGGGTTGGAGGTTTAGGTTTTTTATGTGGTATCTGATTTCATCTAATCCGTGTTTGCTTAGTTTTTTTATTGTTTTGGTTTTAGGGGGTTTTGATGTGTATAGGTGGATGTGATGGTCTCCCCCATATCGGTTTTTTAGTGTTTTTATGTATTTGAATAGTTTTTTTTGTTTTAGTAGTGGTTCTCCACCGGTTATTCCTGTTCCAGTGGCATTCATGTTTTCTATTTCTATGAATACGTCTTTAGGTGTTTTTACTAGTTTTTCATTGATCCATGTTTTATCTTTGTTTTTTCGTTTTTTTGAGATTGGGCAGTAGTAGCAGTTTTGGTCACATATTCCTGTGAGGAATAGGACAGCTTTTGCTCCTTTTCTGCAGTGTTTACATCCTGTTGCTATTTCTCCAGTGCTTATCGATTTATTGTTGTTTTCCATTTTATTTTGTCACACGTTTTTTTCTGCGTTTTCTGCTGCTTTTTCTAGTCTGTTTACTACGAATTCTTGGTCTAGTGATAGTAGGAACCATGCTGCTCTGGGTCCTGATGGCCTGCCTAACAATGCTATGTATATTGATGCGAATGCTTGTCTGGGCTGTAGGTCATGTTTTTTGAATATGTTGTAGATTTGGTTTTTTAGTTCTTGGTCGCTGTATTCATTGTTTTTTATTTTTTTACTGAGTTTTTTCAGGAACTTTGCTTGTTTTTGGTTTAGTTCATCGGTTTGTGGTGGTAGTTCTTTTTGTATCTGGAATTTTGCTTTTTCTGGTGCGTATTCTTGTACCCATGTTTTGGCTCTTTCTATCCATTGTTCTATCCATTCTTGGTTTACTTCTTGGTTCCAATGGCCTGTTCTTTCAAGTATTTTTTGTATTCCTTCTCTGTCGTTTGAAATCTGTACTGCGTTTACAAGGTGTTTGAATGGTATTTGATTTGGTTTTTGTTTTGGAGGTTGGTTGTTGGGTTGTGAGAGTTCGTATGTTTGTTCTTTCTCTTGGTCGAGCTCGTTGTTGTAGTACTGTTGTTCGTGTTTTTGGTAGTTGTTTATTGTTTGTATCATGCCGAACCCTGTGTCAATTTCGATATGCCGGTTTGGTGGTTTCTCAACCAACATATATCTTATTATTTCCGGTGGTAGGAACTCTAACATTCTTTTCGGTGTTAAAGCTATTCCTTTCGAGCTTGACATCTCGCCTTCGCCTTTCAAACCTACCTGTTCGTATATGATTGGGTATGGTTGTTCGTATCCATATACCTCTTTTGAGATTCTTTTACCGGTGTCGTATGAACCACCATCAGCTGCATGGTCTTTTCCAAAAGGCTCCACCGTTACGCCTAAAACTGTCCATTTAGCCGGCCAGTCCACTCTCCATGGTAGTTTACCCTCACCTTCCTCGATTTTAGCAGTTCCTTGATACCCACATTCACACGTATAAGAGACCTTTAGGTCTTTGTAGTCATGTGGAGTCGTTGTAGATATCCGGCCACACTCACTACATAATGGGTTATACGGGAGCCATCCATCCGGAAGTTCCCGTCCAGTTTCTTCCTCCAATATCTCCCTTATTTTCTTAGTTTCATCAAGGGCTTTTGCAGTTACTTTTGAGAAATCACCGTTCTTGTATAACTCACTTGCATACTTTATCTCCGGATTTATACCTAAAGTATCAAGACAACCTATAAACTCGGTGGCATAATGTTCTGCATAAGACCCATGACATCCCTCTGGATCTGGAACCATGGTTAAAGGCTTACCCACATGTTCACGATAGCTAGAATCAAGATACGGATACACCTTTCTCAAAGGATCAAAATCATCAAAAATAAATATCAACTCTGAATCCGCCTCAACCCTACCTAACGCTTTATGCATCAAATCAGCCGTCAATATCTCCCTAAAATTTCCATAATGAATCGGACCCGAAGGAGAGATACCCGAAGCTACAACATGTCTGTCTCCTTTCCACTTCACCGCTTCATCCGCTTTCGAAATAGACCAATGCAATTCTTTCAACTCCTTAAGAATAAACCAACAAATAGAAACACAACAACAAAGATAAAACCACGATCAATCAAACCAAATAAAGCCAAACCAAACCAAACTAAACTAAAATATATCGGTATTTTTGAGAGTTTTATTGATTTTGTTGTTGGGGGGTTGTGAAAACCATTTTTTTGTTTTGTTATGTCTTTGTTGTTTGGTTGTTTGTTTAGGTTGGTGGTTTTTGGTTTAATTTGTTTTGGATTGTTATTCTTTTACTTCTTCTTGTATCCAGTTTTGATATATTTCGGTTGTTTGGTTTACATCGAAGAATAGTATTGCTGGGTTTTCGTAGCTATGTAGTTCTTTAATTTTGTTTTTTGTTTGTTCAACAGCTTGTTCGGTTGTTTTAACTATTAAAGCATGTTCTTTATCTTTGTTTATCTCACTGTTCCACCAATATATAGATTCAATCTCCCCTATTAGGTTAGCACAAGCTATCAATCTTTCTTGAACCAACGCTTCAGCGATTTTCTGTGACTCCTGCTTAGACCCAGTTACTACATATCCAATTTTAACCATCAATATTCACTCCATGTATACCTATCCTAACCTTTAGTTTTTAGTATAATCGTAGTGAACTACCTACTACCATACCTCGGGTATGCTTTGGTGTGGAAGGGGTTTCCTGTTTCGATGACGCTACTTGCAGGTACATTACAGAACTGAATCTGGTGTTTGTTGTCTGTAGAGGTTGCAGTCTCCGCAGGCGTAACTTCGGTAAGTCCCTTACCTAAAATATTATCTGCTGCGTTGAGTTCTTCAGGGAAGTGGTTGTAGATTTGTCGGCACAGTTCAAGATGTTTTTCCAGTTCTTGCTTGTCCTGTTCTGAAGGGTAGGGACGATACTTGTAACTCCTATTCATAGTCATACTCCATAAGGTAACTTCCTCAACAACTTTTTTTATTGGTTCAGGTGATCCATCCCCAACCTTACTCCACATTCGTTCCATGAGGAAGAGAACTTCTCACCCCAAATAAGTTAAATCTGGTTAAACTAAGCAGGTATAGTCCGGTTTACCCTGATTTGATAAGTTGATTTTGTTTTTATGGTTTGTGTTTGTTATATCATTAGTAGGTAGATTATTGGTGCTAGGTATATTGCTATGAATATTATGCTTATTGTTCCGACTATCCATTTTGTTGCTTTTTTTGTGTTTTTGATTGTGTTTTGTTTTTCTAGTAGTGATTCTATGATTTCCCAGAATACTCTTCCTCCGTCTAGTGGGAATATTGGCATCATGTTTAGTATTCCGAGCCAGAAGTTGAGTAGTCCCATCCAGAATGCGCCTTGTGCTATTGTTAGGGCTATGTCTGGGTTTATTTGGGCGTCGTAGAATGGTGTGTCGAGTGTTGGCATTGTCATTCCCATTTGTGGTGTTATGTAGGCTATTGGGTTTGAGAATACTGAGTATAGTCCGTATACGTCGATTAGTTGTATTCCCATGTGGGGTTCTCCGTCTTGTTGTCCTAGTTGTAGTGTGTATTCTCCGTTTTGGGCGGTTTGTATTGTTATTGTGTCTCCGGGGTTGTGTTGGTTGATGATGTCTTGGAATTCTTGGTGGGTTTCTATTGTTTGGTTGTTTACGCCTGTTATTATCATGTCTTCTTGTATGCCTGCTTGGTAGGCTGGTGAGTTTTCTTGTACTTCGACGACTCCTATTCCTGGGGATACTGGTGTGAATGTTGTTGTTATAATTAGGAAGACTATTATTATTGAGATTGCGGCTAGGTATATGTTTGATGCTGGGCCGCTTGAGAACATCTTTAGTTTTTGTATTCTGGTGCTTTGTTTTATGTCTTCTATTTTGGGTTCGACGAATGCTAGTGGTAGTACGGCTAGTAGGCCGAATCCGACTGATTCGACTCCTATGTTTTCTACTCTTGCGTATATTGCGTGGGAGAACTCGTGTATTACTACTGCTACGATTAGGGCTATTAGGCCGAATATTATGGGTAGGGCTAGTCCTGGTAGGAGTATTGCTTCTGATATTGCTACGTCTGTTACTAGGTCGGGGCCTAGTACTATTATGAATAGTTGGAATGCTAGGAATATGGTTACTATTAGGATTGCTGCTAGTGATAGGATTATGTTGAGGGTTCCTAGTTTTTTTAGGGGTTTGCGCCATCTTTTTGCGATGTAATCCATCAGTTGTTTTCCTTTTTCGGTTCTCCATGCTAGGAATAGAGCGCTGTCTAGAGAGAACCCTAGGCGTTCTAGGTATCCTTTGTAGTTTAGTATGTTTAGGATTATCCAGAATGCGAAGAAGGCTAGTATTAGGTAGTATATTTCCATTTATTTTTTTCTCCGGTTAGCCGTATATGGGTGTTCCGATCTCTCCTGTTATTTCTTTGAATTTATCCATTAGTTTTTTGGTTATTTTTCCTGGGTTGCCGTCGCCGATTTGTCGGCCATCTACTTTTACTATTGGAGCGATTTCTGCTGCAGTGCCTGTTACAAATATTTCATCTGCTGTGTATATATCGAATAGTCCTAAATCGGTTTCTTGTACTTCGATTCCTTTGTTTTTGGCTATGTCTATTGCTGTTTTACGTGTTATTCCTTTTAGGTTGTTTAGTGCAGGTGGTGTGTATATCTGGTTGTCTTGTATTATGAATAGGTTGTCTCCGGAGCCTTCAGATATTTTTCCTTGTTGGTTGAGGAATATTGCTTCGTCTCCTCCTTTGACGTTTGCTTCGATTTTGGCGAGTATGTTGTTGAGGTAGTTTAGTGATTTTATGTTTGGTGGTAATGCGTCTATTGAGTTTCTTCTAACAGCTACGGTTACTGCTTTTAGGCCTTGGCTGTAGAGGTCGCCGTACATTGCGTCCCATTCTTGGACTATTATTATTACTGTTGGTTTTGGACATTTTTGTGGGTCGAGTCCTAGTGAACCTACGCCTCTTGTGATTAATGGTCTTATGTATGCGTTTTTTAGTTCGTTTTTCTGAAGTGTTTTTATGATTGCTTGGTTCATTTCTTTTTTTGTTATCGGGATATCTAGTTTTATAGCTTTTGCTGAGCGGTATAAACGGTCGATGTGTTCTTCGAGCTTGAATACTTTTCCTTCGTATGCTCTTATGCCTTCAAAAACTCCATCGCCATACAGCAATCCGTGGTCGAAAACGCTTACAGATGCTTCTTCTTCATGGACGTAATCGCCATCTATGTAGACATATGTCATCTATTTCCCTGCCTGTTTTTAATTTTATGTTAATATATAGGTTGTCAGTTTTTTTGAATATAGTTGGTTGTTTCTGGGTTTTGGTTGTTTGTTAGGTCTAAATATTTTTCGTTGAAAAACGGGTTTTTTTCTTGTATTTGTTTTTAGCTGTTTTATTTTGTTGTTTATAGGTATTGTTTTTTTGTTGTTTTTCACCAAAATTTAAGTTGTTAGCTCACATTTTATTTGCAGGTCTTATTATGAAGATTCCGAAAACTATGGTTACCCAACATCCTGATAGCGCCACTAAATATACTCCTATTCAGGATGAAGCTGAGGAGGGACTTGAGTCCTTAACATCTATTGAAGATGGTGGGCTTGGCTCCGATGAGTATATGGTGGATTATGAGGGGAAGATGACTCCTTACCATCAGGTTTCCCAAGTGGTTATGGGGATTATACAGAACACAGATCTTGTTCCTGGTGAAGATGTGTACATCACTCCTAGGATACCAAGTGCTTCTGAAGAAACTGTTTTTAGACAACTAATGACCTTAATGTCTATCATGGAAGCTAATCACCAAGCTTCTCAATACCAAGACAACCTACCTGTTTTTGAAGTTATACACCCAATGACAAAAGATGCTAACGAACTTCTTGATGTAAAAAAACGGTTTAGGTTTGTTTCAAAACTTAGCAAAGAAGAATTCAACATACCTGAAGATTTCAATTTCTACTTAATACCTCTCATTGAAGAAGTTCCCGAGTTGATGTCGATCGGCAAGATTCTTGACGAATACATCCAAGGTTGTGAACGAGAACTAGATGAACAACCAGAAAGGCTAAGGGTGATGCTTGGACGTTCAGACCCCGCATTGTCTTACGGAAACCTCCCTGCAGTTTTCAGTGCTAAAATCGCTATATCAGAATGTAACAAACTGAGCGACAAACTGGACTTAGATGTTGCACCAATCTATGGAGCCGGAGCACTCCCATTCAGAGGACACATCATGCCGGACAACATCGAAAGCGTTATGGAGGAATTCGCAGGTGCAAAAACAATAACAATACAATCCGGTATACGCTACGACATCGGTTATGAAGAAACCAGAAAACTAATCAAAAAACTACAAAAAGACCTATCAAAACAAGACCCCCTCCGATACGACGAACAAGAGATGGAGGAAATCAAAAACTACATAGGTGTTTTCACAAAACATTACCTAAGAACATTCTACCAAATAATAGAAACAGTAAAATCAATCTCAGACCTAATGCCAAGCCAACGTGACAGACTCGCAAGAAAAGGACCAGTAGGATACGCAAGAGACGTACCAATGCCAAGCGATATAGCCAAGTTAGTCAGCGACCAAGAACTACAAAAAGAACTAACAGAGATGCAGCTAAACAAACTACCTGAACTACCACGAGCAATCAGTTTCACAGCCAGCCTATACACAATCGGATTACCACCCGAATTCATAGGTACCGGCCGAGGCCTAGAAGAAGTAGGACGTAGATTCGGCGACGACGCAATAGACAAAATATTAAACAAATATTACCCATCAATAGAGAACGACCTTAAATTCGCCGGAAGATTCGTAAACCTCAACTTCGCGCAAGACTTCCTACCAGACCGATCAGTAAGAATGGTAGACCAAGACATAAAAACATTAATGGACTACATCGACTTCGAAATCGGACCAATGAACGACCAAGACGAAGTATACATGGACATCATGGAAACACTAAAACCAGTACTAAAAGAAGTATACATGGACAAACCAGGACTCATGAGCCAAGAAACCGAAGAACAACTATTCAAAAAAGGACTAGAAAGAATGGGAAAAATCCGAGGAAGCCTCGGATAAAACCCAACCCCAACCTACCTCATCAACCCCGTATTAAAAAAAATCTAACCAAAAAAACCAAATTAAACCCATCTTAATTTAGTTTAGTTTAGTTAGTCTTAGTGAGGTTTTTTGGTATGGGATATTTTATTTTTTTTTGTTTTTTGGGTTGTTGGTTTTATTTTATTTTTGTTTTTTGTTTTGTTTTGCTGTTTTTATTAGTCCTTGGAATGGTGGGCTTGGGTTTTCTAGTCTTGATTTGAATTCTGGGTGGAATTGTGTGCCCATGAAGAATGGGTGTTGTGGTAGTTCTAGTATTTCGATTAGGCCTGTTTTTTCTTCTTTTCCTGAGAATTTCATTCCTGCTTTTTCGAGTTGTGGTATGTATTCTGGGTTTACTTCGTATCGGTGGCGGTGTCTTTCGATTATTCTTGTTCTTTGGTAGAGTTTGTGTGCGAGTGTTTGTTTTTCGATTATTGTTGTTTGGTTTCCGAGTCTCATTGTTCCGCCTAGTGATTTGATGTTTTTTTGTTCTGGTAGTATGTCGATTACTGGTTCGTCTAGTTCGTCCATTATTTCGGAGCTTCCGCAGTTTTGTAGTTTGAGTACGTTTCGGGCGTATTCGATTACTGCTAGTTGGAAGCCGAAGCAGAGTCCTAGGAATGGTATTTTTTTGGTTCTTGCGGTTTTTATTGCTTTTATTTTTCCTTCGGATCCTCTTTTTCCGAATCCTCCTGGGACTATGATTCCGTCTACGTTTGTTAGTTGTTTTTCTATTTGGTTTTGTTTTTGTTTTTCGAGTTTTTCTGCGTTTATCCAGTTTATGTTTAGTTCGAGTCCTTCTTTGGCTGCTGAGTGTTTTAGTGCTTCTGTAACGCTCATGTAGGCGTCTTCTAGTTGTGTGTATTTTCCTACTAGGGCTATTTCGATGTCGTCGTTTGGTTCTAGTATGTTTTCGACGTGTTTTCGCCATTCTTGCATGTCTTTTTCTTTTGATTGTAGGTTTAGGTGGTTTAGTATGATGTCTGTGGCGCCTTCTTTTTCGAGTTGTAGTGGGACTTCGTATATGTCTCTTGCGTCTGGAGCGGATATAACCGATTTTTTAGGTACGTCGCAGAATAAGGCTATTTTTGATTTGGTTTTTTTGTTTAGGGGTTTTTGTGATCTACCTACTACTATGTCTGGGTGGAGTCCGAGTTCTCTTAGTTCTTTGACGCTGTGTTGTGTTGGTTTGGTTTTTTGTTCTCCGACTACTTCGAGTGTTGGTACGAGAGTTACATGCACTAACATGACGTTGTTGGGGCCTTCTTCGTTTATAAGCTGTCTTGTTGCTTCTAGGAAGGGCATTCCCTCTATGTCTCCTACTGTGCCTCCTAACTCGATTAGGCAGATGTCGGCGTAGCTATCTTCTGATACTTTTCGTATTCTATCTTTGATTTCGTTAGTTATGTGTGGTATTATCTGAACTGTTCTCCCTAGGTAGTCTCCATTCCGTTCTTTCTCTATGACTGATCGATATACCTTTCCAGTTGTTATGTTGTGTTCGCTGGTCAGTTCTTTGTTCAAAAATCTCTCGTAGTTTCCAAGGTCGAGGTCGACTTCACCTCCATCCTTTAACACATAGACCTCACCATGTTGGAATGGACTCATCGTTCCAGCGTCAACATTTAGGTATGGATCTATCTTTATCGCTGTGACGTCGAAACCACGTTCTTTAAGTATTCTCCCAATCGATGCGGCGGTAATCCCCTTACCTATACCGCTCATTACTCCTCCAGTTACGATAATATAATTCATGAATTGTCATCCTTTTAATGAAACTTGTCTTTGGCTGAACAACTCAGCTAGTGAACCTATAGAATTGGTTTGTTGGAAATGGATTTGTAGTTATCTTCTGGTTTTTTGTGGTTTTTTTGGTTTGTGTTTTTAGGGTTTGGTTATTTTTTGTTTTTTGTTTTTGGTAGTAGGTTTGGTATTCCTTGTTTTATTGGGTATTTTTGTTTGCATTTGCTGCAGGTTAGTGTTCCTTCTGTTATTTTGTTGTCTTTGGTTTTTTGTTTTGTTAGTTTTAGTTTGTCTCGGCATTTTGGGCATGCTAGTTTGTCGAGTAGTTTTTCTTTCATGTTAGAGTTTCTCCTTTCTTAGGTCTATTGTTTCATTGTTTTTTGGTCCTGTGGATATTAGTGTGACGGGTATGCCCAATTCGCTTTCTTTTGTTTCTATAAATTTTTTGGCTTTTGGGGTTAGGTTTTGGTATTGTGTGACTCCACGGCAGTTTTGGTCGTATTTGTCTATGCATGTTATGGCTGCTTGTGTTGCTCCGTTAACCATTACTGCATATTCGGCCCAGTCTTTCATCCAGCTTCCTACTCTTCTTGGTCGGCCTGTGACTGTTCCGTATTCTTCTACGCCGTGTTCGAGTGCTTCTTGTTTTGTGTATTCTGTTGGGAAGGGGCCTTTTCCTACTCTTGTTGGGTGGGCTTTGAATACGATTAGGACTTCGTCTATTTTTGTTGGGCCGATTCCTACGTCTGATGCGGCTTGGCTTGCTCCGGTGTCTTTGGATGTGACGTATGGGTATGTGCCGTATATTAGGGATAGTCCGAAGCCTTGTGCTCCTTCGACTATTATGTCTTCGTTTTTGTTTATTGCTTTGTTGATTTCTTTTGGTACGTCGGTTAGGTATTTTTTTAGTTTGGGTATGTCTTTTGCTTGTTTTAGTTTTCTTGCGGCTCTGTCTTCGTTTGCTGGACCACATCCTGTTCCAGTTGTTTCGATTTCTCCTGAGAGTCTTTTACTTTGTTTGTCTTTTTTGATGTGTTTTTGTTCTATTATTCCACATCTTTTGTCGATTCCGATTTTTTCTTCGATTTCTAGTTGTTGTATTTCTTTTTGCATTACTTCTGGGTCGATTAGTGTTCCAGCTCCTATTAGGAGTCTGCAGTTTTTGTTGAAGAATCCGGATGGGGTTAGTCTGGTTCCAAACTCCTTGTCTCCGATTTTTACTGTGTGTCCAGCGTTTGGACCTACTCCTCCTCGAGCTACGATTGATGGGGAGTCTTCGCGTACAAGGTGTGAAACTATCTTGCCTTTTCCTTCATCACCAAAAAAACCACCGATTACAATAGTTGTTGCCATAGGTACCCTACCTTCATCTATCTAAGGTTAGTTAATGTTTTCGAAAAAAAGTTGGTTTGAACTTTGTTTTTGGTGGGTTCAGCTAGCCTACTAGGTTTGCTAGGCCTGCGTCCATTACTATGTCTAGAGCTCTGTCTTTTTCTTCTGTTGTTAGTGTTCGGTTTATTTGGGGGTGGTTTTGGGCTTTGTATGTGGGTCTGTATTGGAACATTAGGTTGAATCTTGTGTTTTTACCTAGGTTTTTGCTTACCCAGTTTGCTATGTGTTTTGTGCAGCATTCGATGTGGCCTGGTAGGACTAGATGTCTTATTAGGACGTCTGTTTGTTGTTTTGCTTCGAGTAGGTTTCTTTCTACTGTTTGTGTGTATTTTGGTGTTTCTGATAGTTTTTCTGCGCATTTGTTTGTTCCGTATCTATAGTCTGCGAGGTATAGGTCTATTGTTCCGTCTAGTAGTCTCATTGTTTGTGTTGACATGTACATGTTTGAGTTCCATATTATGGGGATTTGGGCTGTGAAGTTGTTTAGTATCTGTAGTATTGTTTTTAGGTGTGGTGTTGGGTCGCCGCCTACGAAGTTTACGTTTTTGGAGCCCTCTATTTTTCTTCTAACTATTTTTTCACAGATGTTTGTGGGGTGTACTGCGGTTCCTCCTTTCGCTTCCTGTGATATCTCCCAGTTTTGGCAGTATGCGCATTTGAAGTTGCAGCCGTGGAAGAATATTGTGTGTGAGGGTACCAGTTCTGGTTCTTCTCCATAGTGTAGGAACTCGCTGCTGTATCTTGATACTGCGGGTATGTTGCAGATTCCGGTTTCTTTGGCTAGTCTGTTTACTTTGCAGCGGTGTTCGCAGAGGTGGCAGTTTCTTAATATCCTGCCTGCTAACTCGGTTTTTAGGTCGAGGTATGTGTGTGGGCCGTCTCCAACTGGGTTTTGATGTGTTTTCCATAGTTGTTCTGTTTCTGCATCAAGGTCTATGTCTACATGTTTTTTTTGGGTTGTTATGTAGTTGGGTTCTATACTGCCTTCCAGAACACTGTTGTAGTGTTCAAGCCCTTTTTTCATGTTGAGATCCTCGATTTGGTTTTTATTGAGGGGGTTACGATGTTTCCGATTTTTCTTACATCGTTCCCTATTTCAAGTATATCGTTAAGTAGTTCAAATATATTTCCTGATACCATTAGTTCTGATAGGGGTTGTAGTTCTCCGTTTTTTATTTCGAATGCTTCGTTTGTTCCTACTGAGAAATCGCCTGATATTTGGTTTGCTGTGTGTGCTCCTAATACGCTGCGTATAACTATTGTTCCATTTGTAAGGAGGTTTTGTTTGTCTGTTTTTGGGTTTATAACTAGGTTTCTTGGGGATATTTGTGGTAGTGAGCCGTATGATGGTCTTACTCCGTTTGAAGTGCTGTTGCAACCTTCTTTATACCCTGCTTTTAGGTTGTAGAATGCTCCTTTGAGAACTCCGTTCTCTATTATTTTGTGTTTTTTTGATGGGGTTCCTTCGTCGTCTGTAGGTCTTGAGTTTAAACCACCATCAAGTGTTCCATCATCGGTTATTTCCAGTATGTCTGGAGCGATTTCTTTGTTCATGTATTGTTGTGCTTTTGATCTACCACGCTGTATCTCTAATGCGTTTAGGGATGGAACTAATGTGGAGTTGAGTAGGCTGGTTAATGCTATTGGTTCTAGAACTAACTCTCGTTTTCCAGGGGATGTGGTTTCTCCTGACATTGATTTAACGGCTATCTCTGCTGCTTGGCTTCCAATCCACTGGTAATCCAGGTCGTTTTTCCTTGAATACTGGAATTCATATGATGTTGAGGCGTTTTCACCGGCTCCAGCTATCGTGCTTATACTTGCTTGCATCAATGTGGTTGTTGTTTCTACGTCAACACCATATGTGTTTTTTATCTGTGTTTTTGCTTTAGAGGTTTTTACTGAACCGGAGGTGGATCTAGCTTGACCTTTGTTTGCAGATTCTATCAACAATTTTGTTTTAGGTAGTAGGTCGTCGTATGTTGCATTAGCAACCTCACTATCGTAAACACCATTTACTTTAGGTGTTTTTCCTGAGGTTGCCAGGCTGCCGAGTGTTTTTTTACTGACCCCTGCGTGTTTTAATGCGTCATCTATCCTTTCACTTATCTTATCAGGGTCGGTAGTGCTTGAAAAACCAGGAGATTTATCTTTCAATACACGTATCCCCAACCCCCAATGGTCATCGGATTTCACATACTTTATCTCCTGTTTCTCGATCTCGATGTTCAAAGACTCTTCATCTTTTACATACACCTCAGCCTGACTGGCACCTCTCTCCAAACATGTTTCCAAGATTTTTTCAAGCTCTATCAACTGTCTCCACCTCCAACCAGTAGGTTGGAAACTCTTGTGTGTGGACCTCCATCTGTCACCGGAACTCCCTGACCACCTTTACCGCAAAAACCAGGGTAGTACTCAAGGTCGTTCGCCAATGCATCGATATTCAACAACGTCTTCAATGTTCTTCCTGAGAGTGAAACATCACGTAGGTGTTGATCCAGCTCCCCACCATCTATCGTATAGCCGTCTTCAGCGTTGAACTGGAAGGTTCCTTCACCACTCGATACCTGGCCTCCACGAGACCCACGTAGGTATACACCACTACCTATATCCTCCAACATCTCCTCTAAACTCCAGTCACCAGGCTTTATATATGTATTGCTCATCCTTACAAGAGGGTTGTTAGAATAGCTCTGGCTTCTGAAATTAGGGGTCACAGGAGACATAGTTTGGGCAGCACTCTCCCTAGAATTCAAGTAACCCTTCAAAACCCCGTTCTCTATAATCGTTGTAGGTTCAGCCGGCACACCCTCCCAATCAAATGGATAGTATCCAAAATTACCTTTAAGCGAAGGGTCATCAACAACGGTCACCACATCAGAACCAACCTGACTACCCAACCTACCTTTTAAAATAGAGTTGTCCATTGCAACCAGATCACCCTCACTCGCATGGCCAACAGCCTCATGAATGAAAACACCGGCAAGCTCCGGGTCCATTATAACCGGATACTGACCGCTAGGTGGCGACCCTGCATCCAACAAACTATCCGCCTTCCGACCCAAATCCCTACAAAGCTCTCTAAAACCCTGTTCTTCAAGTATCTCATATCCCTTAGAACCATAAACCCTCTCACCCGCCGTCTGCAACATATCTCCCTCTTTAGCAACAGCCTTACCAGAAACACCAGTTCTAACCAAGTTATAACTTGCTTCCTCACCACTAGAGTTGGAATAACTAAACTCAAACTCCGAGTCAGTGTAAGTAAACTTAGTGCTCTTCACCCGACCCTGCAATGCCTCATTATGACAACCAACCAAATAATCGATCTTCTCAGACAACTCAACAAACCTCGGATTAACCTCAACATCCAAAGACATTGAAGAGGGAGACCTATCAATCTCAACCGATTTAAAACCAGGTCTAGCGGGCGACAGCTCAGCAAGCCTACAAGCCTTCTCAACAACCCCTTCCATATCCAAACTACCTAGGTCGCTCACAGAAGTCGAAGCAAAACCCCAAGAACCATCGTCCAACGCCCTCACGGAAAAGCCACAAGAACTATCCGACTTAACATCCTCAACCTCACCATCCTCAACCTCAATACTCGAAGTATCAGAAACGACTGAAACTGACTCAAAAAAATCAACCATCTATACCACAACTAAAACAAAAAATAAAATCCATAATCAACAACACACTCCAACCATCATCCATACTAAACAATAATACATCAAACTACTTGAACCCACCCACACCCAAACACCAAACACATTTTGTTGACCATCAAAAAAAAACACAAAGAAGGTGTCTAACTAAGTTTCCAGAAAAACTTTTTTTTCGTTCAGCTTTGAAATGTCATTCAAATATGGGTTATTGGTGATTGTGTCCAGGTTATGGTGGTTGGGAATATAAAAAAATTGGGGAGGGGTTTTTTGTTTGGGGGTTGAAGAAAAGAAAGATGGGGGTTGTTATTGTGGTGTTGGTTGGTCGTCGAGTGAGACTCCTTCTACGCTGTCTTTTGCGATTGTTGCTATGTTTTTGAGTTTGTCTACGAAGTCTTTTTTCTTTTTGCCTGCTAGTGCTTCTTTCAGTACTTGGTCTATTGAGCTGACTGGTATTATCTCTATTTTTTCGCGGTATCTGTCTTCGACTAGTACGTCGTCTTCGTTGGCTTTTGGTATTAGTACTTTTTCGACTCCTGCTTCGGCTGCGGCTTCTATTTTGGCTGTTACTCCTCCTACTGGGAGTACTTCGCCTCTTACGCTTAGGCTTCCTGTCATTGCGATGTTTTGTTTGACTGGTATGTCTTCTAGGGCGCTTATTACTGCGGTGGCGACGCTTATTGATGCTGAATCGCCTTCTACGCCTTCGTATGTTCCTACGAATTGGATGTGTACGTCTAGGTTTGACATGTCTCGTCCGCTGAATTTTTTGACGAGTGCTGATACGTTTTGTACTGCTTCTTGCGCTATTTCTTGGAGTCGGCCTGTTGCTATTACTTGGCCTTCTTCTTTTGATTGTGCTGGTGTTATTTCTGTTACGATTGGTAGTACGATTCCTGAGTCGCCGCCCATTACTGCTAGGCCGTTTACTCTTCCTACTTTTTGGCCTTCGACTTCGAACATTCGGTATTCTTTTCTTTTTTCTATGTAGTCGTCTGCGACTTGTTGTTCTAGGGTTCTTGCTATTTTTTTGGCTTCTATGACGTTTTCTCTGTCTACGAGGTCGTTTCCTTGTGCTCTGGCTATGTCTCCTGCTACTCTGATTAGTCCTCCTAGTTCTCTTATTTTGAGTGTTAGTCTGCCTTTTCTTCCTGCTCTGCGTCGTGCTTCTCTTATTATTTCTGTTACGGCTTGGTTTTTGAAGTGTGGTATTTTTTCGTCTTTCAGTACTTCTTGTGCTACGACTCTTACGAGGTTTCTTCTGTTTTCTGGTGTGTCTTCCATGTGGTCGTTCATGTAGATTTCGTATCCGTATCCTCTGATTCTGGATCTGAGTGCTGGGTGCATTCCTTTTAATGCGTCTAGGTTTCCTGCTGCTACCATTATGAAGTCGGTTGGAACGGGTCTGGTGTTGACCATTGCTCCGCTGCTTCTTTCTGACTGTCCTTTTATTGAGAACTCTCTGTCTTGCATTGATGAGAGTAGTTGTTGTTGGCTTTCTATCCGTAGTGTGTTTATTTCGTCTACGAAGAGGACTCCTTTATTCGCTTTGTGTATTGCTCCTGGCTCAACTCTTTCGTGTGCTGGTGTTCCTAATCCACCTGATTGGAATGGGTCGTGTCTTACGTCTCCGAGCAATGCTCCTGAATGTGATCCTGTTGCATCTACGAATGGTGCTTTGTCTTCGCCTTCGTTGTTTACGAGTAGTTTTGGTACGGCTTTTTCATCTGAACCGGATATGTATCGTGCTGCAACGAAGACAACTGCTGCTGCGATGACAGCGAGGAACATTCCTGAGAACTCACCGGTCTGTATGTATGAAGCGATACCGAAAGCCATTATAGCCAGTATTATCAACATCAGTATGGCGTTTCTAGCTCTATTCCGTTTTTCAGCTTCTTCTTTGTGTGAGTCCACTATCTGTTTGCCTTTTCCAGCTGGTACAACCCTTACGTCAGGATTGTTTTCATCCTCTGGGTTTGGATAAATCAGTATGTCTTGTAGTTCTTCACTTGGCAGTATCTCGGCCATCGCTTTAGCCAACATAGATTTACCTGTTCCTGGAGGGCCGAGCATCATCACATGTCTTTTCTGTCTCGCGGCCTTTTTGATAACCTCTACGGCGTGGTCTTGACCTATAACCTGGTCTATAAGGTTATCGGGAACTTCTATTTCTTCTGTGGTTTCTATATCAAGGCCACCTAGAGGGTCGTCTTCCACTTCACTCATTATATATCACAAATTTCTAATCAAATTAATCAATATTGGTTAACAATCAACAATTCAGTCAACTATCTTACCACGACTATAGCTATCAGGTTTTTTCCTGTTCTAGCTGTAACTTCATATCAAGTTGGACAACAACTTAAATTAATGGGAAAAAACTGGTTTTTAGGTTGTTTTGTTCTCTTTAGTTTACATTTTGGTTTTTTATTTATATCTATTTTTTTATATATGTGGTTCGATATTGGTTTAATTTAAAGATATAAAAAAGGGTTTTTTGGTTGTTGGTTATCTTAGTGTGATGTGTATTCCTTGTTGTATTAGTGTGGCGACGACTGCTACGGTTAATGCGATCAATGCCATTTTTATTCCCATTCGGATTAGGTGTTTTTCTGATACTTTTCCTGATAGGAATCCTATTGCGAATGCGAATATGGCTGTTAGTGTTACTGCTATGAAGACTGCTTGTTCTGCTGGAAAGAAGAAGTAGGGGGCTACTGGTACAGATGCTCCGAGTACTGAGGATAGGCCATCCATTAGGGCTTTTATTCGGACTTGTTTTTTCTTTGTTTTGTGTAGTGTTGTGTTCTCCATCTCTTCCCTCAACATTGATTTTCGGATCTCTTTCATCCCGACCTCCATCTCTGTGCGTTCTGCTGAGAGGGCTGCGAAGGTGTTTGATAGTCCGCTTGCTACTCCACCGCTTATTCCAGCTGCTATTATGATTGTGGATTCGGCTCCATATGCCCCTATGACTATGCCTAATGTTGTTAGTATGCCGTCTATCGCTCCTCTGGTGATGTTTCCAAGTGTTGCTTCAATTATCTCTAAATATCTTGACATTTTGATATAACTATTTTTAAATAGTCTTTTTGTTTTAGTTTTTTTAGATGTGGTTTAAAACGGTTTGTAGGTTGGCTTCCACTTCTTTTGGTGGTTTGCAGACTTCTATTATCTCTTCTGAGTCCTTTAAGAGGTGTCCAGTTGTTACGCAGACAATTTTTTCATCCGGCTCTACCTCTCCATTGTCTACCAGTTTTTTTAATCCAGCTACAGATGAAGCGCTCGCTGGCTCTACCCCTATTCCTTCAAGTCGTGCGAGTTTTTTCTGCGCCTCAACTATCTCCTGGTCGGATACAGATTCTGCTGTACCACCGGTATCGTAGACAGCGTTTAATGCTTTAGGCCCGTTAACTGGGTTTCCAATTCTTATTGCAGTTGCTAGAGTTTCCGGCTCTCCTTCAGGCGTTATCTTTTTCTGGTTGTTTTTAATCGCCTTTACAAATGGTTTGGAGCCTTCAGACTGGATACCACACATCTTAGGTAGTTCTTCTATTATACCGTGTTGTCTCCACTCTCTCAAACCCTTGTGTATAGCCGATATATTGCCTGCATTACCTACCGGTAGAAACATCCTGTCCGGAACCTCCCAACCAAGCTGTTCAACCGCCTCATACCCAATTGTTTTCTGACCTTCAAGCCTAACTGGATTAACCGAGTTCAGTAGGTATATGTCTTTTTCATTACAAGCCTGCCTTACAAGCTCTAAAGCCCGATCGAAATTGTCTTTTATAGATATCACGTTAGCTCCATGCATCAATGCCTGAGCAACCTTACCCATAGCAACCTTACCAGCCGGCAACAATACTATTGCATCTATACCAGCCTTAGCACCATATATCGAGAGAGCTGCGCTTGTATTACCAGTTGAAGCACAACCAACCCTGCTCAAACCCATCTCCAAAGCCTTCGAAACACCAACAGTCATACCCCTATCCTTGAAACTACCGGTTGGATTACCACCCTCATTCTTTATATACAACTCATCAACACCAACCCAATCAGCAAGCCTATCCGTTTTATAAAGAGGAGTACCTCCCTCAGCAATACTTACTCTCTCATCACAAGGCAGAAAAGCCCGGTATTTCCAGACACCCAAAACACCAGACTTCATCTCATCAATATCCAGCCTCTCTTCAACCTCACCAGCCGTATAAGCCACTTCAAGCAGGCCGTCACAACTAGGACAAACATACAATATCTCTTGATCTGAAAACGTTGAATCACACTCTATACATCTAAGCGATGGCATACAAGTAGAGTTATCCTAAACCAATTTATTTTTTTAGGTAAAACACCCAAACACAAACCAAAACCAACCTACCACCACACTTCCCACCGATTCGTCGAGTGAACACAACAACCCCACAACCCGTGTATTTATATGTAAGTACTTATAAACAATATAAAGGGATATAATTATGGACCCAAAAATTAAAATTGAAAACGTTGTTGCCTCTACTTCTTTCGACCAAGAGATAGACCTTGACAAAATCTACAACGATTTTGAAGATGCCGAATACAACCAAGAAAAGTTCCCAGGTGTCGTATACCGACTCACAGAACCAAAAACCGCAGCACTAATCTTCTCATCAGGAAAACTAGTCTGCACAGGAGCCAAAAACGTAGACGACGTCGAAGTAGCAGTAGACAAAGTAATAAAGAAACTCAAAGGCGCCGGAGTAGACATAAAAAACAAACCCAAAACAGTAGTCCAAAACATAGTCGCATCCGCAAACCTAGACCACCCACTAAACCTAAACCAAATAGCAATCGGATTCGGACTAGAAAACGTAGAATACGAACCCGAACAATTCCCAGGCCTCGTATACAGACTAGAAGAACCAAAAGTCGTACTACTACTATTCGGAAGCGGAAAAATAGTCTGCACAGGCGGAAGAAAACCCGAAGACTGCGAAAAAGGAGTAAAGAAAGTCAAACAAGAACTAGAAGACCTTGGATTAATCTAAAAAACAACATAAATGTTACGGGCCTAACCGCCCGTAAACAAAAAACCCACAACACAACCTAAGTTTGATTTAGTTTTGTTTTGTTTATATTTGGTTTTATATTATTTTTAGTTTTTTTAGTGCTGTTGTGACGCCTTGTCCGTTTTGTTTGTTTATTTTGATGTCTGCTTTTTGTTTTAGTTTTTTTGTTGAGTTTCCTAGGGCTATTCCGGTTCCTGCTTTTTCTATCATTTCTATGTCGTTGTTTGAGTCGCCTATTGCTATGGTTTGTTCTAGTGGTATGTTGAGTTGGTTTGTTAGTTTTTGTAGTGCGGTTGCTTTATTTATGTTTTTGTTTTTGATGTGTATTGCGAACTTGGTGTGGATTACTTCGACATCGTAGTCTTTTATTATTTTCCGTACTTTGTTTGGAGCTATTGTGGGGGCGAATGCTTTTTCTGTATATCTATGGTCTTTGAACTCATTTATCTCGGTTTTTGTTTTTAGGTGTTTGAACGCTTCTATAACTTTTTTGTTATCGGCCAGTATCTGGTTATCGTTTATCCCATGGTTTATAACTCCACCATTCTCAGCAATCACCGGACAGTTCGTACCTAACAATATAGCTGTTGACCTAGCGAAGCAGGTTGCATTACCGGTAGCTAAAATAATCTTTATATCATTTTTTATAGCCCGCCTGATCGCTTTGGTCGCCGAAAGGCTAAGTCTCCTTTGATTATCAGTAATGGTTCCATCAATATCTATAGCAACAGCTTTTATACGACCAGATGGTTGGTTCATTTTATCCTAATCCAAAGCCAAGACTCTTTATCTAAAAAAATTGAGATGCCACCTATTACAAAACCTAACCTAAAAACGAGACCCCACCAACACACAACCAACAAAGTCAAAACCCAACCATTTTAGTAAAGGATTTATATAGTTTAGTTGTCTTGAGGTTAGGTTGGGTTAGGTCTGGTTTTGGTTTGTGTTTGGTTTTGTTTATGCGTCTCTGATTCCTTCTTCTCCTATTGTGAATACGCTTTCTCCTTCTGGCATGCATGGTGAGTCTACTAGGCGTGCGATTCTTTTGTCGCCTTTTGATTTTCTGAGGTAGAGTCTGTATGTTGCCATGTGGCCTAGTATGTTTCCTCCGACTGGTCTTGTTGGGTCTCCGAAGAATGCGTCTGGGTTGCTTTGTACTTGGTTGGTTACTAGGGCTGCTGCGTTGAATAGGTCTGTGAATTTGATTACTTCGTGTAGGTGTTTGTTTAGTTTTTGTTGTCTTTCGGCTAGTGATCCACGGCCTACGTATTCTGCTCTGAAGTGGGATGTTAGTGAGTCTATTATTAGGAGTTTTATTTTTTCTCCTTCTTCTTTTATTTTTTTGGCTAGTTCTCGTGCTTTTTCTGATAGTAGCATTTGGTGGTTGGAGTTGTATGCTCTTGCTACGTATATTTTGTCGAGGACTTCGTCTTCGTCGAGTTCTAGGCTTCTGGCCATTTGTTTGATTCTTTCTGGTCTGAATGAGTTTTCTGTGTCGATGTATATTGCGTTTGAGTTTAGGCCGCCTTTTTCTTTGGGTAGTTGTACTGCTACTGCTAGTTGGTGTGCTATTTGTGTTTTTCCGGAGCCGTATTCTCCGTACATTTCTGTTATTGTTTGTGTTTCGATTCCTCCGCCTAGTAGGCGGTCGAAGTCGTCTGCCATTGTTGTTATTTTACCTATGTTGGCTCTTTTTTCGAGTAGTTTGTTTCCTGTTTCGAATCCTCCGATGTCGGCTTCTTTTCTGGCGGCGTCTATTATGTTTATAGCGGTTTTTTCGCCTATGTCTACTTTTGCGGATAGTTCGGAGGGTGAGCTGACTGCTATTGCTTCTAGTGAGTCGAATTCGTTTTCCATTAGTTTGTCGGCTGTTGCGGGTCCAACTCCAGGTAGGTCTTCTAGTTTTTCTTGTTGAGATAGTTCGGACATATTTTTTCACGCTCTGTTATAGGTTTATTATTACAAATTTGGGGGTTTGGATAGATGTTTTAGTTTTATCCAGGGTGGGTATTGGTTTCTTTTATGGTTAAAAAAAGGTCTTTAGAGGGGGAGTGAAAGTATTATTTTTGTTTGTTTTTTGGTTTTTTCTGGTTGTTTTGTGTTTTGTTTGTGATTGTGTTTGCTTCTTCGAGTATTCTTTCTATGTCTTCGGGGTCTTGGTGTGTTTTTTCTATTTTTTGTGGTTTTACTGTGTGGGTTGATCCTTGTCTTTCTGCGGTTCCTTTTATTCTTACTGTGGTTCCTATTTCTGGTAGTTCTTGGTTTGGTATTTTGATGCATCCTGTTCCGTCGTCGATTATGTTTTTGGATATTACTGTTCCTTTGGTGTCTATTTTTGTTCCGCCGCGTACTTGGGATATGTCGCCTCTTATCTCTTTTATTTCGCTTTCGATTTTGTTTATTGTTGAGTTCCATCCGACGTTTAGTTCGGTTTGGTTTTGGTATCCTTCTTTGGCTTTTGTGTCCTCGATTCTTATTATGTCGCCGATTTCTAGTTGCTGTATTTTCTGGGTATGTTCGTTCCATAATGCGGCGCGTATTTCTTCTGTGCCGTCATCGATGTATATGTTTGTTACTTTGCCTTCGGTTCCATCTTTTTTTTGGAACGTTTTTGTTTCCTGGATTCCTGTTATGTTACCTATTACGTCGTATTGTTTTCCAGGTTCGATTTGGTTGATTGGTGTTGTTTCTGCTTGGTAGTTGACGTCTCTATCCGTTTTATTTATTTTACCTCGATATCCAACGTTTATTTCAAGTTCTCCATATCTCTCTTTTGTGTAGCCATGTTGGATTAAGACACGGTCTCCTACTTCAAGTTGTTTTTCAGCGTTTTCATCCCAAAGTGAGACCTTTATTTTACCAGTTTCATCCCCTATTTTTATCGATTTAACTTTACCGATATCTCCATCTTTTTTCGTAAACTCTTTGGTCGGAGTTACATCCAAGATCTCTCCAGCTACATGTACATTGCTCAACTCATCGGTAATTCCGGAGATTTTGGTTGTTTCCCTTTCATAAGAAACTTCAGAACTATCAATCTTCTCAATCCGACTACCGCCTCCAACATTCACTTCAATACCACTATAACCATCCTTGGTTTTAGCGTTCCTGACATTTAACACGTCACCAACTTCAATCTCACTGGTTTTAACCAAATCCGCCATACCATCCCAGAGAACAAGCCTTATCTCCCCCGACTCATCCCCCAACTCAAGATTCGCAACACGACCAACCGAACCATCATCCCGTTCAAACGTCCGAACACCATGCACATCAACAACCTTACCCTTAAACGAAACAGTCTCGCCTTCACCATCTATCTCAGAAATCTCAACAGGCCCATCACCACTTTCAACACCGATATCCTTAGCAACAAGCTTAGCAGCTGTATCCCGATCACACAAACCCCCTAACTCACCAACCTTCTCCTCAACACGGTCCACAAACTCTTCCTTACTCAAATCAACCTCAGACTCCTGAATCCTATCAAAAACTTCATCAATTCCCATAGACATCAACAAAAATAGTCCTCAAACATAATACAAACTGGGTAACAAAACCAAAACCCAGACCAACCAACCTAACCCAACCCAACCCTACGATTATCTATTCAATTCATCGTTTCTTTAGGTTTAATTTAGTTTTGTTTTTTTGTGTTGTTGGTTTTGTTTTAGAGTTGTTTTCCTTGTGCTTGTTTGATGTTGAATTGTGCTTTGTTTGAGATTGTCATTACTGCGAGTACTCCGGCTAGTGTGGGGTCTGAGACTACTAGGTCTGCTTGTTTGTGTGCGCTTCCGACGTTTTTTAGGCTTATTACCCATACTCCTTCTTTTTTTAGTTCTTTGACTGCTTTTGTTATTTCTCCGCCTAGTAGGGCGCCGGCTAGTACTAGGATTTTTGCGCGGTGTAGTCTTTTGACTGCTTTTACTGCTTCGGAGAGTGATTTTTCTCCTACTATTGGGAGGGTGTCGACTGATATTTTTTCTCCTCGTATGTTGTGTCGGTCGGCTTCGCTTATTGCTCCTTTTGCGACTTCTGATACTTGTGCGCCTCCTCCGAATATTATTACGCGTTTGCCGTATACTTCGTGGAATCTTGGTGATTCGGAGATTTTGATTATGTTTGGGTTGTTTTTTATTTGGTTGATTATTTTTTTGATTTTGTTTGTGTTGTTTATTTCCATGTAGATGTGGGCTTTTCCTTTGTGTTCTCCTCTGTCTAGGATGAATTGTTGGGTGTAGGTTATGTTTCCTTTTTCTTTAGCTACGATTTTTGTTATATCTCTGAGTACTCCGGGTTTGTCTTTTGCGATTGCTGAGATAGCGTTGACCATTTTAACCACATATATTTTAGATTGAAAGGCTATCTAAAGATTGTGGAGTTTTTATTCCTAAATGGATAAAAAATGTTTTTATTGAAGGTGGTTGTTTTTGGATACAGTACGTTTTGAAGATGATAAGGTTTTAATGATTGATCAAACTAAGTTGCCTAACGAACTTGAGTATCTGGAGCTTGAGAGTGTTGAGGAAGTTGCTATTGCTATTGAGGAGTTGAAGGTTCGTGGTGCTCCAGCTATTGGGGTGTCGGCTGCTTTTGGTTTGTTGTTGGCTAGTAAAGAAGGGGATTTAGAGGTATTGGAAGAGGCTGCTGATCGTTTAAGAAGGACTCGTCCCACTGCAGTGAATCTTTTTTGGGCTATAGATCGAGTTATGGATGTTGTGGATAGGTCTGGTGATTGGCAGAAAGCTGTAGAAAAAGAAGCAAAATCGATATTCATGGAAGACCGGGAGATCAACAAGAGGATGGGGGATAATGGAGCAGACCTACTCGATGATGGAGACACCGTTTTAACCCACTGTAACGCTGGTGCATTGGCGACATCAGGGATGTATGGAACTGCATTAGGTGTTATTAAGCGGGCCGTTGAAAGAGATATCGATATAGATGTAGTTTGCACTGAAACAAGACCCGTTCTACAGGGCGCTAGATTAACTTCATACGAACTAACCATGGATATAGGTGTCGACACTACATTGATTGTGGATAGCGCGGTCGGTGCTTTGATGCCTAAAATCGATAAGGTGGTTGTTGGGGCGGACCGTGTTGCCAGAGATGGTGTAGCAAATAAAATAGGCACATACAACATTGCTGTACTCGCAGATAGACATGGGGTAGAGTTTTATGTAGCTGCACCAAAATCAACTTTTGACGAAGAACTAACCATCGATGAAATAGAGATAGAAGAAAGAAGTGAAACCGAGATTAAACAGATATGTGGTTGTCAGATAGCTCCAAACAAAGTAAAAGCATACAACCAAGCATTCGACCTAACACCCGCAGAACTAATCGACGGAGTTATAACAGAAGATGGAGTTACAGAGCTATAGAAAAAATAAAAAGCATAGTTAATAAAAAAACCCAATATAAGGGGCCTCTAAAGAGGTTCAAGAAACTTGAAAGACAAAATAAAAAGACTGATAGGACGTATGTACACCTCTGGTGCACATACAAACGCCCATGAACTAACCTCCAAAGTACTAGGCCAACTTAACTTAAATGAAGAGTGGTCACAGTACGTCGATATAGAAGTTCGAAACATGATGGATCGGGAAGCATTCAAAAAAACCCCGATACATAAAAGAGCTTTATTCCTACCCCACTGTCTACGGAAAGCAGGGGAATGCAAAGGAGAGTACGGCGACCGTGGATTAAAATGCAAAAAATGCGGTAAATGCAATATCGCGGACATCATAGAATACGCAGAAAAACTAGGATACCAAATATACGTAGTTCCAGGAGGAAGCTTAGTATTCAAAGTACTAAAAAACGGCGACGTAGACGCAGTAGTAGGCGTTGCATGCTACGACGAACTAGACCAAGCAATAAAAAAAGCAAACCAAGCAGGATTACCCAGCCAAGGCATCCTACTAAGCGAAGACGGATGCGTCAACACCAAAGTAAACAAAATGGAAGTAGCACGCAAACTACAACTGTAACACCCCTAACAAACCTAAAAGACAGATAAAATACCCCCACAACCAAAATAGATAGGTAAATTAGTGTAATGGGTTGTGATCTACCTATCTAATTAGATAAGATAATGGGTGGAAAGTTTTTTGTGAGGTATATGGTGGGTGGTAGGGTTGGTTTTTTTGGTTTTAGTGGGTTTTTGTTTGGTTTTTTGGTATTTTTTGTGGTTCTATTTCTAGTGCTGTTATTGGGTGGTTTAGTTCGTATTTTTGGATTATTTTTGGGTGTATTTCTCCGTATTCTCCGATTTTTTTGTTGTTTTTTGTGATTTTGGCTGCTCTTCCTGGTATGTATGGTCCGTTTTGTAGTGGTTTGTGTTTGGTTTTTGTGTTGAGTTCGTTTAGTATTGCTTCTGTGTGTGATTTTATTTGGCTGTAGTTCATTTTGGGGCCTATTGCTATTGCTGTGAGGTGTCTGCATTCGTTTATTTTTTTGTTTTGGTGGAAGCATTCTCCGTATTCGAATATTTTTTGTGGTAGGTCTCTGTGTTTGTTGAGTTTCAGTATTTGCATTAGTTTGGGGTAGATTGTTTCTCTGAGTATTGTGTGGTCTGTTGATATTGGGTTTTGTATTTTTACTGGGTTTTTTGTTTGTTTGTTGAGTTTTTTTGTTTCTTGTTTGTTTGTTAGTGTTAGGGTCATTACTTCGTTGTATCCGAGGCCTGTCATTATGTCTCTTAGTTTGTCTCCTAGTTCTTCGGTTGGGTGGCTGGAGCCGATTCCTGGGGTTTTTGGTAGTTTTGGCTGTATGTTTTGGTATCCGTATCCGATTGCTATGTCTTCGATTATGTCCCATTTGTGGAGTATGTCTGCTCTGTAGTTGGGGGTCCATACTTCGATTTTGTTTTGTTTTTGTTTGGCTTTGTATCGCATTTTTTCTAGTGCTTTTGTTGCTTGTTGTGGGGTTATGTTTTGGCCTATTAGGTTTTGTATTTCTTTGTGTTTTATTGTGTGTTTTTTTGGTTTTAGGTTTGGTGTTTTTTGGTTGGTTTTTCCTGTTAGTTGTATTTGTTCTATCTGTCCGTTTCTTTCTGCGAGGGCTGTGGTTATTATGTTTAGTGCTTTGTTTATGCTGTGTTTTTGTGTGCCTGTTACGTCTATGAATACGTTTTTTGTGTTGGTGTTTACTTCTGTTAGTTTGCTGTTGATGATTGGTGGGAATGAGAGTATTTGGTTTTGGTTGTCGGTTATTATTGGGTATTTTTTTGAGTTTTGGATTATGTGTTTGTATTTTTGTCCTTTTGGGTGTTTTTTTAGTATTTGTTTGGGGGTCATTTTTTGGTTGGTGTTTAGTGGTGTGAATGGATGTGTGTTGGGGTTTACTGCTTTGTATGTGAATGGTGGGGTTGTTTTATCTAGGTCGTGTATTCCGATTGATACTTTTTTTCGGTCTCTTCCTAATCCCCAGTGTAGGTTTTCTTGGAGGTCCATTATTGTTTTAATGGTTTTTTCGTTTAGTTTTAGGTTTTTTACGATTGCTCCTACTGCTTCGGGTCGGACTTGGTTGACGGATTGGTGTATTTTCATTTTGGTTTTTGGTTGTTTGGTTTTGTATTGTGGTAGGCCGGTTTCTGTTTCTAGGAAGCCTTTTAGTGCTCTTGCTATTCCTTCTATGCTGAATAGGTCTGGTCTGTTCGGGAAGAACTCTATGTATGCTGTTTCTCCTTCAATTCGTTCTACGTCGGCTCCGATCATTGGTACGCGATCTAATATTGTTTCTCTGTCTTTTTGGACAAGTTCTTCTATTTCTGGTAGGTCTATTTCTATAACCGGCATGTTGGATTCCTCCTTAACCAATCTATATCGCTTTGGTATAGGTCTCTGAGGTCTGTTAGCCCTAGTTTTAGCATTGCTAGTCGGCCGATACCGAGTCCCCAGGCTAGTACTGGGTGTTCGACGCCGATGGGTTTTGTGACTTCGCGTCTGAAGACACCTGCTCCTCCTAACTCTACCCATTCACCTAACTCCTCTACATAAACTTCTGGTTCGACACTTGGTTCGGTGTATGGGAAGTATCCGGGTCGGAACCTGATTTCATCGAATCCCATGCGGCTGTAGAAGGTTGATAGGTATCCCAGTAGGTTGTTGAATGATAGTTTTTCTCCTAAAACTATGCCTTCAAGTTGGTAGAACTGGGGTAGGTGGGTTGCATCTATTGTTTCACGACGGTAGGCTCGGTCTATACTGAAAACTTTTTCTGGTGGCCTTGGGTTTCTGGCGAGATAGCTGATAGTTGTAGAGGTGGTGTGTGTTCTTAATACAGCTTTTTTAGATAGTGAACGGCTCCATGGGTCGCGCCAGCCAGTTGAATCTAACTCCCCTCCCTCTTCATGCATTTTTTTCACACGGCTAACCAGTTCGTCGTCAGGTAGGTCCAGTTCATTTGGAGTTTCTAGGTAGAACGTGTCTTGCATCTCTCTGGCAGGATGGTCTTGAGGTTGGAACAAAGCATCAAAGTTCCAGAAACTAGATTCAACGGTACGGCCTTTAATCTCCTTGAACCCCATGTCTCTAAATATCCGTCGTATATCATCTAAAATAAGTTGGTAAGGATGTCGTTTACCAGGATAAACCGGTTGAGTACTAGCTGTAACATCATACTTACGGAACTCCCGCTCCCTCCACTCTCCAGAACTAATCAACTCGGGAGTTAATTCATGTATATAGTTATCAAAATCTCTGTCCAAGCCATCTCTAACTACCTTACGGCCCTTATCGGTTATCTTCAACTCCCTACTAACCTTCTCAACCTTCTGAACAGCTTGGTTACGGCTCAACAACTCATCCAGAATACTTTCAGGATTATCAACCAACTGTTCAACACTACCCATAGATTTAGGTTCATCGCTCAAAAACCTCAAAACCTTTAGTTCAGGTTTCTCCTCCAACTCTAATCTATCTCTACCCTTATCTGTAAGCTTGATCTCACCACCAACTATCTCACCAAGACCCTTATCACGAATCCAACCAAGCCCGATGTTGAGCACATCACCTTCAAGCTCTTGAGACAAACTACCTAAAGAAGAAACACCATCCCCTACAAAACTTAATACCCTATCCTCAGGAAGTCCATATTCCAATAAACGACGGCCCTCACCACCAATCTCAAAAAAAATCTCACTAGATTCCTCGATCTCAACCAAACCCTTTTCCTGAAGCTCCAAACCAGCCCTCATCACACCGCTCTCATCAACATCTCCAACACCAGCAACCTCAGCTGGCGAAGCAGACCCCAAATCAGAAAGCACCTTCAAAACACCAACTTCATGCGAACGAAAATCCATAATAAATACCTCAAATCAAACAAACAACTAAATCCATGATATACTCCTAACCTACCAATATTACTCCCAAACCAAAATAAAATGGGTGACCCAACACCCCCAAACCAAACACAAACCACCACTACAACCCAAAACAAACTAACTTAATTCAAAACACATCACACGAAATATTTAGGGTAGGTTTGTTCAGAACCTCGGTTGGTGGTGTTAGGGTAATTTTTTTGTTTGGTGTTTTGTGGGTTTGTTTTGTTTATTTTAGGTTTATTGAGATGGTTCCTGTTTTTTTGTCTTTGTGTTTTTTTCCTAGTTTGTATTTTATTTTGTTTTTGAATAGGGGTCCGTTTGTTACGTATGTGTGGTATTCGCCGCCTTCTCCCATTGGATGTATTTTGTTGTTTTTTAGGTACTGTAGGAACTGTTGGTTTAGTGGTTTGCCGAGCCATTTTTCATCTATTTTTTGGGGGTCGATTTTTATTATGATTGCCGTGTACTGGTTGGTGAATTCTTTGTATAGTTTGGTTGGGTTTTCGTTCCATAATGGTAGTACGGGGGTTACTTTGTGTTTTTTGCAGAAGTTTGTGACCCAGTTCTTGTGTTCTTCGATATCCATGTCTCCAAAGACACCTATATCGGGGTTCAATTTTTCTAGTATTTTGCTGTAGTTTTCTTCATATGTATTCCATGTTACCTTTTTTTGTATTAGCTGTAGGTCTAATGCGTCTGCTTGTTTTTGTATATATTTGGGGGGTGTGCCGTGTCCGATTTTCCTGTCCTTGTTTATCATATTGATCAGGTAATCTATCTCCAAATCATGAGTGTTTATAGCGCGATCTAGTGATAGACAACTGTCTTTTCCTCCACTCCAACTGCAGAAACAAGTCATTAATTAACCAACTACCTGTACCTACAAAACGGTTGTCCCCACCATTAAACATAGTTTTTCAGGTGTTTTTTTGGGTGTTTTTTTGGTGTTTTTTAATGTGGTTGAGGTATATATTGGGTATTGTGATATTTTATGAAGGCTGTTGTTCTTGCTGGTGGTAGGGGTACTCGTCTTAGGCCTTTGAGTTTGGAGAGGCCTAAGCCGTTGGTGCCGATTCATGGTAGGGCGATTTTGGATTGGATTATTGATTCGCTTCCTGGTTATTTTGATGAGGTTTTGTTGGCTTGTAATTATATGAAGGATGAGATTAATCGGTATTATGGTGGGCGTGATGTTGGTGTTGAGGTTCGTGTTGTTGATGAGCCTCGGCCTCTTGGTACTGGTGGGGCGATAAAGAATATGGAGCCTTATATTGATGGGGATTTTGTTGTTTTTAATGGTGATATTCTTTCTTCTATCGATGTTGATGGTTTGGTTGGGTATCATCGTTCTAAGGGTGGTGTTGGAGCGATTGCTTTGTGGGGTGTTGAAAATCCAGGTAGGTATGGTATTGTGGGGTTGGATGGTGATGGTCGGATCAATAGGTTTGTGGAGAAACCGTCTCCGGATGAGGTTTTTTCAAATTTGATTAATGCTGGAATCTATGTTTTCGATCAAGAGGTGTTTGGTTATATGGAGCGTGGTAGGAAAACTTCGGTTGAACGTGAGGTTTTTCCAAGGCTTGTTGACGATTTATATGGTTATAGGTTTGATGGGTATTGGGTTGATATCGGTACTCCATCGAGTTATATAGATGCTCATCAAATCTTAGATTCAGATAGAGAACGTTCCAATATGATTAGGGGTAGTGTTGAGGGTTCCTACCTGTATGATGGGGTTGTTGTTGAGGAGGATGTTGTTGTAGAGAACTCGGTTTTGTTGGAGGGTGTTGAACTTAAAGAGGGTAGTAGGGTGTGTAACTCGGTTGTAGGAAGTGGTTCAATCATTATGGATTCTGTTGTTGAGGGTTCTGTTGTTGGTGATGGCTGTAAAGTATCTGGGGTGTGTGTTTGTGATGGTGTTCGGGTTTGGAATGGTGTTGATTTAAGTAGAGATGGTTTTGAGGTGATGTAAATTCCTGAGATTTTTGGTACAAATGGAGTTAGAGGTATAGCTAACGAGGAGATAACGCCTGAGTTTGCTGTTGAGATAGCGAGGTCACTTGCTTCATACGTGGAGGGAGCTATAACGGTTGGCCGGGACACACGTATCTCTGGAGATATGTTGCGTAGAGCCGTGGTGTCGGGGTTGCAGTCCTCGGGTGCAGACGTAATAGATTTAGGCGTTGTTCCCTCACCATGCCAACAATACTACACCAATACTTCGAACGCGGTTTCAGGGATCATAATAACCGCTAGCCACAACCCACCACAGTACAATGGATTGAAACTAATCGATGGTGAGGGAGTTGAGTATCCAGCAGACCGTTTAGATGAAATCGAATCTATATATCAAAAAAAGGATTTTAGGTATGCAGGTTGGGACAAACCAGGTAGGTACCGAAAAACAGACTGCATTAGGCAGTATATCGATGCGATTGTTGGTTTGGTTGACAGGGATTTAATTGCGGGTTGGAATCCAAAGGTAGTTGTTGACCCTGGAAATGGTGCCGGCCACAACGTAACTCCATACCTACTTAAGGAGCTTGGTTGTGAAGTTATCACGATCAACGGCCATCCAGACGGTACTTTCCCTGGACGGGATCCTGAACCGGTTCCAGAAAACATACAAGACCTATCTAAAACGGTTAAAGCGATAGATGCCGACCTCGGTATAGCTCACGATGGAGACGCAGATCGAGCCACATTTGTAACCGAAGATGGAACACCATTACTAGGAGACGTAACACTCGCATTACTATTCAAAGATATGTTAAGAAAAAGGGATGGGGACACGGTTGTAACACCGGTTAGCTCTGGAAACAAGGTTGCTGAAACCGTTTGGAACCATGGAGGCAATATAGTTTGGACCGAAGTCGGTAGCACCGCAGTCGCCCGTAAAATGATCGAATTAGGAAGTAGTTGTGTATGTGGTGGAGAAGAAAACGGAGGTGTAATCCACCCCGACTTCCAATACTGTCGAGACGGAGCCCTAACCACAACCAGAATCATCGAACTAATAGCACAGGAACAAACAACACTCGGAAAACTCACAGAACAACTACCAAACTACCACAACATAAAAACCAAAATCAAGGTCAACAACAAAACCCAGACAATGCAGAAAGTCATAAATAAACTAAGTAACGAAGGAACCGAACAAACAACAATAGACGGAATAAAAATATTCTACGAAGACAGCTGGCTATTAATACGGCCCAGCGGCACAGAACCCGTAATAAGAATTTTCACAGAAGCAAAAACAAAACAAAAAGCCAAAAAACTATCAAAACACGGATTAAAAACCATAAAAGAGGCAAAAAAATGAACATACTGATAACAGGGCACGCAGGATTCATCGGAACACACCTAACCAAAAAACTAATCAACAACGGCCACAACGTACGGGGACTCGACAACTACAGCGCAAGCAAAAAACTAAACCTAAAACAACTAAAAGAAATCAAAGGAGACATAAAAAACCAAAAAACAGTCGAAAAAGCAGCTGAAGGCTGTGACATCATATTTCATTTAGCAGCACAAAGCTCCGTACCAAAATCCACCAAAAACATAGATGAAGACTTCCAGACAAACACCAAAGGAACACTCAACATACTAAAAACAGCCATCAAAAAAGACATAGAAATAATCAACACCAGCACATCAACCGTCTATGGACCAACCAACAAAACACCAACACCAGAAAACGAACCACTAAAACCAATATCACCCTATGGAGCATCAAAAGCATCAGCAGAAATGTACTGCAACGCACTACACAACACACACAACCTAAACATAAAAACACTCAGACTATACAACGTCTACGGCCCAAAAAACAAAAAAGGAGTAATGTGGGACTTCTTCAACAAACTAACCAAAAACCCAAACAAACTCAAAATACTAGGAACAGGAAAACAAGAAAAAGACTACATATACATAAAAGACACCATAGACGCATTCATCAAAACATGGAAAAACGGAGAACCAGGAGAAACCTACAACGTAGGAACCGGCAAAACACTAACAGTAAACCAGATAGCCAAAAAAATAACAGACCTAATGAACATCAACCCAAAATACACCTACACCGGTGGAAAAAGCTGGAAAGGCGACATAGAAAAAACACAAGCAGACACAACAAAACTAAGACAAATAGGCTGGAAACCACAAACCACAGCAAACCAAGGAATCAAAAAAACATACAACTGGTACCAAAAAACACAAAACACCAGCCAAACCAACTAACAAACTTCATATGGAGACACACCATGAAAATCACCGTCGTAATACCAACATTAAACGAAGAAAAAGGAATCAAAAAAACACTAAAAAAACTACAACAACTAAAAAACGAATATGACGTCGAATACCTAGTTATCGACGGAGGCAGCACCGACCAAACACAAAAAAACGCCAAAAAACTAGGCGCCAAAGTAATAACCGAAAAACGCAAAGGCTACGGCCGAGCATACAAAACCGGATTCCAACACGCCACCGGAGACATAATAATAACAATGGACGGAGACAACTCCTACCCCGCAGAAAACATAAACAAACACCTAAAAACCTTCCTACAAAACGAAGTTGATTTCATGACAACCAACCGGTTCGCAAAACTCGGAGAAAACGCAATGTCAACCAAACACAAAATCGGAAACTGGATACTAACAACCACAACAAACCTACTATTCAACACAAACCTAAAAGACTCACAATCAGGAATGTGGATATTCAAAAAAGAAATACTAAACAAAATACAGCTAACAAGCAACGGAATGCCATTCTCAGAAGAAATAAAAATAGAAACAACAAAACACCCAGAAATCAAAACCACCGAAATACCAATCAAATACCAAAAAAGAACCGGAGAAGTCGTAATAAGCAGCTGGAAAGACGGCCTCAAAAACCTACTCTTCATACCAAAAAAACGACTCCAAAAAACCAAAACCAAAACAAAAACCCCAAAAAAACAAAACAAAACCAAAGCCAAGAGAAAATGAAGATCGCATACATAACCGACGTAATGTACCCCTGGGTAATAGGAGGTGCAGAAAAACGAACATGGGAAATAGCCAGCCGATTAACAGACAAACACGACATCCATATAATAACGATGAAGTGGTGGGACGGCCCCAAAACCAAAACAAAAAACGATGTAACACTCCATGGAATCTGTAAACCTAAAAAACTCTACACAAACAACCGTAGATCAATAAAACAAGCCCTCTACTTCGCAACACACCTCCTAAAAATCGATACAAACTACGACATAATAGACATAAACCAGTTCCCATACTTCCCAGCACTAACCACATACCTAAAAACCAGACTAAAAAACACAAAAACAGTGATCACATGGCACGAAGTCTGGAACGAATACTGGCTAGAATACCTAGGATGGCCAGGACACATCGGAAAAACAATAGAAAAAATAACAACAAAAACACCAAACCAAATCATAGCAGTATCAAAAACAACACAAAACAAACTAAAACAACACGGAGTAAACAGCACATACATACCCAACGGAATAAACATCAACCAAATCAACAAAATAAAACCAAACAAAAAAGGCTACGACGCCCTATACGTCGGCCGACTAATAGAACACAAAAACATAGACACACTAATAAAAGCAGTAGACAACACAAACATAACACTCGGCATCATCGGAACCGGCCCACAACAACAAAAACTCAAAAAACAAACACAAAAAACAAACGCAGAAATCGAATTCCTCGGAAATATCGAATACAAAAAACTAATAAGCATAATGAAAGCATCAAAAACACACATACTACCATCATCAAGAGAAGGATTCGGAATAACAGTAATAGAAGCAATGGCCTCCGGAACACCAACAATAACAGTAAACGAACCAAACAACGCAGCAAAACACCTAATAACACCAAAAACAGGAACCATAACACAACTAAACCCAAAAAAACTACAACAAACAATCAAAAAAACAATCCAAAACCCACCAAACCCAAAACAAACCAAAAAACAAGCACAAAAATACAGCTGGAAAAACATCACAAAAAAAACAAACAAACTATACAAAACAACCAAAAACAAATGACCAAAAAAATAAAAAAGAGAGGGGTAAAACCCCCAAAATCACCTAAATACTTTTCATTTAATTATTTACAGCGGTACAACATCAAGTCCAGTCAAAGTGCTTGGCACAATAAGCGTTGTCACTGTCTCAGTTCCCTGACCAGGATTTATAGTTACTTCAGCAGTATCACCAGTAGAAAGACCGTCTGCACCATTAAGTTCGCTAGTGTCTAGCGTTAATTGAACTCTATCCTGTTGATCTGTTATAACCATTTCTTCGTCAACTGAGTTACTTGGATCATAAATGCTCGTTATATTGAAAGTATTTTCTTTATCTGTCCACTCAGGAACATCTTCATTATCAGTAATGATGTTATGTGGGGTTAATTGTGTTGAAACATGGTCATCTATGTAGCTTATCGTTGTAGAATTTAAGTCAATGTTATCGCTTCCTGGCCTAAGATTAACAAGCAGATTAACTTCATCGACATAATTGTCATCAGTTACGCTACCCCATGTATCGTATATTTCTAGTCCATCGGAAACTGCTGATGTTGATTCTTCTCCTGTTCTTGTTGCTTGTTCTTGTAGGTATCCTGCTGTGTTGATTAGTACTGCAGCTGCTATTGCGGCTACTAGTACCATGGCTATGAAGACGATCAGTGTACCGATTCCGACCTGACCTTCTTCTGCCTGGAAGAAATTCTTTATCTTATTTTTCATCTTTCTATACACCTGTTTAATATAGAAGTATGGTTTAGTATATAAACCCACTTAGCATTTATCAAAAATGAAAAAACAATTATAATGTATTTAAATCTAAATTTATGGCTTTTCACACTGTTTTTTGGGTAGAAGTTTAAAAAAAGTTTTTTGTTAGTTTTTTTTGTTTGATTTTTTTTGGTTCTTAATTTTTTTGTTTTATTTTTTATTGGTTTTTTGTGGAGGGGTTGTTTGGTTGGTTGTTTGTGGAAAAAAGGTTTATATATGAGTTTGATAATATTTTATTGGTTATTTAGAATTTGTTTATTGTATTGATTTGTTAGGTTGGGTAATTATGAATTTTAATCCATTGAAGATGTTGTTAGGAAGGGGTTCCGAGGACGAAGAGGACTCTGTTGAGGATGATGAGGAGTTGTTTGAAGATGAGGGTTTTGATGATTTTGATGACGCTTCGGATGATTTTGATGATTTTGATGAAGAGGATGGGAGTTCTCAGTTGTCTGAGATTCAGAGTAGTATTGAAGCGTTAGAGACAGAGGTTGGTGGGCTTTCCTCAACGATTTCGGTGACTAAGGATGATATTGAGAGTATTGGTAATCGGGTTGATGATGTTGAGGAGAATGTTAAGAAGTTGCTTGATGTTTATGAGTTGGTTACTAAGGATATAAATCCGTTTACTGGTGGTGGCGAGGATTTGAGTAATCGGGATATTGAGAATGCCGATGGTTTCGGTGTTTTTGAAGGCAGTGAAGGTGAACAGGATTTCAGTGATGATTTCCTGGATGAAGATGACGATTTCCTTGATGAAGAGGATGATGTTGAGGATCTATCTGAAGAGGATGATGATAGGCAGGTTATAACTCCCGATGATTTCGATGAAGATGTGGATGAAGATGTGGATGATTTTCTTGAAGAGGATGTAGGTTCTGATTCTGTTTTTGATGATGAAGATCAAGGTTCTATGGAGGAGATTGATATTTCGGAAGAGAAACTTAAGAAACTTGAGAAGCGTATAGAGATGCTTGGCAAAAAGTTAGAGGCCGTTAGTAACGGTGATGATGAGTTTGGTGAAGATGGTTCTGGTGAACGTGAGTATTATTTGGAGGAGATTAAGCGGGATTATTATTCCGATATTGTGTTGATGAACTGGACTAACTTTTTGTTGACGATGGTTGATACGACTGAGTTCAGGCAGATACTGGATGTTTATGTGGATCTTAAGTGGATTTCTCCTGAGGTCAGGGATTATGTTGAACGGTTTGAAGAAAGTATTTCTACACAACCTATTTTCGAGTACGGTGTTAAGGCAAGTAAGTCTGGTACAGGGAACTCTTCCTATTCATCTGAGAAGGATGAGTTTATGAAGACTGATGGTGGTATGACGGTGGAAGATCATACCAGGTCGTTGATATTCATATCTAAGTTGAGAGATGATGAGGACGCTCTTTCAGAGAAAAATGTTGATAAGCTTAAGAAGGAGATAGACGACATACTTAAATATAACCTTGAAATCTAATGGGCTTCAGCGTATCTGCATCCACCATAATAATATTTATAGGGCTGGTAATGTCGGCAGGAATGATATACGGAGCTTGGGACTTCTCTCAAGACAGATTGATAGAGGGAGAAGACCTTAAAAATGAGATACAGCTCGACAAACAGCAGACCGACGTTGAGATACAAACCAACACCATCCAACACACAGATGAAATACTCGAGTTCGAGGCAACCAATGAAGGGAACACCGAACATGATATAAATAGTCTTTCAATAATCGCCGACGGCTCAATACTGGATGAATCGATCAACGAAGTCATGGTTATCGAATATCCAGACAGTGGGGTCTGGCTACCTGGAGACACAGTCTATTTTAACGTCACCATAGGTGAAGAGCCAGATAATCTAGTTTTGGTTGTGGACAATGGACTACAGGAATTCTGCAGGGAGTGGTGAAGTTGGCTGGAGCCTCCGGTAGTGAACTTATAATATTCATTGCATCGATTTTGATAGCAGCATCTGTAGCCGGAGTCATAACAACAGAAGTATATTTCGCAACAGATTCATTCAGAGAGTCAGCAACAAACATAGACAACCAGATCAGGGGAGACATAACAATAATCAACGACCCATCCATGATACCAAACGACGACGAAACAATGGAGATTTACGTCAAGAACACAGGTGCATCAACATTGCCAGGAGACCCCAACAAAACAAATGTACTAGTTGATGGAACCCACAAAACAAACATAGAACTAGATATCATCAATTCAGACGTATGGAATCCTGGAGACACAGCTCAAATCAACGTACCAATCGACCCAGAACAACACAACTCAGGAGACGACATAAAAATCATGGTATATGTCGAATCACTCCAAGATGAAATCACAGGAAGATTAACTTAAAAAAAATAACAATAGCGATAAGGTGTTTTATTAATGATTGAAAAAAAGGTGTTTTAAATGTCTGATAAAATTTATTCTCTCGGGCTTGAGGACCGGGATCGTCTTACGGAGAAGATTGGTGGTGGGATACCGAAGGGCTCGATTATGGCGATTGAAGCAGAGTACGGTGGAGGTAAAAGTGTCATCTCCCAACGGTTTGCATATGGTTTTTGTGAAGAAGGATATAGAGTAACATACCTATCAAGTGAGTTACGTGCATCCAGTTTTATAGAGCAGATGGATTCACTTAACTACAATGTCGAAGGACATCTTTTAGATGAAAACCTTCTTTTCCTACATGCATATATGGAACAGAGACAAGAAGGTGGTGGGAAGCCTTTAAGCAAGATTATGGATGCAAAAATGATGTGGAAAGCCGACGTTATAATAATCGATACCTTTGACGCAATCCTAAGAAACGATAAAAAATTCGACCACCTTGTTAGAGAGAGTGATGAAAGACAAGGCGCACTAGAAATAATCTCATTTTTCCGTGACCTCGCATCAGCCGGAAAAACAATAATACTAACAATAGACCCCACAACCCTAAACGATGAAGTACTCTCACCATTCAGAGCAATAACCGACGTACACCTACAAATAAACATGGAAGAAATAGGAAACGACATAAGCCGAACAATCCACGTAAACAGATTCTCAGGAATGGGCCAACAAGTAGGAGATAGAATCGGATTCAGCGTACGACCAGACATCGGAGTCGTAGTAGAATCCAGAAGCGTAACCTAACCAAATCACCTCCCCCCTCCCAACCCCAACACCTAATCCAAACCTCTCCACCAATCTTAAAAATTTATATAGCGCTCTATAACTCTAACCTTCTTTAAACAACTACCTCAAAATATATCTTATATTTTTTAATACATTTTTTAGGTATTTAGTGACCTACCCTAAATTTCTCGAAATCTATGATATTGTTATAATCGATTTTTAGTTAGCTATACAAAAATAGGATAAGAGGGTGGGGTTAAAATAGTAAGGTGGGGTGGGGTTATGTTTGTTGTTTTGGTTTTTGTTTGATTTGGTATTTTTGTCTGTCTTTTAGTTCTTGTTTTTTGGCTTCGTTCCATCCGCTTACTGCTTGTAGGTATCCTGTTACTCTTGATATGTGGTCGATGTTTTGGGAGTTGCAGTTTGTGCATTGGTTTTTGAGTCCGCTTTCTACGTGGAAGTCTTGGTTGCATATTGTCATGTCTTTTGTGTAGCTGAAGTATCCTGTTTGTGTGTTTTTGGCTATGTTTTCTGTGAATTTTCTGAGGCCGTCTGTGTTTGGTTGTGTTTCCCCTAGCCATATGTGCATTATGTTTCCGCCGTCTACTATTGGGAAGAATTTGTGTTCTATGTTGATTCTTTTTCCGAGTGATATGTCTGCGTCTACTGGTACGTGTGTTCCGTTTGTGTAGTATATTGGTACGTTTCTTGAGTTTTTTAGTTTGTTTTTGGCTTTTTGTATGTTTCCGCGTACGACTTGTTTTGCTTTTTGTTTGTATTTGTGGTGCATTAGGTCGGATACTGCGAATCTTTGTACTGTGCTTTCGGCTGGTGTTCTTGCGAGGGCTATGTCCATTTGGTGTTTTTGTTCGAGGTGGCGGGCGTATGATTCCATTTCGGCCATTGTTCTTAGTGCTAGTGCTAATGCGTCTTTTGATTGGTGCATCTGGTTGTTGGTGTGGTAGTGGACCATGTCGTTTATTCCTAGGACTCCTATTGTCCATACGAGTTGGTCGAGGTCTGCTGCTTGTGTTCCTTTTTCTCCGGTGTTGGGGTCTTTTGGTTGTTGTTGTGCGAAGGGTAGGCGGTTGTTTTTGCGCATTAGGTTCATCCATCGTTTTTTGGTTTTGAATATCTCTATGGCTGTGTCCATTTGGTTTTTGAGTTCTCTAAATAGTTTGTCGTCGTCTCCGTTGGCTTTGTATGCAGCTCTTGGACAGTTCAGTGTTATTACTTGCCATCCACCCATTGTGAAGTGTTTTCCATCTTCAAAATAGAGTTTGTCTTCGTAGTCGCTGTCTGTGTCTTCGTTTGCACTGAATTGGTAGGCGCAGCATTGGTAGCAGGATATACCGCCGTCTTGCCCACGGTATTCCGGTATCTCGTTATCGAAGTAGGGGGTTCCATATTTGCTGGTTAGCTCGTAGGCTAGTTCCCATTGTTCATCGTACTCAGGTGTTAGGAACTCGGGTTTTATGTTGATCTCTGGTTTTGGGAAGTTGAATGGTTTACCCCAGTAATCTCCCTTGATCATTACATTCATTAACGCTTTGAATGCCTGTTGCACCTGTTTTTCATAGCTGCCGTAGGTGTCTGGCCCTACCTGCCCTGCTTTGACGATCGGTTTGTCTCTCCATACCTCTGGTACGCCTGGGGTTAGTTGTATGCTGCTGAACACTAGTTGTCCACCTCGTGCAACCATCATCTGGGTCATTTCGTACACGAACATCTGCATCAGTTGCTCGATTTCTTGGTATGTCAGACCTTCTAGGTATGGAGCCAGGAATGTTAGGAAGTTGTAGAATCCCTGTCCACCAGCCCAGTTGGTTTGCGCTGACCCAAGAGCTTTTACTGCGTGTAGTACTGCGACCTCTGGTTTTTGAGATGGTCCAGCAACGCTTGATTTACGGCCGGTGCCATCAGGCATCAAACCATAGTATAAGAAGTAACGTAGGTCCCAATCCATGCAGAACGGGCGGGAAGCAAAGTACTCTAGGTCGTGTATATGTAGGTCTCCACGGAGATGTGCGTCAGCCAGTTCTGTTGGCATTGTCAATAGATACTGTTCCTTGGATATTTTGTCGGCTTTCTTTTTATGAGATGTCTCTGGATTACCGATTAGGTTGGCGTTTTCATTGCTTTCAAAACCACCGCCCACATCCATCTGGAACGCGTCGTATACCGGCGTACCTACTCTGGTCGATATATTTCGGTATAACTGGCCGGAGCTACCGTTTTCTTGTCCATGCTCCAGCAAGATTGTGTTAACTATCTCTCGGATTAAAGGTCCGGAAAGCTGATCAACCTCTAACTTCCTTATCCTTTTTTCTGCTTCACGAGCAACCTCCATAGCCAGTTCTCGTGAAATCGGGGGAGTGTCAAATATATATTCAGCTAGCTCCGTCTCCCTAGTAAGCTGCTTAACAATCTTCTCCCTATCCCAAGGAAGAAGATATCCATCGGTAGTTCGAACCTCAGGCAACCCCTCCACAGGCTCCCCACGTATATTAAGCTGAGTATACTCATCATCCTGACTCATCAATCTCTTCCTCCAAACCACTCAATAACTCTTTATTCAATTTAGAATCCAAAAACAAATCCGAAATCGTATAATACTCATCACCAAAATTCAACACCGGAGCCGATAACGTAAAAACCTCATTCATAGCCAACTCAGTCCTAGACTCAGGACTAGTCATATCAACCTCACTAAAATCAATCTCTTTCTCCAAAAAATACTGTTTCAACCTCTCACACTTACTACAGCTTTCGGTAGTGAAAATTCTCAAATCCATAAATACCACTCCAAATCAAATCAAACATAATTCAAATATAAATCAAATATAAATCAAATACAAATCAGATATCTAATTAGACTTTGGTCAAGCGTAAGTTTATTTTTGGTTTTTGTTGGTTGTTTTGGTTTGTTGTAATTGAGTTTATTTGGGTTTTGTTGATTTAATTGTTTTGAGTTTGGTTGTTTTTTGTTTAAACACCAATATTATTTTAAATTTATTTTAATTATTTCAATCTAATTGGATATTATCGGTGTTCCAACATCAAAAAACCCACCATAATTTTAGAGCCAACAAACCAAACATCTTTCCCAAACCAACAACAAACAAAAATCCAACAAAACACCCATGACATCATCACCCATCAAATCTTCCGATTCAGAAGGTGTCTTCTCGATCAACTTAGATACACGAACATAAATCAAAGGACACCAAAAACGATTGATATTTTTTCTTGTTTTGTTTTGTTTATTTTATTGTTTTGTGTTGGGTGGTTTGTTTTGGTGTGTTGAGTGAAACTGTTTTTTGTGTTTTGTGGTTAGTAAGTATTAATTTTGTTTAGCTCTTATTTAGTGTGGAGGATTTTTTGGATGGGATATGATAAGTGTTCGATTTGTAGTAGGGATTCTAGTGATGCTAAGGAGTGTATCGTGTGTGGGGAGACTGTTTGTTCTAATCATTTTAGGTTTTTTATGGGTGTTTGTACTGATTGTGCTCCTGAGAAGGGGGTTGGTGAATGTGGTCAGAAAGTTGATAAAACTGTTAAATGAGTTTGGTGGGGTTAAGTACGGAGATTTTACGCTTTCTTCTGGTGAGAAAAGTAGTTATTATATTGATATTAAGGCTGTCTGTACTGAACCGGTTTTTTTGAGGGAGGTTGCTAGGGAGATTAGTGGTGAGTTGGGTGGTGTTGATAGGGTTGCTGGTGTTGCTTTGGGTGGTGTTCCTTTGGTTACCGCTGTCTCTCTTGAATCCGAGGTTCCTTATTTGATGATTCGTAAAGAAGAGAAGGGGTATGGAACGAACGACCGTATCGAAGGTAGTTATTCTGTGGGTGATAGTGCAGTTATTATAGAAGATGTTACGACTACTGGTAACTCGGTTTTAGATGGGATTAAAGCTCTTAGAGATGCTGGCCTTTCTGTTGACAGGGCTTTTACAGTTGTTGATAGAGAGTCAGGCGCTATAGAGAATTTACAGGAAAACGGTGTGGAGTTGAAGGCAGTTATATCTGTTTCCGAACTAGTTAATCGTTGAATTTAATCGTTGAATTTAATCGTTGAATTGGTTTTAGATTTATGGTTGGATTTGGTTTTTGTGTTTTTGGGTGATAAGATAGTTAGTGGTTTGGGTGTATTTTATCTATGAGTTTTGTTTTTTTGAGGTATTAGTATGATTACAACATTTGATCTTGAGCTTAAGGATATTCCTGGTCAGTTGGTGGATGCGTTGGAGCCTTTTTCAAGTTATGGCGCCAACATCGTTAGTGTAGTTCATCATAGGGAGAAAAAGACGCCTAGGGGTACAGTTCCAGTGGAGTTGAAGGTTGAGGTGGATCGGGATAGGCTTGATAGGATTATGCAGGAACTTGAGGAGAGAGACATCCAGATTGTTCAGATGGGTGAGGAACGTCTTGGAATCTCTTTTTCAGTTGTACTTATCGGTCACATCGTACATACCGGTATTAGAGACACAATCGACCGCATCGATGAAACCGGGTATGCCGAGGTAATCGACCTATCACTATCGATGCCCGGTATCGGTCAGGAATCGAGTGCACGGCTATTGATAAAAACGATGGATGGAGAGAAAGCTGAAAAAACCATGGAGATTATTGAAGAGATAGCGAACGAAAAAAACCTTAAATTAATAAGAGAAATGGAAGTCTAAAAATGAAGATCGCTTTAATCGGTTTCGGAACTGTAGGACAAGAACTCGGTAAGATACTATTGAACCGACGGGATAAACTGAAAAAGGAGTTCAACTACCAACCCCAGATAGTTGCAATAGGAGACTCCCAAGGAACAATAAACAACCCCAACGGCATAGACATAAAAAAAGCCCTGAAAACCAAAGAAGAGAAAGGGAGCATCGTACATGGAAACTGGAACAAAGGAATGGACGTAGATTACGACGTACTCGTTGAATGCACACCAACAAACATCAAAGACGGAGAACCAGGGCTCACAAACATAAAAACCGCATTAAAACAAGGAAAAGACGTTGTAACCTCAAACAAAGGACCACTCGCACTAGAATGGGAACAACTCATGAAAACCGCAAAACAAAACAACGCAGCGCTAAAATTCGAAGCCTGCGTCGGCGGAGCAATGCCCATAATAAACCTAGCAAACGAAGTACTAGCCGGAAACCAAATAAAAAGCATACGCGGCATACTAAACGGAACCTGCAACTACATACTAACAAGAATGACAGCAGAAGGACTACCATACAACCACGTACTATCAGAAGCCCAAGACCTCGGAATAGCCGAAACAGACCCAACATACGACGTAGAAGGAATCGACACAGCCCTAAAAGTAGTAATAATAGCAAACTCAGTAATGAACCTAAACAAAACATACGACGACGTAAAACTCGAAGGAATAACAGGAATAACACCAGAAGCCCTAGAACTAGCAAAAAAAGACAACAAAGAAATCAAACTAATCGGAGAAATAAACAACAACCAACTACAAGTAGCACCAAAAATGGTCTCAAAAGACCACCCAATAGCCGTAAACGGAACACTAAACGTAGCCTCCGTAAAAGCAGACCTAGCCGGAGAAATAACAGTAACCGGAAAAGGAGCCGGAGGAAAAGAAACAGCCAGCTCAATACTAAGCGACCTAGTATCAATCTGGAGAAACAACAAACACTAAAACACAAACAAACATAGAAAAAAAATTAAAGCATAGAAACCAACAGAACCAAAACCCAACCCCCAGCCAACACAACATAGCAAATAAAAAATAATTTTTCTTGGTTGGGGGGTTACCAAGTTGGTTATTCCCAACCTATTTTTATCTTATTTAGCTATGTAGTTTTACTATGTTCTGTTTAGTCTATCTATCTTTTTGTGTTTCTTGGGTGGTTTGGTTAGGTTTTGGTTTTGAGTGTTTGGGTGCCTTTTCCTGGTTTTGTGATTATGAGTTTTGAGTTTATGTTTTTTTGTTTGTATGCTTTTTGGATTTGTTTTCCTATTTTTTTGGGGTTTGGTCCTACTGCTATTGTTGTTGGGCCTGATCCGCTTATTGTGCATCCGTGGGCTCCTGTTTTGAGAGCTTGTTTTTTGGCGTTTTTATAGCCTGGTATTGTTTTGGCCCTTATTGGTTCTGCAATTGTATCGTGCATTCCTTGTCCGATTTTTTCGATGTCTCCTTCAATAATTCCTTGTGTGATTAGTGATGCGTGGTAGATGTTTTGTTTTGCTTGGTTTAATGTGATTTTTCGGGGAATTTGTTTTCTTGCTTCTCTTGTTTTGCTTGTGTGTTCTGGGATTACGAGGGTTATTTTGAAGGGTTTTGGGGTTATTTGGTTGATTTGGTTGTTGTTTGGTTTTATTGTGCAGAATCCTCCAGTTATTGCGGGTCCTACGTTGTCTGAATGGGTTTCTCCAGCGGCTACTTCTTCCCCTTGTGCCGCTATATTTATCAATTCGTTTGTTGTGTGGTTTAGATTGAACAGTTTGTTTATTGCTACTGCTGTTGCTGCTGCGCTTGCAGCACTACTTCCTAACCCACTGCCAGGTGGAATCCCCTTATGCAGCTCTATATGTACCGATTGATCCGGAAGCATCTTTTGAGCCACAACACCAGCTGTATTATGTTCTGGATCCGTTGGTATATCTCCACTACCCACACCGTTTATAGTTATCTCAGTCTCACTCGATTTCTTAACCGTAACTCTATCAAATGGTCTTCTAACCGCAAGCCCAAAAACATCATATCCAGGCCCCATATTAGCAACAGTTGCCGGAGCCTTCACAGTAATTCTATCTATATCAATTACCTCCAAAAAAAGAAACCTACCAAACTAAAAAAATTATATAAAAGATACCACAATCCAATCCAGTCCAATCTAATATAATCTAATTTAATCTAATTTAATCTAATTTTGTTTATTTTAATTTTGTTTTTTTGTTGGTTTGGTTTTTGTTTTTTTATGTTTCCATTTTGAGTGATTGTTTGATTTTTTTGGCGTATCTGACTACCATTATTCCTAGGAATGCTATTGTTAGGCCTCCGATTATTGAGAATGCTAGTACTTGGTATGCTGTTGTTGTTGCGCCTTCTGATATGCTTAGTACGTAGGCGCTTCCTCCCCATATTATTAGGCCTGTTGCTATTGTGAGGAAGGGTAGTACTGTGTATCTCCATACGTGTTTTGATTTTTTTATGTAGCTGTCGAATAGTTTTCCGAGTAGGCCCATTATAGCTGCGGCTATTATCCACCATATGCTTGAGGTTAGTATGTGTGCGGTCATTACTAGGTTGGATGTTTGTTCGATTTCTAGGTATGTTAGGTATGCTTGCATTCCTCCTATTAGTAGTATTATGAATGAGGCTGTGTAGGTTACGAATGATATGTTTCCGCTTAGTAGTGATTCTTTTAGTTCGTATGCGATTCTGTAGATGTATTCTTCTCCGCCTATTGCTTTGAATATCATGTATAGTCCTAGTACGATGAATATGCCGCTGATGGCGAGTTCGGAGTGGCCGAGGAATGTGAATATTGAGTATGCGACTAATGCTAGGCCTATTGGTATGAAGAATGTTTGCATGAATCTGGGGTCTTCCATGAATCTTTTGAGTAGGTAGTATGTTGTTTCGAGGTTTTGGCTTTGTTTTACTACGACTCTTTTGACTGAGTTTACTTTTACTCTTGATTCTACGATTGGCATTACGTTTTCGTCTTCGGCTCCATCTGTGATGACGATTGCTCTTTCTATTGGGTGGTTTTCTAGTATTTCGTCAAGTTGTCTGGCGACTTCGTTATCCGATTCTATTCCAAGGTTTTCTGAACCGGTTACTGTTGCTAAAACAACATCTTCTCCCTGTTTTTTTAGGTCTCTAGCTGTTTTCACTCCTGCATACACCGAGTTTATATCAGAATCTTCTGGATCGTTTATAGCAAGTTTCTGAGCAGCTTCTAGGTTAGCTTCCTCCCCAACGATAGGGCCATCTACTCCTGCTTTCAACCCAATATCATTATCACGATCTATACAGAGTATAAGAGTCTTCATTGAACAAAATCCGTTTTTTCAAACCAAATACAACATTCAAAAACCTATACCCACAACCCCTGTACCTAAACTGAAACACTGAAGGCTTTGACGTAAGGAAAAATAGTTCATCATGCGCAATAAAAATATCGATTAACACACCAACCAACAACCACCAGCCAAAAACCTACTTCCTAACTCAAGAGATAACGATTTCAACAGGGAAAAAAGTTTTAATATATCTAAAAAAACTTACTCTCTAATCCTACACACGCCATACCTTGTTTTAAACTCTATTTGGATTTTTATTGTTGTGTTTTGTGGTTTGGTTTTGTTGGGGTTTTAGATTATGTTTTTTTGTTTGAGTTTTTCTGGTAGGTATGTTTTTGTTACGTAGTCGAGGCCGTATTTTGCTAGTGATTGTTGTTCTGATTTTTTTTCGAGTTCTAGTTGGAGTTTGATTTCGTTTTTCCAGAATGGTGTGTTGAATCGGGGGTCGGTTAGTTCGCTTTCTAGGGCTTTTTTGTCTTGTTCGTTTAGTGTGTCTGTTGGTAGTTCGTGTTCTACTATGTCGGTTGGGCATACTCCTATGAATTTTGCGTTTGGTGTTGCCATGTATTCTGATAGGTGGGCGCTTTTTATTGAGCCGTATGCTACGCTTGAGAATATTCGGTAGCTCCATGGGTCTGCGTCTGTGAATACTGTTATTGGTAGGTTGAGTTCTGTGTTTAGGCGTTTTATTATTCGTCTGGTGGAGCGTGCTGGCTGGCCTTTTAGGTGTACTACTATTGCGTTGTATTTTTCGTCGAATCCGTTTTCTATTAGTCGGTCTCTCATTCCGCCGGTTTCTATGGCTATTACGAAGTCTGCGTTGTGGTTTTTGAATTTTACGTTGTCGGGGTTGTTGGGGATTTGGTATCCTCCTTCTCCTACGTCGTATTGGCAGTGGATTTTTCTGGTTCCTCTTTTTGTTTTTTCTTCTATTGTTAGTGGTCCTATGATTGTTGCTCCGTCTTCTTCGGGTCGTATGTGGAAGTCTTCTCTTTTCATGTTGGTTACGATTTCGAGGTCTTCGATGAGTTTGTCTGATTCGCTTTGTTGTTTGAATTTGGCGTTTTTCCAGTTTTCGCTTATGTAGTATAGTTCTCGGAGGGTTGAGGAGCGTTGTTGTTCTAGTTGGGTTTTGAAGAAGTCTATTGTGTATAGCATTTTTAGTAGGCGGTAGGCTCCTCGTATTGTTTTTGCGGATCTGGTGCTTTTGTTGTCTCCGTATTTCCAGACCTGGTGTTTTTCGTCGAGTTCGATGTTGTTTTTGGTTCTTGTTGGTATTTTTATTTCTGGTATTTGTTTGTTTTCGAATTGGTTGTGGAATTGGTGTGCGATTTGGAGTATTTTTTTTATGTCTTGGTCGTTTTTATTGGTCATTTTGGTTTTCTCCTGTTTGTGTTATTGTTAGTATTTCTTTTGGTATGCCGGTTATTTGGGGTTTTATGTTGGGTTTTTGGTTTTTTGGTGTTTTTATTTTTAGTTTTAGTTTGTCTTTTTCTCCTGATGATAGTTGTCGGTTCCATTGTAGTGTGATGTGGTCTTCTGATATCTGTTTTTTTGGTTTTGGTTTTGCTTCGATTAGTTGGTCTGTTAGGGGTAGGTTTATTTGGATTTCTTTTTTTGTTCTGTCGTGGTTTTCTAGGTTGATTGTTGCTGTGTGGTGGTTTTGGTTTTTTGTTATGTTTGTTGTTACGAGGAAGTTGTTGTTGATTTTGGCTATTACTTGTTCTGTGTTTTTGGTTTGTTTGCCTGTTATTTTTTGTAGTTTTTGGGCCATGTCGGGTATTATTTTTTGTATTACGTTTCTTTTGCTTTTTCTTTGTGAGATTCGTTTTTGTCGTTTTAGGTATTTTTTGAGGTTTCTTGCGGTTTCTCTTACTGCTCTTTCGACTTCGTTTCTTATTTGTTCTACGTTTGCGATTGCGTCTTTGCTTTCGCTTGTGAATGGTACGTTTGTACTTGCTACGTGGATCATTATTACTGCTGGGCCTTTTGGTATGCCTGTTCCGCCTGATTGGTTGAGTTCGTATCTTCGCCAGTCGATGTCTTTGATTGCTTTTGTTGTTACGCATCCGCCTCTTTGGTATAGTAGGGGTACTCGGTTTGCGAGTCGTAGTAGGTCTATTTTTTCTTCTTCTGGTTTTTGGATGCCGTAGGCGATTCCGGTTTCTACTATGAATGGGTTTCCTGAGTATACGCTTGCTGATCTTGTGGTTGCGGTTATGTATTCGGCTTCTGGGTATTCTTTTGATAGGCCTTTTTCGATGCGGTCTCTGCCCATTGGGCTTAGGCAGTCGGTGGGTGGTGATATTAGGTTGACTTGTTTGAATGCGTTGATTAGTTTTTTTGCTTCTTTTCGACCCATTTTTTTTATTTCGGCTTGGGGTTTTAGGTTGGCTGTTTCACAGATTTCTTGGGCTGTGGTTTTACCGACTCTGGTGAACTCGTTTTTGAGGAATGCGTTTAGTTGTCGGGACTCGGTTTTTCGCATCATTTTTAGGAGGGTTCCTAGTTCGATTCCGGCTGGATGGGGTTTGATTTCTTTTGGTTTGGGTGGTAGTTCGTTTACGGCTCTTTCGAAGACTGTTCTTTTTTCACCGGGCTCTACAAATGTTATTCGGGCGTGTGGGTTTGCGATGCCGGTGGTTTTTAGGTAGTTGTATATGGATTGTCTCCGTCCTTTGACATACATTCCTGTTAGGTGTATTTCTATTCTTGTTCCATGTGGCCGGGTCCAGTCTACGACTTCGTCACGTGTTATCTCAGGTTCGTTTGTATCTGTGTTGATGTTTATTTCGTAGAGGTGGGCTGGGTCGTCTGGAGATATTTTTGAGATTATGCGGGCGCTTTTACCGGTTGTTAGTTGGCCGTATAGGACGGCGGCTGAGATACCGATACCTTGTTGGCCTCGTGACTGGACAAATTTATGGAATCTGGAGCCGTATAGGAGTTTTCCGAATATTTTGGGTATCTGTTTTTTTATGACTCCCGGGCCATTGTCTTCTATCACTACTTTGTATTCATCGTTTTTTTCAGTTATCTCTATATATAGGTCTGGGAGGTATCCTGCTTCCTCACACGCATCTAGACTGTTGTCAACCCCTTCTTTCACACAGGTTATCAGGCTGCGGGCGCTTGAATCAAATCCAAGCATCTGTCGGTTTCGTTCGAAAAACTCAGCTACACTTATCTCTTTCTGGCTCTCCGCGAGCGATTCAGCAATAGGATCCTCCATAAAACTACCTCTTATTATAAAAAAAATCTAAATTAAGTTCTTAACATTATTTTTTTTTGTTTTGTCGGTACGGTATAGGTCATTTTGCGTGTTTGTGTTAGTTTTGTGTTGGTTGGATGTCGGTTATTTTGTCGTTTTTGGTTTGCATTAGTTTTACTCCTTGTGTGTTTCTTGATTGTATTGATATGTCTGTTATTGGTATTCTGATTGTCATTCCTTTTTGGGTTGCGAGCATTAGGTATTGGTTTTTGTTTACTGCTTCGATTTTTTTTACTTTGCCGTTTCTTTTGTTTGTTTTTAGTGTGATTACGCCTTTTGAGCCTCTGTGTGTTTGTCTGTATTTTTTGGTTGGTGTTAGTTTTCCGTATCCGTTTTCTGATACTGTGAGTATGTGTTGGTTGTTGGTTGTTGTTGTTGCTCCGATGACTTCGTCGTTTTGTTCTAGTCTCATTCCGATTACGCCCATTGTGTTTCGGCCTGTTGGTCGTACTTCTGTTTCGTTGAATTTTGTTAGTTGGCCGTTTTTTGTTGCGATTATTATTTTTTGGTTTTTTTCTAGTTTTTTTACGTCTATTAGTTGGTCGTTGGGTTTTAGGTCGATTGCTATTATTCCTGTTTTTCGGGGGTTGCTGTATTTTTTTAGGGGTGTTCTTTTTATGTAGCCTTGTTTTGTTGTGAATAGTAGGTCTATGTTTTTTTCGAGGTTGTTGGTTGGTATTATTGTTGTGATTTTTTCGTTTTTGTCTAGTTGTAGGAGGTTTACTATTGGTTTTCCTCGGCTTCGTCGTGAGTATTCGGGTATTCGGTATGTTTCTAGCCAGTAGACGTTTCCTTGGTTTGTGAATAGTAGTAGCATGTCGTGTGTGGATGCTGTTGTGATTTGTCGTAGTTGGTCTGTTTGTTTTAGGTCTGTTCCGATTATTCCTGTTCCGCTTCTGTTTTGTATTCTGTATTCGGATAGTGGGGTTCTTTTTATGTAGCCTTGTTCTGTTAGGAATATTGTGACTTGTTTTTTGGGTATTAGGTCTATTTCTTGTATTGATTCCATTCCGTCTTTTATTTGGGTTTTTCGTGTGTCTCCGTGGTTTTCTTTGAGTTCTACGAGTTCTTTTTTCACTCGGTCGAGTAGGTTTTGGCGTTTGGATAGTAGGTTTTTGTATTGTTCGATTGATTTTTTGAGTGATTTGTGTTCTTTTTTTAGTGATTCTTTTTCGAGTTTTGTTAGTCTCTGTAGTCTCATGTTTAGGATTGCTTTTGTTTGTTTTTCTGTTAGGTTGTATTGTGTTTGTAGTTTTTGCATTGCGTCTTTTCGTCCTTCTGATGATTGTAGTAGTTCTAGGACGGTGTCGATGTTTTCTACTGCGTGTGTTAATCCTTTTACTATGTGTAGGCGTTTTTCGTCTCCTTTGAGTAGGTATTGGGTTCGTCTTTTCACTACGTTTGTTCTGTGGTCGATGTAGTGTTGGAGCATTTCTTTTAGTGATAGGACTTCGGGTTCGTTATCTACGATGGATAGGTTGTTTATTCCGAATGTGGTTTCTAGGGTTGTGCTTTTGTATATTCTGTTTTGCACTACTTCGGGGTTGGCGTCTCTTTTTAGTTCTATGACTACTCTGAGTCCTTCTCGGTCTGATTCGTCTCGTAGGTCGGATATGCCTTGTATTTTGTCTTCTTTTACGAGTTCGGCTATTTGTTCTACGATTTTGGATTTTTTGACTTGGTATGGGATGCTGTCTATTATGATCTGATTTTGGTCTTCGTCGATTCTGGTTTTGCCTCGGACGGTTATTTTTCCTCTACCGGTTTTGTATGCTTGGTAGATTCCTTCTCTTCCGATGATTTCTCCGGCTGTTGGGAAGTCGGGTCCTTCGACGTAATCCATTAGGTCTGTTATTTCTGCTTTTGGGTTGTCGATTAGGTGTATGGCTGCGTCTATGACTTCGGTTAGGTTGTGTGGTGGTATGTTTGTTGCCATTCCTACTGCTATTCCGGATGCGCCGTTTACGAGTAGGTTTGGTAGTTTTGCTGGTAGTACTGCGGGTTCTTTCATTGAGCCGTCGAAGTTGTCTTTCCAGTCTACGGTTTCTTTGTCGAGGTCTTCCAGCATCTCTTCGGCTTGTTCGGTTAATCTTGCTTCTGTGTATCGCATTGCTGCTGCGGAGTCTCCGTCGAGTGATCCATAGTTTCCTTGGCCGTCTACCAATCTGTATCTTAGTGAGAAGTCTTGGGCCATTCTGACCATTGCGTCGTATACGGCTGTGTCGCCGTGTGGATGGTATTTACCTAGGACGTCTCCGACTACTCTAGCGCTTTTTTTGTATGGCTTGTTGTGTCTTAGACCCATGTCGTGCATTGCGTATAGTATGCGGCGGTGTACTGGTTTTAATCCGTCTCGGACGTCGGGTAGTGCTCGACCTACTATGACGCTCATCGAGTAGTCTAGGTAGGCTTCTTTCATCTTGCTTTGTATTTGGACGTCTTCGACTCTGCGTGCTTCACTTGGGTTCAAAAAAATCACCTTTTTTAGATGTCAAGGTTTGTGACCTCTGATGCGTTTTCGATTATGAAGTTTCTTCTCGGCTCTACTTTCTCTCCCATAAGCATTGTGAATAGTTCGTCGGCTCCTACGTCATCGGGGTTCTGGATCTGTAGTAGGATCCGGTTCTCGGGGTTCATTGTGGTTTCCCATAGTTGTTGTGGTGACATCTCACCCAGGCCTTTGTATCGCTGTATCCCTGGGTTGTTGATTTCTTGAAGAGTTTTTTGTTTCTGTTGTTCTGTGTATACGTACTTGCTTTTTCCACGACCGGTTATCTTGTATAGTGGTGGTCTTGCGAGGTATACCATTCCCTCTTCGATTAATGGTTTCATATATCTATATAGGAATGTTAGTAGTAGGGTGGAGATGTGTGCTCCGTCTACGTCGGCGTCTGTCATTATTATTATTTTGTCGTAACGCCGGTTCTCTATGTCGAACTCGTCTCCTATCCCGGTTCCTATAGCGGTTATAAGGCTTTTTATCTCCTTGTTATCTAATATCCGGTCTAAACGAGCTTTCTCTACGTTGAGGATTTTTCCTTTTAGGGGTAGTATTGCTTGGAACCTACGGTCTCTTGCTTGTTTTGCTGAACCTCCAGCCGAGTCTCCCTCAACTACAAACAGTTCTGATAGTTCTGGGTCTCGGGAGGTGCAGTCTGATAGTTTTCCAGGTAGTTTGGTGCTTTCTAAAGCTGATTTACGTCTTGTTAGTTCTCGAGCTTCTTTAGCTGCTTTACGAGCCCGCATAGCTTGAACAGACTTGGATATAACGGTTTCAGCCACACCTGGGTTCTCCAATAAAAACTCCTTCAAACCGGAGTTGACTACGCTGCGAACTATACCACGAACCTCACCGTTACCCAACTTGGTTTTGGTTTGACCTTCAAACTGTGGTTCTTCAAGCCGTACACTCACTACAGCGGTCAAACCCTCACGCACATCCTGGCCAGACAACTTCTCATCATCTAAGATGCCCTTGTCACTACCAACCTGGTTTATAACTCTGGTTAAAGCGGATTTAAAACCACTTAGGTGTGTACCTCCATCCTTTGTATTGATGTTGTTTGCAAAAGACAGTACTTTCTGGCTGTATCCATCCGTATACTGTAGAGAAACCTCTACCTCCACATTGTCAACCGCATCGGTTATATAGATCGGTTCCGGATGCAAAACCTCTTTAGTATCATTAATCTTCTCAACAAAGGATTTGATACCTCCCTCGAAATGGAATGAATCGGTTCTACCGTTCCTACCATCCTTCAAATCGATTTGAAGACCCTTGTTAAGAAAAGCCAGCTCACGCATACGAGACAAAACACGGCTGTAATCCAGTTTGATTTCATCAAATATCTTGGGATCAGGTTTGAAAGAGATGGTTGTCCCGGTCTCACTGGAACTACCAACCCGCTTCAACTCAGTTACAGGTAAACCACGTTCATACCTCTGACAATAAACACCACCATCCCTCCTAACAGTCACTTCAAGCCATTGAGAGAGAGCGTTAACAACCGAAACACCAACACCATGCAACCCTCCAGAAACCTTGTAGGTTTTACGGTCAAACTTCCCTCCAGCATGAAGCTTGGTCATAACAACCTCAACACCGCTCTTACCAAGTTCAGGATGTTTATCTATCGGAACACCACGACCGTTATCACTGATCGTAACAGTCTCCCCATCCTCAACTGTGACATCTATCCGATCGCAATATCCAGCCATAGCCTCATCTATGCTGTTGTCAACTACCTCGTAAATCAAGTGGTGGAGGCCTTCCGGCCCGGTACTCCCTATATACATGCTTGGGCGTTTACGAACCGCTTTCAAGCCCTCCAATATCTCTATATCTCTAGAACTATACTCAATACCCATACATGCCCCTCCAGCCGTTACAGGCCAACATAACTAAATCTATCAGTTTAAGGCGCTCCAAATAAAATCTATACCATAATCTATACTACAAAAACAACCAATCAGGCTACCTATGTTTGGTCCTCGAAACACTTTAAATTTCTTGATATACCGAATGAAATGTCTTTCAAGACATCTCAGCACCTATAATTGTCTGTGTGGACAACACTCCACCTATCTCCCGTATCTCATCAACTATATCGTTCAACTTACTCAAACCATCGACTTCAACAATCACAATAAAATCATATTCACCAAACACATGAAGGACCTCACGAACACCATCACGGCTCTCAAGATCCCTCTGAATCTCACGCTCTGCACCAGGCTTTACATTCAATAAAGTAACTCCAACAACCATTTAAATCTCCACTTCACCATATTGATTTTCTTCCTCTTCTAATTTATCCACATCTAACGACCTAATCACACCATCATCAAGATACTTAATCTCACCAATCTGAGCATTAACAATCAACTTCTCACAAATCCTACACGGATACCCAGTCACATAAATAGTCGCACCCTCCATCAACTGCTTCTCACCCTGAACAACAGCATTCATCTCAGCATGAACACCACGACACAACTCATAACGCTGACCACTAGGAATCTCCAACTCCTCACGATTACAACCAGTAGAAGTACAATGCTCCCAACCCCTAGGAGCACCATTATACCCAGTACTAACAATCTCCTTATTCTTAACAATCACAGCCCCATGCTTCCTACGAGTACACGTAGAACGCTTAGCAACAACACGAGCAACCTCCATCCAATTCTCATCCAAACTCTGCCTCAAATCACCCAAAAAAACACCACCATCAACACAAAAAATAACCCCACAACAATAAGACATTTCTCCCCAAACACCACCAAAACCACAGAAAAAAAACAAAACCGAGCCAATACAAACACAAAAAAAGAGATAGGTAAATAAAGGTTAAATCTACTCTCCATCACATAAAAATCGAATCAATATGGGATTGGTAATTTTTTTTAGCGGGCTCGAGGGGATTTGAACCCCTGACCAACTGGTTAAGAGCCAGACGCTCTGCCAGGCTGAGCTACGAGCCCGAAAAAACATTTTAAAGTATTTTATGTCTGGTTTGGTTTGGTTTGTTGGTTTATGTTTGCTAGGAATTGTTTGTAGAGTGTTCGGCCGTATTTCTTTTTTTGGTTTGGGTCTTCTGGTAGTTGTGTTATGTTTTTGTCTAGTTCTGCTAGTTCGATTTTTATTTTGGCTTTTGTTTGGTCGTTTAGTGGTAGGTTGTTTATTGTTTTGCTCCATTTTTGGAGTAGTTTGTCGAATTTTTGGTTTTCTTGGTATATTAGTTGGTCGGTTTTTTTGATTGCTTGTTTTGTTTTTCCGTTTACTGCTTTTTGGAGGCTTTGTTTTATGTTTGTTTTTGTTGTTTGTTTCATTGTTTTTTTGATGTCTTCGACTGTGATTTTTTGTGTTGTTGTGCTGTTTAGTGTTTCTAGTAGTAGGAATGATTGTATTGGGTCGTTTTCTGTTGTGTATAGTAGTACTTTTGTTGCTTCTTTTGTTATGTTGATTTTTTCTTGTTTGATTGCTTTTTTTATTCTTTTTTGTGTGTTTTCTGTGGTTTTGGTTGGTATGTGTAGGCATCGGGATTGTAGTGCTGGGATTAGATTATTTAGGTCTGTTACTATGAATGCGTATCGGCAGTTGTCTCCGTATTTTTCTATTGTTCTTCTTAATGCGTTTTGTAGGTTTTTTGAGAGTCTTTCTGCTTCGAATAGTACTAGTAGTCTGTAGTTTGCTTGGCCTACTGGGTGGTTGCTTGACATTGTTTTTATGTATTGTTTGAATGCGTTTTCTTTGCTGACGCTGCCTGCTGATTTGTCGATGTCGTATCGTTGGTATAGTCGTTTGGTTTCTTGTCTAGCTTCTTTGAAGTATCTGGAGAATTTGGGGTCGTCTTTTAGGTCGTTTTTGGTTCTGGAGAAAAACTCTTCTACACTGGCGAACTCTGTGTTGTTTTCAAACTGCTCTCCAAACGCGGTTCTGGATAATGCGTAGACGAACTCTACTTTATCGCTGCCTTTTTTTCCAGATATAATTGTGTGTGGTAGTCCAGTTTGTTCAATCTGTCTTTCAAGGCCGTTTGAAATATCTTGACCTACAACTTCGTTTAGGTTTTTGGGTCTGTATTTATCGAACAACATAGCCATCAAAAATCACCTAATGATACCTGTGCTTCATCTTCGTCTTCATCTATCTCCCTGACCTCTTTGATCTCTTTATCCGCGATCTCAGGGTCACCACCCAAATAACCGACTTCATCCTCACTAAGCCTTAAGCGATGAGCTATCCTAACCGCTTGCTCCTCATCGGAACTGAAAATCAATTTCAGATAGGGAATCATTTCAACAGCCATATCCTCAGAAACAAAATAACCATCAGAAATCTTCCTCGTTAAACTGTTCTGTTTGTTCCTAACCGACCTAGCTTTAGACAACATCGAAAACATCTCAGGCCCCCGATACTGAGGTGCAGATTGAAAAGGCTTGTTCACACAAACCCCTAAAGTAGACATCTCCGAGGCATAACTCCACAAAGAATAGTTACCACTGGTTGAAACACGCCCCAAATAAACAGCAGCCCTACCCAAATACCTTGTTGGGCCAACCAAATCCTCCCCATCATACTTCTTAGGTAAGTTACTGTCAACCCAATGCAACAAATCATCCGGCGTTATATCAGAATCAAGATCCCGCTTAACCCTCAACAACTTACTAAAATCATCATTCCTAAACACAGAGTTAAGCAACTTCCAGATATTCTCCTCCCGATTCCGATCACCCAAATCAACATCATCCTTCCTCAAAACATCCTGCCCACCAACCAACTTAGATTCAGCTATCGACTGTAAATCGTTGATTGCACCACGAACATCACCATCCGCATTCCTAGCAATCTCCCTCAAAGCATTCTTATAAGCCTTAAAACCCTCCCTCCTCTGAACCCTCTGCAACGCCTTAACAACCTCACCCTGCCTCGGATGCTTAAACTCAATCTTCATCGTGTTACGCCGCATACCACCAGACATACCATACTCATCATTAGCAATCAAAACAATCGGCTGACTAGAACCCTTAATTATCTTAGTAATAGCCGCCTTACCACCACGATCCGCATTACCATGAAGATTATCAGCCTCATCAATAACCAAGAGACGCCTGCCACCAGTACCCATCGACAAAGTACCAGAAGACGAAGCAGTACCAGCCAACCGCTCAACAATATCCTTCGCACGCTCATCACTAGCATTCATCTCCATAACCTCCCAACCAAACTCACCAGCCAAAACATACGCAGCAGTAGTCTTACCAACACCCGGCGGACCAACCAAACGAACCGCCTTCTTACTAGGCGTTCCCTCTCTCCATTTCTTAGCCCACTTCACAAACTTCTTAACCGCCTTACTATTACCAGAAATCTCCTCAAAAGACTCCGGCCTATACTTCTCAACCCACTTCTCCTTAGACATAATCAACACAGACAGATTTATCGTTTAATGTTTAGATAAATTCGAAACAACATCTTACCTTCGCACCAAAACGTTAACCTTGAATCACTAAAGTATATATGTTAAATTTAATTAACCTGAAAAATGGTTCTTGTTTTTTAGTCTTCCAAGTTTTTTATTAGGTCTTGTAGGTCTGGATGATTCTGGTGTTTTTTTGCTTTCTCACTTAGTTCGCTGATTTTATTAGCCTTAGCAATTTCTTCACGAATTTTATGCCATTTCTTGTGGCGAAACCTAACTCTAACAGGTATTGATTTAATGTTTAGTATCTTAGCTAGTCTGAACCTGTGTCTACCGTTCCCATAACGTATTAAAGTCCCATCTTCATCAACATTAACTATAACTTCATTTTTTTCAGGGATTGGGGCTTTTTCTAACAAAGGTATTTCCTTACAATTTTCAAGTTCTTCATCTATTTCTCTCTGAGTCTTATATCCATCTTTTTTAAATTTATCAGCTAATTTATCAATTTCTTTAAATCTTTTATTTATTTTTTTAACTGTTCCATATCGATTATTTGGGTTGACTATCCCTTGTTCAGCCTTTTTAATTTTTTTCTGATAAAATCCAGTATCTTCCCAAGGCACACCCTCTATAAAGTGTTTATAAAACGATTTGTACTGTAATGATTCCTTGATACGGTAGTATTCATTTTTATTAAAGGGATTTTTTTTATATTTTGTTTTATATTCAATTTCCGATGGGTCTATGTAAAAAAGTTTATACGGACTTTCCCTTGACTTTCTAAACCTAAATCGATTGTAATAATATCTAAAAATATTTTTTAACTTATATTTTTTATTTAAATTGAGATATGGTTTTAATTGGGTATATACCTCTTTAGTTGCATTCCAGAATCCTTTTTCCTTCCATATATTTTTAAATGATTTGTATCTCGATTTTTGAAGTTCTTTATTAATCATTATATCCCAAGTTGTATATAATTCGAAGTATTCTATAAATTTAAAGTTTTAAATAAGAGGTTTTTTCCTCTTCAACACATAATAAAAAGATTAGGTTTTATGTACATTATTTAAAATTCGAAGATTTGATTTTTTTCAAAATATTTAATTATTTAATTAGGATACAATCAGATTTAATTGCTTAGAGTTAATATGTGTTAACTATATGAACTGTTTATTTATATCTTTCATGTCTGGATGATTTAAGTGTCTTTTTGGTTTATAACTTATTTTTTCTATCTTTTGAGCTTTTGCAATTTCTTTTCTTAGTTCCACCAATTTTCTATGTCTGACCATGACTCTAACTGGTATTTTATATAGTCCGATAGGTCTCACGATAATCAACCTATGTCTCCCTTCATAAAAAATTAAATATCCATCTCCCCCGATATTTATTCTGACTTCATTTTTCTGCAGAGGATAGTATATCAGTTTTTTTATTTTAATGGAACTGATTCAGATTTTGTTTTATTTTGGATTTCTTTCTGTGTTTTGTATCCCTCTTCTCTAATTGTTTTATATAGTTTATCAAGTCCTTTGATTCTTTTATTAAGCTTTTATTTGGTTCCAGTTCTTTTTTTGGGTCTTGGGTCTCTCTCATCAATTTTTTGGATTTTTTTGGTAGTACTCGGTTTCTTCTCAGGGAACACCGTCTACAAAATGCTTTTTAAAATTTTTATATTTAGAGTAGGTTTCGATTGGAACTAAAAACCTGTTTTCTTTGGTTTTATTTCTAATTTCTTTGTATTCAGAATAATCCTCTAGTTTATTTTTATCCCAGTTCCCACTCAGTGAATAAGTGAATAAACTCCCCTTAAAACGTGGTTTCTGCATATACTCAACCTTATTTGGGTTTATCTCTATGATTTTGAGTGGGTGTGGCATTGCACGCCTATATCTTAGTTTATCTTTTATATACCTATAGAGAGCGATTAAATTGCTTTTAAAGTTTCCTTCCTCAAAATAGTCTAATAAATATCTTAAAACACCTTTAAATCCATTTTCCTTGTATACCTTCTTAATTTTTCGGTAATATGAATTCTTAATCTCGTTATAAACCATTAAACTACCTCTAAAGGCTACTGGTAAACCTATTAATCTTACATTGATTATTTTACCTGTTCAAAAATAATATTTCTCTAATTAAATTTTGTATTACCACTGTATTACTAGTGCTTTTTTTAATTTAGGTATAAAGACATCCTCTTATTCGAATTAGGTTTATTGGTGATTATTTTGTCTGGTGATGTAAGTCAAATTAAGGTAGATATGGAGAGCTGTCGGGGTTGTAGACGTTGTGAAATTGTTTGCTCTTGGAATAAAAGCCGGTCTTTTGGTGAAAAGGGTGTTACTAATCCAAGGCGTTCAGGTGTGAAAGTCAAATCTGATGAAAAGAATGGTTTTTATCACCCCTTGGTTTGTGATCAATGTGATTCAAAGGATTGTCTCGAGGTTTGTGATACTAGAGCTATAACGGTAGATAATGGTGCAATCGTAGTTGATTTTGATTTGTGTAGTGGGTGTGGTAGGTGTACTGATGTGTGTGATAAGATATGGATAGATCCAAAGTCTGGGGTAGCTGTTAAATGTGATTTATGTGGTGATGAAGAACCTATATGTGTTGATGCTTGTAAGCATGATGTTTTGAGGTGTGTTTGATGTCTGATTGGTATGGTTGGAGTGGGAATGTTTTGGAAGTGGATTTAGATCGGGAGAAGGCTTTTGTTCGTGAGATGGATCGTGATGTTGCTAGGAGGTTTGTTGGTGGTGCTGGCTATAATGCTAAGGTTTTGTATGACCGGGTTGGGCCTGATGTAAGGCCTTTGGAGCCGGATAATGTGATTTGTTTTGGTAATGGCCCTCTTTCTGGTAGTTTGGCTCCTTCTTCTTCTAGGTTTACTGTGACTTCTAAGTCTCCGGTTACTGGTATTTTTGGTGATAGTAATTCTGGTGGTCATTGGGGTCCTGAGTTGCATAATGCTGGTTTTGATCATATTTTTGTTCAAGGACGGGCGGATAAACCGGTTTATCTATGGATTGATGACCATGATGTTGAGTTGAGGGATGCCAGTGATTTATGGGGCTGTGATACGTGGGAGACGACTGAAGCGATTCAAGAGGAGTTGGGGGATGATAGTGTTCGTGTGATTTCTATTGGTCAGGCTGGGGAGAATTTGGTTAAGTTTGCTTGTGTTATCTCCGATATGCATAGGGCTGCCGGCCGGACTGGTATGGGGGCTGTGATGGGCTCTAAAAACCTGAAGGCAATAGCTGTGCGTGGAACTAAAGGCGTTCAGGTTGCTGACCCCAGTTCTTTTTTAGAGGCTTGTAATGAGCTTGAGGAAGCCGTCATTAGTCATCCAAACTATGAAACTGTTTCAACGCTTGGTACAACAATTTTACAGCGAATTATTGACGATGCAGGTCTTGGTGGCTATAGACATTACCAAGGTGGTAGTTGGCCTGAGTGGGTTGAAGAATGTGGTGGCCAAACCTTACTTGAGAAGTATATTGTGAGTCATAAGGGTTGTTATGGATGTCCAGCAAGCTGCAGCAGATACTACCATGTAAAAGAGGGGGATTATCAAACACGTGGTGGTGGTCCTGAATATGAGAATGTAGCGGCTTTTGGAGCAGAACTAGGCAACATGAACTTGGCTTCAATCTTGAAATGTAATACACTGGCCAATAAATATGGTCTTGACACCATGCACACAGGACATTCTATCGCTGTAGCAATGCATCTCTACCAAGAAGGTTTGTTAAGCGATGAGTTGGTTGGTGATGTTAGTTTGGAGTGGGGTAATCCTGACTCTATAGTTAGGTTGTTGGAGATGACCGCTTTCCGTAAGGGTTTCGGCGATAAGTTGGCTGAAGGAGTATCCGAACTGGCTTCACTAGCAGGTGATACCGAAAGGGAGGTTGTTGTGGAGACAAAGGGTATGCGTGGTTCTCTCGGTGACATAAGAAGCCACTACCCATGGGCCTTGAATCAATGCACCGCCACAAGAGGTATGGATCACTTGAAAGGTCTTTCAGCTGCCTACCCAACCCAAGAAGTTGCCAAAAAAGCTGCCGACACAGAGATAGATGGTGAGCCAGAAGGCGTAGAAGTTTTCCTCGGTAAAGACACATTCCATGTTGTATGGAGCCAAAACAGACACACAGTGGTTGACTCCCTCGGCCTATGCAAATATGAAGGTATTGTCATGAACCCACAGAGACTAAAAAACTTCAGAGACCTACTATCCAGCGCAACAGGAATAAACTACAGCCTAAAAGACCTATATACCGCGGGAGAACGAATATACAACTTGGAACGAGCATTTAACATCCGTGAAGGAATCCGTAAAAAAGACGACTACCCACCAAAAAGGTTCTTCAAAGAACCAATCCCAGACGGCCCCGCAAAAGGAGCAAAACTAGATAAACAGAAATATACAAAAGTGCTAGAGGAATACTACGAAATACGGGGTTGGAGAACTAAAGATGGAGTTCCCTCCAAAGATAAATTAGATGAACTCGGTTTAAAAGAGGTTGCTAGAGATATCTATGCATGATTAAAAGCCCATTATGGGCTTTTTATTTTGTTTTTATTGTCTCTGGGTTCATTTTTAGGTAGTGTCCCTGACTTTGTACGTAGTTAATTAGGTTTCTGTAGGCCTTGTCTGTTCTGAGCGTTTCTGAGTCCCCTATTAGTATTAATTTTCTTTTCGCTCTTGTTATTGCGACGTTCAACCTACGGAGGTCTCTTAAGAACCCTATTTCTTGTTCTGGGTTTGATCTGACAAGGGAGACTACTATCACTTCTTTTTCTCTTCCCTGGAACCCATCAACAGTCTTTATCTCTAAGCCCTTGATGTCCGGTAGTTCCTGTCTTAGCTGGTCTACCTGGGCGTCATAAGGCGTAATCACTCCGATCTCACTTGGCTCTATATCCATATCTATTAATCTTTCTATGGTTTTGCGTGTAATTCTGGCTTCTCCCTTGTTTTGTCTTGAGTTCGAGCCTTCTGGCTGTCTTTCTGAAGAGCCTTCGGTGTCTATGAATGTTATTGGTTGTCTTGGCTCGATCAGGCTATCTGTTTTGTTTGTGATGTCTTTTAAACTGTGTCTTTTTACCTGGGGAGCTGCCTTTAGTTTATTTTTGTAGAACTCCCTGTTCGGATAACTCATTATTTTTTGATTCATTCTATACTGGATTGTTAGTAGGGTTTTGTGGTGGTTGCCTACGTTATTTATCATTCTTTCAAACAATGTCTTTTTCAGGCCTTTTTGTTTTGCTTTTTCGTTCAGTATTGTTGGTGGTAGTTGTTTGTGGTCACCAGCCATCACCACTTTATCGGTTTTTGTTATTGGTATGAGACAGGATGGCTCAGTTGATTGTGTTGCTTCATCAATGAATAGTGAATCAAATTTCTGGTTCTCCATCAAATCGCTACCTGCAGTTGAATTTGTAGTGCAGACAACCTCTGCCTCATCCAGTACTTTATTTATGGCTTTTTCTTCCAGTCTATCTGATTTATTGAATAACTGGTCTATCTGGCTTTGTAGTTCAAGCCATTTGGCCATGCTCTTTATTTTATCCAGAGGTATTCCCCTGGAGGTCTCATCTTTATCTGCGAGGTCCTTTATTGCCTTGTTGTTTAGGCCTCTTCTCCACCTACCACTTGGATAGGTATGCCTATCTTGTTTTTCGAGTAGTTTGAAGGCTTTTTTCCTTGTTTTTTCAGCCATTTGGTATTCTTTTGTCTTTTGTATCAAATTGTCAAGTGTATGTTGTTTCAATCTATTTGTGACTCTTGCTGGATGTCCAATCCTAACTACCTCTCTACCTCTTTTATACAACATCTCCACGAGGTTGTCGACCGCTACGTTTGAGTCCGCTGTAGCCAAAACAGAGTCTCCCCGATCAACATGTTGTTCTATCGCCTCCACTAACGTGGTGGTTTTACCGGTTCCTGGTGGACCATGTATCAAGAAGATGTCACTGGCTGCAAGTGATTTCCTTACAGCTTCAATCTGCGGTTCATTGAGTTTATCATTGTAGATTTCGATTTTAGGTTTGTTGTTTCTTTCAGGTTTTTTCTGTCCTAAAAGTTTCTCTTGGATTCTTTTTTGTTTGTCAGTAGGGTTCTCTAGTTTTTTGAGTGCCTCTAGCATTCTTTGGTATGTTATGTCGTTTAAATAGAGGTCTATTCGAACTTCTTTACTAAAAACAAATCTAGGGGGTTTACTGGTAAATTCAGTTGTTATGGAGTGGTTGGTTTGTTCTATAACGGTTCCAGTTGGATTTTCGGGATTTAACGGTTCATTTTTACTTATCATGACCAGGTCTCCAACCGATATCTCGTTATCCGGTAACTCTCTACCTCTGTTTTTAACAAACTTTATCTTGTATTTTTGACCGACTCCTCTCCCTTCATCTCTTTTATTCATGTTTAGTAGGGCGCGGCCTTTATCTTCACGTTCTCTAGGACTTAGTTCCTTGATTTCAGAGCGATGTCTCTCCATCTCTTCTTTACGTTCAAGTTCAACAAGCTTTGAAAAATGTTTTTTATATGAACTGTAATTTTGAAACATCTATACCCCCTCCGTTCTATCTGTGAGAAATAGGTTTTTGGTAGGGTTTTTGTTTGGTTGGTTTCCACGTATATTATATTTTTGAAGTCACTATTTAGTTAGGAGTGGTATTATGAATGAGTTTAGGCGTTCTAAGGAGCTTTTTGTTCGGTCGCAGGATTGTTTGGTTGGTGGTGTGAATAGTCCTGCTAGGTCTTATAGTCCTTTTCCGATTTTTATGGAGGATTCTGAGGGTTCTAAGATTTATGATGTTGATGGGAATGAGTTTATTGATTACTCGCTTGCTTTTGGTCCTCAGATTTTTGGTCACCGGCACCCGAGGATTAAGCAGGCTGTTGAAAGGCAGTTGGAGCGTGGTTGGGCTTTTGGAACCTCTACTGAAAAGGAGGTTGAGTTGGCTGAGCTGGTTTCAAAACATTATAGTAGTATAGATAAGGTTCGTGTTGTGAACACGGGTACTGAAGCTACTATGTCTGCATTAAGGCTTGCTCGTGGATATACGGGTCGGGATAAGATTGTTAAGTTTGAGGGTGGTTTCCATGGGGCTCATGACTCTGTTTTGGTTCAGGCTGGTAGTGGTGCTTCAACACATGGAGCTCCAGACAGTCCTGGAGTACCCCGTGAACTAGCTGAGAAAACGATTGTTTTGCCGTGGAACGATAAAGAAAAACTTAAAAGTGTTTTTGAAGAGATAGGGGGTGAGATTGCTTGTGTTATTGCGGAGCCGGTTTTTGGTAACGCTGGTTGTATACCGCCTAAAGATGGTTTTCTAGAGCTTATACGAGATCTGACGAGTGATTATGGGTCTTTGTTTGTGCTTGATGAAGTTATCACTGGTTTTCGTGTTTCTATGGGTGGTGCTCAAGAACTGTTTGGTTTGGAGCCTGACCTAACTACCTTGGGTAAGGTAGCTGGAGGTGGATACCCGATAGGGATTTTCGGTGGAAAACAAGAGATCATGAAACACTTGTCTCCGGAGGGTGATGTATATCAAGCAGGTACTTTCAGTGGAAACCCAGTTACCACTGCAGCAAGCATAGAGGCAATAAAACTCCTCAAAGAAGACAATATAATTGATAAAGCGAACAGAAAGGGAGAAAAAATACGCAGTAAACTTAATAAGGCGGTTAAAGGATTGCCAGTGAATGTTGAGGGGATTTCGTCTATGTTCTCAATATTCCTCTGCAGTGAAGAGATTAATGATTACGGGGATTTAGAGAAATGTGATTTTGAGGCCTATAAAAAGTTTCATAGGGAGATGGCTAAGAATGGCGTGTATCTACCGCCATCCCAATACGAGTTATGCTTCATATCATATGTACATTCAGATAGAGAGATAGAAGATACTGTTGATATTGCTAGTGACGTTTTGGAGAAAGTATTATGATTCGTGTTGGAACAAGGAAAAGCCGGCTTGCACAAGCTCAAACTGAGAAGGTAGTTGAAATACTGGAGAGGGAGACCGGTCGTAGCTATAGTATTCAGACGCTTGAGACACTTGGTGATAAAGAAAACTGGAAATCGATAGAGGATATCGAGGGTGAGGGTGTTTTCACTCGGGAGCTCGATGAAGCATTGATAAACGATGCTATCGACCTAGCAGTTCACAGCTGCAAAGACGTACCTACCAGAATGCGCAGTGAAATCAAGATCTCCGGCTATATAGAGAGAGGGGCTGCGAACGATGTGTTAGTTGGTGGTGCATTAGATGAACTACCGGAAGGCGGTGTTATAGGTACTGGAAGTCCTAGACGGCAAGCAATAATCAAGAAGTTAAGGCCCGACCTTAAACTTAAGTCGATTCGAGGAAATATCGACACACGGATACGTAAAGCGAGAGATGGTGATGTGGATGCTGTTATGTTGGCTGAAGCCGGCTTACATAGATTAGAGTTGGAAGATAAGATTGATTATCGATTTAAAGTTCCAGAAACATTGCCCGCACCGGCACAAGGCGCATTATGCATAACATGCCGAGCAAACGACAGAGAAATGGAAGAAATATGTAGTGCAGTAGACCATAAGCCGACACGGTATTCAGTTGTTGCTGAACGAGCAGCCATGAACGAGTTTGGTTACGGCTGCACAACACCGGTAGGAGCCTACGGACAGGTAGATGAAAAACTGGTTTTCACCCTTGAACACATAGAGATTGGGGAGAGAGTCAAGGTAGTAGGTGAACCTACAAATGCAGAAAAAATCGGTAGAAAAGCAGCTAGAATGATAATGGATAAAAACGATGTGTTTGAAAATGACAGGTAAAGTATATTTAATCGGAGCTGGACCCTCCAGCGACCTAATAACCCAGAGAGGACTAGACATAATATCAAAAGCAGACGTAGTTGTACACGACCGCTTGATAGACAAAAAAATACTAGATAAAGCTAGAAAGGACGCAGAGATAATAGATGCAGGAAAAAAAGCAGACAAACACAAACTAAAACAACACGAAATCGAAGAAATATTGGTAGACCGAGGAAAAAAAGGAAAAACAGTAGCACGAGTTAAAGGCGGCGACTCCTTCCTATTCGGACGCGGAGGAGAAGAAATGCTATCACTCAGAAACGCCAACCTAAAATACGAAATAATACCAGGAGTAACAACCGCAATATCAGTACCCGCCAGATTCGGAGTCCCAGTAACCCACAGAAACGTATCCTCATCACTAGCAATAGTAACAGGCCACGAAGACCCAAACAAAAAAGAAAGCACAATCAACTGGAGCCAAATATCACACGCAGAAACAATAGTAGTCCTAATGGGAGTAGGAAACCTACCAAAAATAGTCAAAAAAATACTAAAAGTAAAAGACCCAGAAACACCAGTAGCATCATTCCAAAACGCATACACAAAAAACGAACGCGTCGTACACGGAAAACTAAAAAACATAACAAAAATCGCAGAAAAACAAAACCTAAAACCACCAGCAGTCACAGTAATAGGAAACGTAGTAAAACTAGGAGAATTCTGGAAAAACAACCAACAAAACCAACAAAACTAACAAACACCAACCCCAACCAACAAAACTATCTAAAAAACAACCCGAGAACCCACACCAAACTCCTCCCATAACTTTCTGGTATTTTTTTATTCGATTTCTCTAACAGTTTTTCCTTCCATTTCCTCAACAGGTTCTTTGATTTTTTCTTCAACAACTGAAATATCTCTGATTACCTTCCCGATCAACAGACCCCCCACAATTAGATTTACATAATACGTGGATAGCCTCCATAGTAACACTAATACTCCTATTGAAGCTGCGCCGGTTAATGCTGAATACACTACAAAACCTCCAACTTCTGCCAAACCACTACCGCCTGGAGCTAATGGTATCAACAAGAATAGTAATACAAGGAAGTATCCGAACCAAACGGTAAAGAAATCCACCTGGCTACCCATCCCAACAAAAAGTATATACGGAATACTGAAGTGGATGCTCCAATATACAACCGTTAAGAAAAATGCCCCCAGTAGGTACCTTCTTTTTTGCCGAATAAACATCCATAATATTCTATGGAAAGAGTCGATCTCTCTATAGATTTTTTCCATCGTCCCCTCACTAAAATTCTCAATCGGTTTCTCAAACTTACTGAAAAAACCTTTTATCAAATGGGGTTTAAAAAACCCTAAAACCAAACCAAAAACCGATAAACCAATTATAACAGCTCCCATCGTGAACGCGATATCTAAGTTTGCAATCTGATCAAACTGCCCCCTCAAATAAAACATACCAACTAAAGCAAACAAGATTATGAATACAAAATCAAGAGCACGTTCAGCAAAAACAATAGCGCTCGCACGACCAGCATACCCCTTCTCCTTACCAATCAAATAAACACGCAAAGGCTCACCACCAGCATACGACGGAGTGATACTGGCAACAAAAGTACTGGACACCACAATCTCAAAACTCTTCCTCAAACCCAACTTAATATCAGAAGCACGACTGAAAACATCGATACGTAAACTCCAAAAAACCCAACCAACAACATGAAGAACAACAGCCAAAACCAAAAAAACAGGGTCAACAGCCCCTAAACTAACCAAAAGATCCTCACCCTCCATCAACAACAAAATCAACGCCAAAGTAACAACACTAACAGACACCGAAACAACAAACAACTTCCTAAGCCTACTCAAACAAAGGACCTCCCACACAATATTATAAACAAAACAGAATAAAAAGATTGGAAGGAATTGAAGTAACGCATAAATAAAATATCCATAAATAAAATATCGACATACTTTGAAAATTGATAAAAAGTAAGTCCAAAGAAGATAACCTAAAATGAATTAGCCAAATACCATTTAATATAATATATTTCTACTTGAAATTCGAAGGCCAGGTATCTGACATCAGCTAAGTAGAAGGACATAAAAATTTAATAAAAGCCGTTAAAAATCATGAAAATAAATTAAATAATAGAAGGAAGAATAGCCTATATTAAATTATTGAGGTATATAACTCATTAAATAATGTCCTTTTTAAAACAATAAAATGCTCAAAACCTATTTTTAACTCTCTTATCAAAAAATTGATATTGAAAAAATAACGGGATATCAATTATAAGGCTATAAAGAAGGAATTAAATTTAATTTTAACCGTAGATACTAAGATAGATTAGGTTATGCGCAACATTAATCAGATTATAGAAAAATTTTTAGAAGTATATCTGGTTATGTGATGTTAAAAACCAAGGCTGTTAAAATATGAATATTAGGGAAACTATCAAAAAAGCTGCTTGGATTTACAGGAAAAAAGGTTTTAACAGGTTTTTAAAGGATTCCAAATTGTTTATTTCTTATCAATTAACAAAGTTTCCTAGGTCTATAAAATACAAACTAAAATACGGGAAAGTAGCCCCATCACAAAAAAGAGAGGTAATTCAAGTTAATCCAAATGAAATTAATTACATTTTAAAAAATCCCTTTCAACATGAAATATATGCGAAGGGTTCTTATGTGATTGGCGGAGATTGGGATAAAAAAATATTCAAAAAAAATAATGTAGATTATTCATATTTAAAAAAAGGAGAAAGAGGATTAGTTCCATTCGAGAATTACATACTATTTCAATCTATTAAAAATCATTACTTAAATGATGTAGCATGGAGTAATACAAAGTTTTATGAAAATAAGTTATCTAGCAATCGAAAAAAAGAAATAATAAAAAATCGAATAGATGGAATTGAAAAACTATATAAAAGCATCAAAGAAAACGGCTATAAATCTATTGAAGAAATACATAAAAATCTTGAAAAATATGCACCTCCAGTTAGATATGATAAAAATAAGGATGATAAGATAGCTAGAAAAGACCCCAAGTATAGGGAAGTGACTATAGCAATTGGAAGAGATGGTAAATTAATATTTTTAACTGGAAGACATCGAATTTGTATCTCAAAAATACTTGAAATAGATAGTATACCTGTTAAAGTATTAGTTAGGCATAAAAGATGGCAAGAAAAAAGGTATAGAGTTCTAAAAGAAAGAGAAAAGTTTTCAAGTGAAGAACTTCAACATCCAGATTTAAAAAAATTAAGCAGTGAATGAGTTTAAAAAATTATTCTATTAATTAAAAAAATTATTTAAAGTGTGGATTCATTATTCGTTATTCTAAATAAAAAAACTATAAAAAATTTATTTATTCAAAAAAAAATTAAAAACTGAAAATGGAAGAATCTTATTTGGGTATAGATGAAGTTGGTGTTGGAGAGGCTGTTGGACCCCTTATTATCGGATACGTATTGGTTGATAATCAAGAACTTTCTTTATTACGTTCTCTCGAGTTAAGAGACCCTAAAAAACTAAATCGAAACGCTATTCAGCGGTTGGGAGATAAAATTTTTTCTATTGCTAAAACTGGAACCATAGTTATTTCGCCAACAGAGATTGAGTCACTGAAAGAAAACGGGACACCACTACAGGAAATCGAAGACAAATCGATCATCTCACTTATAAATTCGATATCACCCAGCCACCTCTACATAGACTGTTATTATCCAACCACTAAAATGTTGAGAAACAGAATCACACAGGGATTAAACGGCCAAAGCCGAGAAATCAAACTACACATAAACCACAGAGCAGAAGAAAAATGGGACATAGTCTGCGCAGCAGCAATCATAGCAAAAATACACCAAAAAAGAAACTTAGATCGATTAAGAAACATACACGGAGATATATTCGGAAGCGGCAACGCTAGCGACAGAAAAACACGAGAATTCATACAAAAATTCAACAAAGAAACACTACCCTACTACGTCAGAAAAAACAACCTATAAACCCAAAAAAAACCAGCCAAAACCATATCGAAAAAGATTATAATGGAATATCTTAAGTCTAAAGCTCATTATTAGTTGATAATATGAACATTGATACTACAAAAAAAGGTTATATAAATGGTACACACAGAGTTATATCTCCTAAAGAGACTTTGGAGAAAATCGAGCCTTTAAAGGATGATGTTGGGATAACAAGGGTTGCCGACATAACAGGTTTAGACCGAGTTGGAATACCTGTATACTCCAGTATCCGGCCAACCGCTGAGAAGGGCGCGATCTCAGTTTACAATGGCAAGGGCAGTACTGAAGCGGAGGCTAAAGCTTCAGCTATTATGGAGGGAATAGAGCGATACTCCTCAGAACTTCATGATCGAGAGTTGGTTTTAGACAGTTACTCCAACCTAACTCAAAAAACAAATGTATTAGACCCAAGAACCCTAATATTGCCGGAAACTACGCCAAACCCATTGATGGCTCGTATATCTTGGATTAAAGGCTATGACATGATGCAAGATGAAGAGATATATGTTCCTGCAAACGCAGTTTTCCATCCCTTGTCTCCAGGTAAAAAAGGCAGTGGACTATTCCAAACGAATACAAATGGGTTGGCAAGCGGAAACATTCTGGAAGAAGCAGTATTCCATGGATTAACAGAAGTTATCGAGAGAGACGCGTGGTCACTTGCAGAAGCAGCTAGAGACACAGGCCCCAAAATCAACCTACAAAACCAAGAAATAAACAAATTAATCGAGAAGTTCGAACAACAAGATATCTCAATAATAATTCGAGACCTAACCAACGACATCGGAATACCTACATTTGCAGCAGTCTCAGAAGACAACAAACTACAGGACCCTGCCCTACTAACAATCGGAATGGGCACACACACCGACGCTAGAGTTGCAATAAAAAGAGCAATAACAGAAGTAGCCCAATCAAGAGCAACCCAGATACACGGAGCACGAGAAGACACCTTAAAAGGAGACAACAAACGTAAACTAAAATACAAAACCGTAAAAAACCAAAACAAACATTGGTTCAACAACCAAAACACCAAACAATACCAAAACCTCGAAAAAATCTCATACATAAAAGACGACTTTATAGACGACATAAGCCACACACTAAAACAACTAAACAAAAACGGAATACAAAAAGCAATATTCGTAAACCTAACTCTACCAGAACTAGAAGTACCAGTAGTCCGAGTCATCATACCAGGACTAGAAGTATTCGCAGTAGACCCAGAAAGAATAGGAAGGAGATGCCACAATGCCCGACAAAAAGGTAGTTGTGTTCGTGGGGCCAAGCCTCAAACATAAACAAGCCAAAAAAATACTAGATGCAGACTACAAACCCCCAGCAGAAAGAGGAGACATAAAAAAAACCAGCCAACAAAACCCACACACAATCTGCCTAATAGACGGAGTATTCTCACAAGACTGCTCAGTATCACACAGAGAAATACTCCAAACACTCGAAAAAAACATAAACGTCATCGGAGCCTCAAGCATGGGAGCACTCAGAGCCTCAGAACTCGACCAATACGGAATGAAAGGAATCGGCGAAATCTACCAAAGATACAAACAAGGAACAATAAACTCAGACGACGAAGTCGCACTCACATACTCACCACAAAACTACCAACCACTCTCAACACCCCTAATAAACATACGATACAACCTAGAACAAGCCACACAAAAAAACATAATAACCCAAAAACAAATGGAAAAACTCATACAAAAAACCAAAAAAAAATTCTACCCAAAAAGAAACTACAACCAACTACTAAAAACAGCCAAAAAACACCCAAAAATAAACCACAACCAACTAAAACAATTTCTCGAGGAATATAAAGTTGATTTAAAGAAGGAAGACGCAAAAAAAGCCCTAAAACACATAAAAAACCAACAAAAAAAATAAACCTATATCATGTCTCAATCATTAAGTTTCTCGGAACTAACCAATTATTTCCTAAAGATAGAAGAAACCAGGTCTCGGAATGAGATGACCGATATTCTCGTGGACCTATTCAAAAGCACCCCAGCTAGTGAGGTTTATATTGTTTGTTATTTGGTTCTTGGCCAGATAAACGCGGAATACGAAGAGGCGGTGTTAGGTCTCGGTAACAAGATGGTTGCCAAAGCAATCTCAATCGCATCCTCCAAAACAAAACAGGAGGTTCAGGAACTCTTCCGAGAAACTGGAGACCTGGGGACCGTAGCACAAAAAATCTCGGGCGAGACAAAGACCTTAAACTCATTTTTCGGAGAACAAAAAGAACTAACCGTAACAGAAGTTCATCAGGGTCTAAACGACATCAGTAGGTTTGAGGGATCAGGCTCCTACGATAAAAAACTTAGAACACTTGCTGGATTAATAACCCGGGCAGATAGTGTTGATGCTCGTTACATCGTTCGTATATCACTGGGTAAGCTAAGGCTTGGAATCGGAGCCATGACACTACTCGACGCACTAGCAAAAACCTACACAGGAGATAAGGAGAACCGGCCTGAAGTTGAACGTGCCTACAACATTTCAAGCGACGTAGGCCTTGTAGGCAAAAAACTAGCAGATAAAGGACTCAAAGGTCTCGAGGAAATAGAGGTAGAGGTGGGTCGGCCGATAAGGATGATGTTGGCGCAGAGACTCGAAATCCTGGATGAAGTTAAAGATAAACTGGAAGATAGGTTTGCTGCTGAAGTTAAGTACGATGGCGAGCGGATGCAGATACACAAGAAAGACGGTGAGGTAAATATCTATTCAAGAAGAATGGAAGACATTACACACCAATATCCAGATGTAGTACAAGCCATAAATCAATCTATCGAAAGTAAAGAGGTTATTGTGGAGGGGGAGGCAGTTGCCTACGAAGATGGAGAACTACAGGATTTCCAGACACTAATGCAGCGAAAAAGAAAATACGACATCCATAAATATGTAGAAAAAATCCCAGTAAAAATCTTCCTATTCGATATACTGTACAAAGAAGATAGTTTGCTTGATAAACCATTTCCAGAAAGACGCAAAAAGCTTGAACAAACAATATCCGAAAATGAAATTATACGGTGTTCAGATATAATCAAGACGACCGAGTTACGTGAAGTAGAAGAGTTCTTCAATAAATCGGTGGATAAAGGGCAGGAAGGGATTATGATTAAATCCTGCTCCAAAGACTCGGTCTATAGGGCGGGAGCTAGAGAGTGGTTATGGATAAAATGGAAAAAAGACTATGAGACAGGAATGTCCGATACATTAGATCTAACAGTAGTCGGTGGGTTCGCAGGAAGGGGAAGAAGATCAGGTTTATATGGCGCTTTATTATGCGCTGTATACAATAAAAAGAAAGACATCTTTGAAACCGTCTGCAAGTTGGGAACCGGATTCTCAGATGAAACACTGGAGAAGCTACCAGAAAAACTAAGGCCATTTGAATCTGAAAGGAAAGCAGCGAGAGTCTCCTCAGAGATAAAACCAGATCAGTGGTTCGAACCAGAAATTGTTGTTGAAGTGTTAGGAGCGGAGCTAACTAAAAGCCCAGTACACACAGCTGGTTATGATGAAATTGGTGAAGAAGGAATCGCAATTAGATTCCCTAGGTTCATAGGGTTCAGACCTGATAAGAATTCAGAAGAAAGTACAACTACAGATGAACTCATTGATATGTATAAAAAATAAACAGAGATTTTTTTATTCATAAATTTTTTGTTAATACAAATTCATTTTGTTATTGGCGCGATGATGACCTTGGCCTGACAGATTTAATGAAGAAGATTTTGAGTGCTGAGCGCCGTTATTTAAAGCTTTTCATTTTGTTTAAATTTCTTTTAGTTTTGTTTTAGGTATTTTCGGTAATTTTTAAGTTCTGAATTTTTTAAACCTTCTTTTTTGTAGGTTTTTCATTAATTTTAGAGGTAATTATTACCTATAAATATATAGAGACTAAATATTTCGGGTTATAGGGAAATTTAGTTTTTTTACTGATTTAAATTTTATTTTAAAGTGGTATCTAAATTATCTATTTCAATTTATATTTCTCGTAAAAAAGTGTTTTTATTGTATAACCTGTATACATTATAGATAGTTAATATAAAACTCACAATAGGTTTTTTAATAGTTTCAAATTAATACTATTTAAAAATATTATTTTAATCCGCTTTTAGTTACCTTTAAATCTATTTCTTTAGTTATTTCTTTGCTTTTTAGTTTTAACTTCCTCTTATCATCATTCTTTTTTTCTAGTTTTATGATATCTTTCGAAATGTCTTTAATTAACTTTCCGCCAATAGGAATAAGTTCATTTTTATTAATATTCGTATATACTTGATTTGAAAGTAAGATAGGGAACTTTTGTTTTTTCGCAGTACTTAACAAATATAAAATCTGATTAATCATACTTAAATTATTTTTTTCTTTTTCTGTGTACCCTATGTATGCTGGAGAATCGAGGATTATTAACCCGACTTCTTGATTATTACTGATATTCTTTATGTTTTTTATTGCTGCTTCATGTTTCTCTAATGAGTTAACTTGAAAAACTATTACGTTGGAGGCTATTTTTTTAGAGTTCTCTGTATCTATTATTTGTTTAAACCTCTGCGCTGAGAATTGGGGACTAGCTATGTAAATTGTTTTTTTATTGATGGCTATTTCAGCTGCAGATTGTAGGCAAAAAGTTGTTTTACCTGAACCAGACTCTCCATAAATATGGGTAATAGAGCCTCTTTCCATTCCGCCGGACAATAGGCTGTCAACCTTTGATATGCCTGTTGAAATTTTCAATTAATATCCTCCATAGCCTTATTTACAGCTATTTTTTTTATTTGCTGAAGCGGTTTTCCTGTTTTCTTGGCGATCTTCATACAGTCATCATATTCAGGGGAAATATCAATAATTCGTCCATTCTTAAATCTACCAATTTTAACTTTTACTTTATAATCAAAAATTTTTACAATCTTAAATTCACGTTCTGCTATCAACCTATGTGTTTCTTCTGATACTCTAACCCCTAACGTTCCTGTTTCCTCGATAATAATTTCAGATAACTTTTCCAAATCTTCCTTTTTAGATATTACCTTCAAGATATTACCCATTCTGCTTTTTTTCATCAATGCTGGTACGACAGAAACATCAAGAGCGCCTTCCTCTAATAATTTTTCAATAACATACCCAACATCCTCCCCCTCGACATCATCAATATTGGTTTCAAGCATCCCTACACTATCTTCAATTAAATTTCCCTGACTTTCACCGATACAAAGCGTTAGTAAGTTTGGTGATTTAAGTTTCATTTTCCCAGCACCACGACCAATCCTATTTATCTTGATCGGAGGAAAAAAAGTGGTGAACTTATCTATAAACACGGATAATATAGCTGCTCCTGTAGGTGTTAATATTTCTTTTGTAACTGGGCCTCCAGAAAACTTCATTTTATTTTCCTTTAGAATCTCGAGTGTTGCAGGAGTAGGTGCAGATAATAACCCATGTTCTGTTTCTGTATATCCACCCCCAACCTTTAATTCTGTACAATAAACCTCTTTATTGTTTAAACCCAAATCATAGTAACCTACTATAGAACCAACAATATCAGCAAGGGCATCTACCTTCCCAACCTCATGAAATCCAGAAAAATCTCTATGAACTTTATCTTCAGCCTCTTTCAAATTCCTTAGTACCTGGATAGATTTTTCTTTACTTTGCTCATTTAAACTTGAATCCTTTATTA